>NZ_CP118610.1:3405000-3705000 GCF_028993555.1 Ensifer adhaerens | reverse complement strand
GTCTGGCCGCGGACATAGCCCTCTTGCGGACTGTCGCCGTAGAGCAGGCCGTCGATGCCGGCAAGGTAGTAGTCGCGGCCGCGATCGCCACTGGTGCCTTCCGGTCCGAAGGCACGGGCATGCCGGCGCGCGAGATCGACGCGCTGCGGTGCGTTCGGGTGGCTCGACAGGAAGTCGAGGCTCTGGTCGGATTCCGGATCGACCGCTGTGAAGCGGCTATAGGCTGCCATCGAGTCCAGGAAGCGTGCGGCGGCGTAAGGATCGTAGCCGGCTTCGCCGAGCATGCGTACGCCGATCACATCGGCCTGGAGTTCCTGGTTGCGCGAGAAGGCCGCGAGCCTGAGCTTGCCGCGAGCGAGCGCCTGCTTGCCGGCGAGATCGGACGACAGCACTTCGGAGACCACGCGGCTGGCGATGACCTCCGCTTCTTCGCGTTGTTGCCGTTCGATGCCGTGGTTGGCGGTGACGTGCGCCATTTCGTGCGACAGCACGGCGGCGACTTCCGATGCATCATTGGCAAGAGCGAGCAGGCCGCGGGTGACGTAGAGATAGCCACCCGGCAGAGCAAAGGCGTTGATCGCCGGCGAATTCAGGATGGTGATGCGGTAGGACTGCTGCGGGTTTTCCGAGACGGCGGTCAGCGCGCCGGCGATGCGGGCGACCAGCCGTTCGGTCTTCGCGTCCTTGTATTCGCCGCCGTAGCTTGCGACGATGCGCGGATGTTCGCGCGCGCCCATTTTGGCGCGCGGATCGTTCTTCTGGACCTCGTCGACAATCTGCGGATTGGACGAAGGCGAAACGGTCGGCTCGTAGGATTGTTCGATCACCGACTGGCATGCGGAGAGAAGCGTGGTCGCGAGCAGCGCAACCACAACGCGTGCACGCAGCCGTCCGCGCTTCGGCGGGAACCGGTCGTGTGTGACTGTATGCCTCTCCATGCCTCAGCCCGTTTCCCGTCTGTCGCTCCGCCCGCATGCAGCGGGGCGATGGAACGATAGCGTTGAAAGTCCTACTTTTTCAGTCCGGCAGCGTTGCTCCGCCGCGACTGTTCAGCCCTGGTCTTGCTGTATCTGATTTCAGCGCCACCTGCCTAGTTTGTCTCGGTAGAAATAGTTGCCCCGTGGTATCACGGCAACGGATGCGCGAATATTCGCGATGCCGACCGGATATTTCGCGCGTCGCATGGCGCCGCGGTCAAATTGTGGCAATCGGTTGGGGGAGCAGAGAATCCGGCCCCACCTTCACGCGTTGCCAAGGAAGCGGTCGATTGCCGCATTGTCGCGCCGCTCCAGAAAGCGGTCGAGTGTATCGTGTGCAATGATACGCCCCTGGTCGAGAAAAAGCACGCTATCGGCCAGCGCTTTCACGTCTTCGGGATGGTGCGTGATCATCAGAATGGTGTTGCCTTCTTCCGCGTGCAACTCGCCAAGAAGCGCGCGCATGCCGGCGCGCATGCCGGGATCGAGGGCGGCAAAAGGTTCATCCAGCAAGAGCAGGGGGCGATGCCTCACAAGCGCACGGGCAAGGGCGACCCGCTGACGCTCGCCGCCGGAAAGCGTGGGCGGCAGTCGTCGTTCGAAGCCTTCGAGCCCTACGCGGCGAAGCGCTTCTTCGATCCTGTTGCGGTCTTCGTCCGTCAGGCGAAGTGTCGGGTTGATGCCGAGGCCGACATTGGTGGCGACATCGAGATGGGCGAAGAGATTGTTGTCCTGGAAAATCATCGAGACCGGGCGTTCCGAGGGTGCCCGGTTGTCAGCGTTCTCGTCGAGGATGCGGATCTCGCCATGGTCAGGGTCTTCAAAGCCTGCGATGAGGTGAAAGAGCGTCGACTTGCCGGAACCGGAGGCGCCGGCGACGGCGACGATGCCGCCGGCAGCAATTGTGCAATCGAAGTGTAGCGTGGTCGTTTCGAAACGAACCTCGACATTGCGCAATTCTATGGCAGCGGTGGACCTGGTCATGCTTTGCGTCCTTCCCGTCGGCGGTCGTCTTCCGCCGTGCCGAGGATGGTGAAGATCAGGCAGAGAAGCCCGAGGAAGAGGGCAAGGCCGGCCGCATCGGCAGTGCGATAGCTACCCATGCGGCTGTAGAGCAGCCAGGGAAGCGTTACCATGTCCTGCGAGCCGAACAGGGCGACGGCGCCAAGGTCGCCGAGAGACAGCGCCATGGCGAAGGAAAATGCCATCAGCAGCGGCCTTCGAAGCGCGGGAAGGTCGATCCATCGCAGGCGATGAAAGCCGCGGATGCCGAGGCTCGCCGTCAACCGTTCGGAACGTGCCGCGTGCGTTGCCATCGCCGGGGCAAGGATACGGTGGACGAAGGGCAGTGCCATCAGGGCATTGATCGCCACGACGATCACAGGCGCAAAGCGCGCGACATCACCGAAGGGGCGCAGAAGCAGAAACCAGCCGGCGCCAAGCACGACGGGCGGCACCAGCAGGATGAGCGAGGTGCTGGCGCCGATCGCACCGGCAAAACCGTGGGCGAGCGCGCCCGCATGGCGGGCCGCGGTGATTGTCGCTGCGGCGCGGATCATGACGGCTGCCATGGCGACGGAGGCAAGTGCAGAGGCAAGCGCGATCGCCGCACTCGTCATCAGTGCCCTGTGGACGTTCGGATCGCGCGCAAGCTTCAGAAGATCGGCCTGCATGCCGGAGATGACCACCGCAACCAGCGGGGCGAGGAGGAAGAGCAGTGCCAGGATGATCCAGGCGGTGTCGTTGAGGCGCGCCAGTGTCCTTGCGCCATCGAAGCGTCGAACGGTTCGCCCGCCGGTCATGCCCTCTTCCGGCTCCGTTGCCAGACGTCTGAGAATGAGAAACAGGACGCCGGTCATGGCGATCTGCAGGCCGGACAGCGCGATGGCGCGCGGCGGATCGAAATCGAAGCGCAGCGCCTGATAGATCGCGACCTCGATGGTGCTGGCCGCAGGCCCACCGCCAAGCGTCAGCACCAGCGTGAAGCTGGTGGCGCAGAGCATGAAGACGAGGCCGGCCGCACCCGGCAGCAGGCCGCGCAGGACAGGCCATTCGATGAAGCGGAAGAGCGAGCGGGACGGCATGCCGAGATTGGCAGCGCTACGCCAGTATTCGGCGGGAATACGCTCAAGCCCGGCCAGAAACAGGCGCGCCGCAAGCGGCATATTGAAGAAGACATGGGCGATGAGGATGCCGAACAGGCCATAGATGCTGATCGGCTGCTCGAGGCCGAGCCAACGCAGGCCGGAGTTGAGGAAACCCTGGCGCCCCCAGATCTCGATCAGCCCGAGTGCGCCGACGAGAACGGGCAGGCCGAGCGGCAGCGCCATCAGCCGCAACAGCCAGATCCGGCCGAAAAACTGCGGCCGCCGCGCGAGCGCCCGCGCCACAGGGATCGCGAACAGTACGGACAGCAGCGTGGAAAGGCTTGCCTGCAACAGCGTGAAGCGGGTGACGCGCCAGATATAGGCGTCGAACAGAGTACTTTCGTCCGTGCCGCCGGTCTGGGCGAGCAAGGCTGCGACAGCCAGGCCGACGAAGAGCAGGAAGGCGCCGAGGCAAAATGCCCCGGCGACAACAGTCATGCGGTTTTCGCGAAGTGCGAACAATCCGGCCTCAGTTCTTGCTCATCGCGGCAAGCCACTCGTCGATCCAGACCTTGCGGTTCTTCGCGACCTCTTCCGACGGCAGCAGGAAGGTCTTTTCCGGATTGACCAGCTTGTTGAAGGCGTCCGGCAGCGGTTCGCTGGTGGCGCCGACCGGCATCATCCAGTTGGTCGTCGGGATGATCGACTGGAATTCCGGTCCGGTCATGAAGCTCAGAAACTGTTTTGCCAGTTCTGGCTCCTTGGCATTCTTGGTCATGCCGGCGACCTCGATCTGGATGTAGTGCCCCTCGGAGAAGGCCGCAGCCTGGTAGCGCTCGGTGTTCTCCGCGACCATGTGGTAGGCCGGCGAGGTGGTGTAGGAGAGCACCATCGGCGCCTCACCCTTCGTGAAGAGGCCGTAGGCTTCCGACCAGCCGGGGGTGACGGTCAGAACGCGGTCCTTGAGCTTGGCCCACGCAGCGCCTGCCTCGTCGCCATAGACGGCCTTGACCCAGAGCAGCAGGCCGAGCCCCGGCGTCGAGGTGCGCGGATCCTCGATGACGATCTTCTGCGACGCGTCGCCTTCGACCAGCTCCTTGAGGCTCTTCGGCGGCGTCTTCAGCGTTTCGGTATCGTAGACGATAGCGAAGTGGCCGTAGTCATAGGGCAGGAAGGTATCGTCGGAGAAGCCGCCCGGAACCTTCAGATCCTTGGCGTCGACGCCGTGCGGCGCGAAGAAGCCGGTCGCCTTGGCTTCGGCAACAAGATTGGTGTCGAGACCGAGCACGATGTCGGCCTTCGAGGCTTCGCCTTCGAGCTTCAGACGGGTGAGCAGCTCGACGCCGTCGGCAACGCCGACATAGTTGACCTTGCATTCGCAGGTTTTCTCGAAGGCTTCCGCGACCTTGGCGCCCGGGCCCCATTCGGTGATGAAGCTCTCATAGGTGTAGACCGTCAACGTCTTGTCGGCAGCGGCCGCGGCGCCGACGAAAACTAGGCTTGCAGCCGCGGCCAGAGCTAGCCGGCTAAACAATTTGAGTTGCGATGAATTGGACATGGCGAGCACCTCTCTCCCAAAGTTCGTTGTTGCATGGGAAAAGGGCGTATCGATCCGATCGCGTCTAATCCCTCCGCCGGTATGAGCCGGATCAGGTTCCGCGGGTTGGCGTTTCACGCCTCTCAGCCTCCGGCCGCTTCGCGGTCGGGAGGCACCCCGTTAGAGCGGCAAGAGATTTACCGCTAGGTTGGTTCGGTGGCAAGCGATGTTTGGGGCTAGTCGCGAGCGGCGCTTTGATCAGTGCAGTGGCTTGTGTTTGCGTAAGCCGCCGACTGCGCTACACAACTGCAACGAGGAGGAAACGCCATGCCAGATATGCTCGTTCGACTTTATGCCCTGCCTGCGCAGTCCCAATCACGGCTCGGTGCGGGTATCAGCATTCGCCGCGCCATGGCGCCGGAGCGCCGCCTCGTTGTCTCCTGGATCGAGAAGACTTTTGGAGCCGGCTGGGCAGGGGAGGCGGAGGCGGCCTTTTCCTCGACTCCGACGCGCATCCACATCGCCGTGCACGACGAAAAGATCGTCGGCTTTGCCTGCCATGACGTAACCGCACTCGGCTTCTTCGGGCCAACGGGCGTCGACGAAAACATGCGCGGGCAGGGCATCGGTGAGGCGCTGCTGATCGAAAGCCTGACGGCGATGCGCGAGACCGGCTATGGCTACGCGGTGATCGGCGGGGTCGGGCCGGCGAAGTTCTACGAGCGGGTGGCCGGTGCAATCGAGATTCCGGATTCGACACCGGGTATCTATGCCGGCATGCTGTTTCCCGATCCGGTGCCGGAAGGCCACTGACGGCTTTCGCAAATTCTTTAGATCCGGCCGTCCAACGGTTTTCTTCGTTTTCCTTCCGCGGTCCTTTGCGCTATGGGCTTTGCCATGGCTCGATCGACCTTCACCATTCTGCTTGGCGGCGCCCTTTCGGCGACCGACCGGCTGACACGCCAGCTCAGCGGAAGCCGCTTCGTCGCGGCGGATGGCGGCATGCGGCACGCGCGTTTGCTTGGCGTGACGCCCGATGTCTGGGTCGGCGATTTCGACTCGACCGAAGACGCCCTGCTTTCCGAGTTTGCCTCGGTTCCACGCGAACCCTATCCGGCGGCCAAGGCGGCGACCGATGGCGAGATCGCGGTCGAGGCGGCGCTCTCGCGTGGTGCCGACAACCTGATCTTTGCCGGCGCGCTCGGCGGAACGCGCAGCGACCATGCCTTCCTGCACCTGTTGCAAGCCGTTGCGCTTGCCGAACGTGGTCTCTCGGTCCTGATGACCTCGGGTGAGGAGGAGGCCTATCCGCTGCTTGCCGGTGCGCTCGAGCTCGACTTGCCGAAGGGTTGCCTGTTCTCCGTGCTGGGATTGACGGAGCTTGACGGTCTTTCGATCGTCAATGCGCGTTACCCGCTCGACGATTTCACTTTGCCGTTCGGCTCGTCCCGAACCGTTTCCAACGTCGCGGAGGGTCCCCTCCGCTTCACTCTCAAGAGCGGCCGCGCCATCGTGCTCGCCCGCCCCTATGATCTTTCCGGAGCCTGAGCCTTGGCGCCTCCCATTCTGAAACTCGACGATATCTTCCTCACCTTTGGTGGCGCACCGCTTCTGGCCGGCGCCAACCTGCAAGTTGAGCCGGGCGACCGCATCTGCCTGGTCGGCCGCAACGGCTCGGGCAAGTCGACGCTGATGAAGATCGCCGCGGGACTTGCAGAGGCGCAGTCGGGCGAGGTGTTCCGCCACCCCTCCGCGACCATCCGCTATCTGCACCAGGCACCGGATTTCGACGGCTACGACACGGTGCAGGCCTATGCCGAGGCGGGTCTTGGTCCGAGCGATGATCCCTATCGTGTCGCCTATCTGCTGCAGCATCTCGGTCTCACCGGCGAAGAGGACCCGAAGCGGCTCTCCGGCGGCGAGGCGCGCCGCGCGGCATTGGCGCGCGTCATGGCGCCTGAGCCGGATATCCTCCTGCTTGACGAGCCGACCAACCATCTCGACCTGCCGACGATCGAATGGCTGGAAGACGAGTTGACCCGCAGCCGCTCGGCGCTTGTGCTGATTTCGCACGACCGGCGTTTTCTGGAGAAGGTGTCGACCGCGACCGTCTGGCTCGATCGTGGCCAGTCGCGCCGGCTCGATCGCGGTTTTGCGCATTTCGAAGCGTGGCGCGACGAGGTACTCGAGGCCGAGGAACTGGAACAGCACAAGCTCGGCAAGGCGATCGAGCGCGAGGAGCACTGGCTGCGTTACGGCGTGACCGCGCGGCGCAAGCGCAACATGCGCCGGCTCGGCGAGCTGCAGACCATGCGGGCGACCTATCGCGGCCACAAGGGGCCGCAGGGCACCGTTCAAGCGACTGCCGCCGACGCCAAGGAATCCGGCAAGCTGGTGATCGAGGCGGAGAAGATCAGCAAGGCCTATGGCGACCGCACCATCGTTGCGCCCTTCTCGATCCGCGTGCACCGGGGCGACCGCATTGGTCTCGTCGGCCCGAACGGCGCCGGCAAGACGACGCTTCTGAAGATGCTGACCGGTCAGATCGAGCCGGACGCGGGAACAGTGAAGCTCGGCACCAATCTCGAAATGGCGACGCTCGACCAGAAGCGCGAAGACCTCAATCTCGACGACACTCTGGCGCATTACCTGACAGACGGACGCGGCGACAACCTGCTCGTCAACGGCGAGCAGCGTCACGTCACCGGTTACATGAAGGATTTCCTGTTCCAGCCGGAGCAGGCGCGAACCCCGATCCGCGAGCTCTCGGGTGGCGAGCGTGCTCGGCTGATGCTGGCGCGCATCCTGTCGCGGGCGACCAACCTCTTGATCCTCGACGAGCCGACCAACGACCTCGACATCGAAACGCTCGACCTGTTGCAGGAAATCGTCGCCGGCTTTGCCGGTACGGTTATCCTCGTCAGCCACGACCGTGACTTCCTCGACCGTACCGTCACCTCGACGATCGCGCCGGCAAACCCCGAGGAGCCGGACGGCCGTTGGATCGAATATGCCGGCGGCTATTCCGACATGATGGCGCAGCGCAAGGGCGCAATCGAAGAGAAGCGCAAGGCGGAGAAGGCTGAAAAGGCCAAGGCGAGCGAAACGGCCGGACCCGCTGCCGATGCACCGAAGGCGGCCAAGGGCAAGCTCTCCTACAAGCAGAAGTTCGCGCTCGAAAACCTGCCGAAGGAGATCGCCAAGGCGGAGGCCGAGGCGGCCAAGCGCGAAGAAAAGATGGCCGATCCCAACCTCTTCACAAAAGATCCAAACGCCTTTGCGAAGCTGGCGCAGGAACTGGAGAAGCTGCGTGCGGATCTCGCTCGCATGGAGGAAGAGTGGCTGGAGCTCGAGATGCTGCGCGAGGAGCTGGAAGGCTAGCTGCAACCAGTGACGCGTTGAACGGCGGCGGGAGATATGGTAAGCAAAACTTATTATATCATTTGTGAACGACCTTATGCCTTTCAAACTCGAATCCGAAACCATCGGAATGCTGCTCACGGACGTCTCGCGCCTTTTGCGCGGGGCTTTCGACCGCAAGGTCAATGCCATGGATCTGGGCATCACGCCCGGCGAGGCGCGCACGCTGATCCAGGTGGCGCTGACAGAAGGCATCAAGCAGGCTGAGATCGCGACCCGCATGGGGATCGAGCCGATGACGCTTTCGGCCTATCTCGACCGGCTGGAGGCGATGGGCCTTGTTGCCCGCGTGCCGGATCCTGCGGACCGCCGCGCCAAGAACGTCGTGATCACCGAGAAGGCCGGTCCGCTGCTCACCGAGCTGATGACGGGGCTCAGGGAGATGATGAACGCCTATACCGCAGGGCTCGACGAGGCGACGCGCGAAGTTCTCTGCGCCAACTTGCGCATCCTGCGCGACAACCTGCGTGAGCTTGATCCGTGCCTTGCCGGCAAGGAAACCGGCGAGAAGCCCGAGGGTAAGTCCGGAGCCGCGCAATGACGCGTCGCATGAGCGAGCGGCGCACCAGCATCATCGGGGCGTTCCTGGTGGCGCTCGGGCCTGTTTCCATGGCGCTCTATACGCCAGCCATGCCGGAGCTGGTGCGTGCCTTCTCCTCGAGCGAGGCGGCGATTAAGATGACGCTGTCGCTCTATTTCGCCGGTTTCGCCTTTGCCCAGCTCGTCTCCGGCACGCTCTCCGACGTCATCGGGCGACGGCGCGCGACGCTGATCTTCATGGCGATCTATCTCGTCGGCAGCCTGATGGCGGCTTTTGCGCCGTCGGTTGCGGTGCTTTTGGCCGGGCGGCTCGTACAGGGCATCGGTGCTTCCGTCGGCATGACGGTAGCGCGGGCGATCGTGCGGGACCAGTTCACCGGGACGGAGGCGGCGCGGATCATGAACATGATCGGCATGATGCTGGCGCTTGGACCCGCGGTGTCGCCGACGCTTGGCGGTCTGGCGCTCGGCCTTTTCGGCTGGCAATCGATCTTTTTCCTGATGGTTGGTTTTGCCGCCATGGCCTGTTTCACCGTGCAGTTCTTCATGGCGGAGACGTCGACGCCCGATCGGGCCAAGGGCCATCTGAGGCCGATCCTTACTGCCTATCGACGCCTGGTCAGCGACAGCCGCTTCATCTCCTCGACGCTGGTCATCGGCGGTGCGGTCGGCGCGCTCTATGCCTGGGCGACGATGCTGCCCTTCGTGCTGATCAACGAAGTCGGCCTGACGCCGACGGAATTCGGCGTCGGCATGCTGATGCAGTCGGGTCTGTTCTTTTCCGGAACTGTGGTGGTGCGGCTCTTGATGCGCCGCTTCACACCACAGGCGCTGGTGCCGGCAGGCCTCGTCTTCATCGGTCTAGCCAGCCTCGTCCTTGCCTATAGCATGCACGCGCTCTCGCCGAGCTTCCTCTCGGTCATGCTGCCGATCGGCATCTATGCTTTCGGCATCGCCTTCGTCATGCCCTATATGATGACGGCGGCGATGGCACCTTTCCCGGATATCGCCGGCACCGCTTCGGCGATGATGGGCTTCGTCCAGATGGGCTCAGGGCTGCTCGGCGGGGCGATTGCCGCTGCCGTTGGAGTTCCGGTGCTGGCGCTTGGCACGATCATCCCGAGCTTCGGTCTCGTCTGCATCCTCAGCTATGTCTGGTATCGCCGGACCGTGCGGTTGAAGCCGCTGGCGGTGGCCGTTGACCGCGAGGATCCGCTGCCGGAAGCGGCGGAGTAGCCGGTACAAAAAAGCCTCCGCGAACGGGTCGCGGAGGCTTTTTTATTTTCAGCAGACGGATCTTAGCGGTTGCGCGCGGCGAGCGTGCGCAGACGCAACGCGTTGAGCTTGATGAAGCCGGCTGCATCCTTCTGGTCGTAGGCGCCCTGGTCGTCCTCGAAGGTGACGAGCTTGTCGGAATAGAGCGACTTCGGGCTTTCACGGCCGGTGACCATGACATTGCCCTTGTAGAGCTTCAGCGTCACTTCGCCTTCGACATGCTCCTGGCTCTTGTCGATTGCCGCCTGCAGCATTTCTCGCTCCGGCGAGAACCAGAAGCCGTAATAGATCAGCTCGGCATAACGCGGCATCAGCTCGTCCTTGAGGTGTGCAGCACCGCGGTCGAGCGTGATCGATTCAATCGCGCGGTGAGCAGAAAGCAGGATCGTGCCGCCGGGGGTCTCGTAGACGCCGCGCGACTTCATGCCGACGAAGCGGTTCTCAACGAGGTCGAGGCGGCCGATGCCGTTGTCGCGGCCATAGTCGTTGAGCTTGGCAAGCAGGGTTGCCGGCGACAGGCGCACGCCGTTGATCGAGACGGCGTCACCGCGCTCGAAGCCGATCTTGATGACGGTTGCCTTGTCGGGCGCGGCTTCCGGCGAAATCGTGCGCATGTGCACGTATTCCGGAGCTTCCTGGGCCGGATCTTCGAGAACCTTGCCCTCCGATGAGGAGTGCAGCAGGTTGGCGTCGACGGAGAACGGCGCTTCGCCCTTCTTGTCCTTGGCAACCGGGATCTGGTGCTTCTCGGCGAATTCGAGCAGGTCGGTGCGGCTCTTGAACGACCAGTCGCGCCAGGGCGCGATGATCTTGATGTCGGGGTTCAGCGCGTAGGCCGAGAGTTCGAAACGAACCTGGTCGTTGCCCTTGCCGGTGGCGCCGTGGGCGATCGCGTCGGCGCCGGTCTTCTTGGCGATGTCGATCAGATGCTTGGAGATCAGCGGCCGGGCGATCGAAGTGCCGAGCAGGTAGACGCCTTCATAGACGGCGTTGGCGCGGAACATCGGGAAGACGAAATCCTTGACGAATTCCTCGCGGACATCCTCGATGTAGATCTCCTTGATGCCGAGCATCTCGGCCTTCTTGCGCGCCGGCTCGAGCTCTTCGCCCTGGCCGAGGTCGGCCGTGAAGGTGACGACTTCCGCACCGAGTTCGGTCTGCAGCCACTTCAGGATGATCGAGGTGTCGAGACCGCCCGAGTAGGCGAGAACGACCTTTTTCACGTCTTTATGCGATGCCATGGTTTCCGTCCGTCTGGTCTTGGGGAGGGCGGCGATGCCGCGTGCAAATCTGCGGCACTTTAGCCAGAACCTGCGGCGATACAAGCTCTAGAACGCCTGACGGAGCGAATCCGCTGGCAAAAGCAGAAGTGCGGCGTTAGAGGGAGCGATCCTGCGCCGAGGAGACCGACGATGGACTTCATTCCCAGCCTGCCGATCCTTGCCACCTTCGCGGCTGCGACGCTGCTTCTGGCGGCGACGCCCGGCCCGGACATGACGCTATCGATCAGCCGCGCGCTGGCCCAGGGCAAGAAGGCAGCGCTCTTCGTCGTGCTTGGTACCAGCTTCGGCATCGTCGTTCATACGCTTCTGGTCGCCTTCGGCATTTCGGCGCTGATCACCGCCTCGCCTACCGCCTTTACCATCCTCAAGACCGGTGGCGCCGCCTATCTGCTGTGGCTTGCCATCCAGGCGATCCGCTTCGGTTCCAGCATTTCGGTGCAGAAGGTTGAGGTGACGGAGGGTACGGCGTTTGCCAACATCTCCGCCGGCTTCTGGGTGAACCTCTTGAACCCCAAGGTCATCATCTTCTTCATGACCTTCCTGCCGCAATTCGTCAGCGCCGACGATCCGTCGGTCACTGGCAAGCTCCTGTTCCTCGGGCTGTTCTTCATCACCATCGGCATGCCGGTCAACATGCTGGTCGTCTTCGCCGCCGACTGGCTGGCCTCCTGGCTTCAACGAAACAAGGGTGTCATGCGGGCGCTCGACTTCAGCTTCGCCGGGGTCTTCTCGGTGTTTGCGGTGAAGATCTTTATGACGACGGCGCGGTAAGACGCGTTTTCGGGGGCTTGTCCCTCATCTGCCTGCCGGCATCTTCTCCCCGCAGGCGGGGAGAACGCGTGCTGCAGCGTTGGCGCCAGAAGATTGCAGCCGGAGTAGTTTCGAAACGTAAGAATGGCTCATCAGTTGCGAGCTAGGCGGGGGTCTGAAGAGGGATGGTGCGGGTGCCGCACGCTCTCTTCTCCCCGTCTCTACGGGGAGAAGATGCCGGCAGGCAGATGAGGGGCAGGCTTCTGAGAGACTCGAGATCAGCCGATCAGCAGCGCGTCGTCGTCGAGCGTCTGGCCGCGGATGCGGCGGAACATGGCAATCAGGTCCTCGACCTGCAGTTCCTTGCGGCTGTCGCCGGCGACGTCGAGAACGATCTCGCCGCCATGCAGCATGATGGTGCGGTGGCCGTAATCGAGCGCCTGGCGCATCGAGTGCGTCACCATCATCGTCGTGAGCTTGCGCTCGGAAACGATCTTCTGGGTAAGGTTCATCACGAACTCGGCCATGCCCGGGTCGAGTGCGGCCGTATGCTCATCGAGCAGTAGAACTTCAGAACCGGCGAGCGTTGCCATGACCAGTGAAACCGCCTGGCGCTGGCCACCGGACAGAAGGTCCATGCGGTCGCCCATGCGGTTTTCGAGGCCGAGGTTGAGTTCGGCGATGCGCTCGCGGAAATGCTCGCGACGCTTGGGGCCGAGCGCTGCGGTCAGGCCGCGCGCTTCGCCACGCTTGGCGGCAAGCGCCAGGTTTTCCTCGATCGACAGTGCGCCGCAGCTTCCGGTCAAGGGATCCTGGAAGACGCGGGCGACGAGGCCCGCGCGGGCAGCGGTGCCTTTACGGCTGACATCGGTCTTGCCGATCATCACTTGGCCGGCACTCGGCAAAACGTCGCCGGCGAGCACGCCGAGCAGCGTCGATTTGCCAGCACCGTTGGAGCCGATGACAGTGACGAAGGAGCCCTGCTCGATCGTCAGGCTGACACCGTTCAGCGCCTGCTTCTGCAGCGGCGTGCCCTTGCCGAAGATAACCTGGATGTTGTTGACGCTGATCATGCCGCACCTCCACGACGCAGGCGGGGAAGGACAAGGGCAAAGGTCACGAGTGCGGCCGTCACGAAGTTGAGGTCGGAAGCCTGCAGTCCGAGCATGTCGGTCGACAGCGCCAACTGGATGGCGATGCGGTAGAGGATCGAGCCGAGCACGCAGCCGATCAGCGCGATCAGGATGCCGCGGGCGCCAAGCAGCGTTTCGCCGATGATGACAGCAGCAAGACCGACGACGATGGTGCCCACGCCCGAGGTGACGTCGGCAAAGCCGTTGGTCTGGGCAAAAAGCGCGCCGCCAAGCGCCACCAGCGCGTTGGAGATCGCCATGCCGAGATAGATCTGGCGGTTGGTGTCGACGCCTTGGGCGCGGGCCATGCGGGCGTTGGCGCCGGTGGCGCGCATCGCCAGACCGGCATCGCTTTCAAGGAAGCGCCAGACGACGATGATCGCGATGATGACCAGAACGCCGATGAACAGCGGCCGGACGTAGAAATCGCGAAGGCCGAGGCCGTAGAAGGGCGACAGCATCGTATCGGCGTTGATCAGCGCGACGTTGGGCTTGCCCATGACGCGCAGATTGACCGAGAACAGCGCGATCATCGTCAGGATCGAGGCGAGCAGGTTGAGGATCTTGAAGCGCACATTGAGCATCGCCGTGACGATGCCGGCGGCAGCCCCCGCAACCATGGCGACGCCGGCCGCAAGCCACGGATTGACGCCGGCGATGATCAGCACGGCGGTGACGGCAGCGCCCAGCGGAAACGATCCGTCGACCGTCAGGTCGGGGAAATCGAGCACCCGGAAGGCGAGAAAGACGCCAAGGGCAACAAAGGCATAGACCAGCCCCAGTTCCACGGCTCCCCAGAAAGCGATGACACTCAACCCCAGACCCTCTTTTCTACGTGTCGCGCGTGCTTGTCTCTATGGGCGCGACGCTCTCGCCTGGCACACGGGGCCGTCGATGGCCGGGCGTGTGTGCGGCTTAGAATTTTGGAGCGGCCCCGGCATCCCCGGGGATTTCAGGGCCCTCATAGCGAACCGCCCCCGTATGGAACGGAGGCGGGCAAAACGCAACAAACTTGAACCTGAAAAGGCCGAAAGCCTTATTCAACAACGCGCGTTGCGCGCTTTACGACACTTTCGGGAAGGGTGACGCCCATTTTCTCGGCGGCCTTCTTGTTGATCACCAGGTCGGAACCGGCGGCAACCTTGACGGCGATATCGCCCGGGTTTTCGCCCTTGAGGATGCGCACGACCACTTCGCCGGTCTGCTTGCCGACGTCGTAGTAGTTGAAGCCGAGGGCTGCGAGCGAGCCGCGGGCAACCGAATCCGTGTCGGCGGTGAAGAGCGGCAGCTTGGCTTCTTCAGCGACGGCGACGGCGCCTTCGAGCGCGGAGATGATCGTGTTGTCGGTGGGCACGTAGATCGCATCGGCGCGGCCGACGAGCGCGCGGGCGGCACCCTGCACTTCAGCCGACTTGGTGGCGGCGGATTCGACCACGGTCAGGCCGGCCTTTTCGGCTTCGGCCTTGAGGACTGCGAGCAGCGAAACGGAGTTGGCTTCGCCCGAGTTGTAGAGGTAGCCGATCGACTTGGCGTTCGGCAGGATTTCCTTGATCAGCGCGACGTGCTCGGCAACCGGCGACATGTCCGAGAGGCCGGTGACGTTGCCGCCGGGCTTGTCCATGTCCTTGACGAGCTGCGCGCCGAGCGGGTCGGAAACGGCGGTGAAGACAACAGGGATATCACGGGTCGAGGAAACGACCGCCTGGGCGGACGGCGTCGAGATCGGCACGATCACGTTCGGAGCTTCGCCGGCGAACTGGCGGGCGATCTGGGCTGCGGTTGCCGGGTTGCCCTGGGCCGACTCGTAGATGAACTTGAGGTTTTCGCCTTCCTTGTAGCCGGCGGCGGCCAGCGCATCCTTCACGCCGTCGCGGGCAGCATCGAGCGCCGGATGCTCGACGATTGCGGTTACGGCGACGGTCACCTCATCGGCGCGGGCGGGGAGGGTGAATGCCACCGTGGCGGCAAGGGCGATGAGAAGTGAGCGCATGGGTTGTCCTCCGATTGATTTCCCGCCTTCTTTAAGAAACCGGAGGCATGAAATCAATCGATAGGAACTGCATCATCCATCAAAGTTCTTCATCGATGGCGCCAGGCCAGGAGCGAAGAACCGCCGCCGCGCGGGCGTTTCGCCTCAGTCCTCGCCGTGATTGGCGATCATCATCGCCTCGAAGGCGAGGCGGTCGACCTTGCGCATGCGCTCGGATTCCGACTTGAGCTGACCGCAAGCGGCGAGGATGTCGCGGCCGCGCGGCGTGCGGATCGGCGAGGCGTAGCCGGCCTGGTTGATGTAGTCGGCAAACTTCTCGATGTGCTCCCAGTCGGAACACTGGTAGTTGGTGCCCGGCCAGGGGTTGAAGGGAATGAGGTTGATCTTCGCCGGCACGCCCTTCAGGAGCTTCACCAGTTGCTTGGCGTCCTCGAGGCTGTCGTTGACGTCCTTCAGCATCACATATTCGAAGGTGATGCGTCGGGCGTTGGAAAGCCCCGGATAGGCGCGGCAGGCGTCCATCAGTTCCTTCAGCGGGTACTTCTTGTTGATCGGCACCAGCATGTCGCGCAGGTCGTCGCGTACCGCATGCAGCGAGATCGCCAGCATGACGCCGATTTCCTCGCCGGTGCGATAGATCTCCGGCACGATACCGGAGGTCGAAAGGGTGATGCGGCGCTTGGAGAGCGACAGACCCTCGCCGTCAGACGCGATCAGCAGCGCGGTCTTGACCTCTTCGAAATTATAGAGCGGCTCGCCCATGCCCATCATGACGATGTTGGTGATCTTGCGGCCTTCGGCCGGCACGATCGCGCCCTGCGGCGTGTCGCGTTCCGGGAAGTCGCCGAGCCGGTCGCGGGCGAGAAGCAGCTGCGCGAGGATTTCCTCGGCCGTCAGGTTGCGCACCAGCTTCTGCGTGCCGGTGTGACAGAAGGAGCAGGTGAGCGTGCAGCCGACCTGGCTCGAAATGCAGAGCGTGCCGCGGCCTTCTTCGGGAATGTAGACCGTCTCGATCTCGACCGGACGGCCGGCGCCGCGGGCCGGGAAACGCAGCAGCCACTTGCGGGTGCCGTCGCCGGAGATCTGCTCATCGACGATTTCGGGCCGGGCAATGGTGAAATGCTCTTTCAGCATTTCGCGCATGTCCTTCGACACGTTGGTCATATGGTCGAAGTCGGAGACGCCGCGCACATAGAGCCAGTGCCAGAGCTGGCTGACGCGCATCTTGACCTGCCGTTCCGGCACGCCCTTTTCGACAAGCGCCTTGGCCATGTCCTCGCGCAACAGACCGATCAGCGACGGCTTTTCCGCTTGGGGCGCTGCGCGCGCCTGCGGCGCCTTAGCAATCTCCACCCGGTTCAGAATTTCAGTGGCTGCCATGCTCATGATGTCCTGTCGTACAGCGTGAGGCGGTCCGGACGGCGGGTCCGGAATTCGTCCTGATGCGCGAATTGAAATCGGTCGAGCCATCGAAAGCGGCCAATCAGGGCGCGGAGGCTCTCAAGTTGAGCGGCCTTTAGCATTGTTTTGGCCCGGAGTCACGAGGCAGAGCCTTGAACGCAAAAGGCCGGCTTTGCAGCCGGCCCTGATTTCCGTCTTGCGAGCGGAATTACTTGCAGGCTTCGATCTGCTTCAGCGCAGCCGAGATACCCGAGAGCGAGTAGGAGTAGGAGGTTGCCGTGCCCCTGCGCGACTTGGCGTTGACCGACATCGCCTTGCCGGTCTTCATCGCGGCGACGAGGGCCGGTTCTTCCGCCGCGTTTTCCACCCAGGCCGAGTTGCCCTTGGTGAACATCACGAAGGTGCGGCCATCGATGACGACGTTGACCTTGGAGTTTTCCTGCAAGGGGTAACCCATCATCGCCTGCGGCTCATAGCTGATGTTCTGGCCGGGGCGCTGGGAAACGAGGAAGAAGATGTCGCCGTGGTCGATGCCAGCCGGGCTCTTTTCCTTCGGAACCGACAGCACGTAGCAAACCTTGCCACCGCCGGCGTTGTAGGAATAGGCGCCCCAGGCGTTGAACTGCTGGATGCGCGTCGGAGACTGGGCGGCAGCCATGCCGGCGGTCGCCAGAACGAGTGCGATTGCGGTTGCGATCTTTCTTACAAACATGAGGTCCTGCCGCTTTTCTTGCTCTTCGATCACCCGAAACAGGTCAGACGGGCGACGCGTAGTCATCATTTGAATTTGTTTTGACTTAATTCAGGTTACCAAACCGTCAACGATGGCCGAAAACCGCGGGTTTAGCCCCGAAACGGAGCGGTTTGCTCCATTGCCCAGCGCCTTTCGACCGATGATTCGCGCAATCGTCGAACCCAGGTCGATGCCGGATGCGCGGCACTTCGGAACGCTGCTCCAGAAGGATTCCTGCCCCAAGCTATTGAATGACGCCGACTCACCAAAGCGCATGACCGCCGTCATTCGCATGTCTATGCCACAAAGAATCGGGCAAGAGTTTGACTTTCGGGCAGGAATGGGGCGCCACAACCCGGAAGGCCGTCTCGTTCAGTCTTGCGCAGTGTCGGCAAGGGTTGCGTCGGCCTTGGTATAGTGCGTTTCCTTGATCTGGCCGCTGATGGCAGCGAAGGCTGCGGTCAGGACCGCGACGTCATCGGAGAAACCGACCACGGCCAGCACGTCCGGGATGATGTCGATTGGCAGTACGAAGTAGGCGAGTGCGGCAAGCAGGATGCCGCGGGTACGCGTCGGCGTCTGCGGATCGATCGCGCAATAATAAGCGGCGACGAGGTCACGGCTGAAAGGGATCTGGCGCGCGGCTCGGCGAAAGGTTGGCCAGAAACGGCGCTTCACACGCTTTTCCCTGCGCTCCTGCTCGGATTCTTCGCCAGGCAAGAGAATTTCACCGATCTTGATGTCGTCCATCGTCCCGCTTTCGCTGTTGCAGCGCTCTCAAAGCGAGTCGCGAACTTTCAGCTTCGCTCTTAACGCCTCGAGGATTTGATTTTGCGCATATCGTTACCGCAAAACCGCCTCGCACTTTTGCGCGATATGGTCTGATATGGGAATTGTGCGCCCTATTTCAAATGATCGGGCATGCGGCCGGCTGCTGCCTTATCCATTCGCCCCGCAAGCTTGAAGTCGAGCTCCGTCAGCCCGCCGGCGTCATGGGTCGTCAGGGTCACGTCGACGCGATTGTAGACGTTGAACCATTCGGGGTGATGGTTGAGCTTCTCGGCGACGATCGCGCACTCGGTCATGAAACCGAAGGCTTCGACGAAGTTCTTGAAGCGGAACGCCTTCCAGATCGAGTTGCCGTCTTCGGCTCGCACCCAGCCTTCCATCTTGTGCAGGTTTTCGGCAATCGCCGCCTCGTCAAGCTTCTCCACCGTCATCGTCTCTCTCCCTCACATTCGCCTGTTCGAAGGCCGAGCTGCCGCGTATAAGCCTGCATCATCTCCAGCACTGTCGAACTGAATAGCATGAAACCGGTCAGAGTTCTTTTCGTTTGTCTCGGCAATATCTGCCGGTCTCCGCTGGCCGAGGGCGTGTTGCGTGCGTTGGCGGAGCAAAAGGGATTGGCTCCGGCGCTAGAGGTGGATTCAGCGGGAACCGGCGCCTGGCATATCGGCGATCCGCCCGACAGCCGCTCGATAAAGGTGGCGCTGCGGCACGGGATCGATATCTCGGCCCTCAGCGGGCGCCAGGTCCGGCTGGAAGATTTCCGGGATTTCGACCTGCTCCTCGGCATGGACGAAAACAATGTCCGCACGCTCAAGCGGCAGGCACCTGAAGGCACGGCAGAGAAAGTGCACCTTTTTCTGCGCTACGCCTCAGGCCTCGGACAGGACGTGCCGGATCCCTATTACGACGGACCGGAAGCCTTCGAAGCGCTCTACCAGATGCTCGAAGCCGGGTGCTCGTCGTTGCTCGAGAGGTTCGGCGACCGGGCCTCGTGAAGCGGGAAAACCTCTTCTGTCAGATAGGGTCCGCCACCGACGGAATCTCGCGACGACAACAATACGAAGCGCGAGACCGTGAAGAGCGAAGTCATGAAATTGCCGCGTCCGGAGAGGTACTCGACCACATCCTCGACGCGGCTTGAGCGCAGCCGGCCGAGCGTCACGTGCGGCGTGAATTTGCGCGGATCCGGCCCGAGCCCGAGCCGTTGGCAGATGCGCTCGATCTCGGCCTGAAGGGCGTACATTTCCGGGTGGTTGCTGACGCCCGCCCAGACCGAATGCGGCTTCTTCGAGCCGAATGCGCCGGTGCCGGTCAGTTGCAGTTGGAATTCAGGACGTTCGATCCGGTCGAGCTTGTCGATGATCTCGTCGGCGGTGCGCCAGTCGACGTCACCGATGAAGCGCAAGGTGATGTGGTAGTTCTCCACATCTATCCAGCGAGCTCCGGGAAGTCCTCCGCGCAGCAACGAAAGACTCATTGCTGCATTGCGCGGAATTTCGAGGGCGGTGAATAGTCTCGGCATGGCGAGCTCCCCGAATCTCTTGCAGATGTCTCAGCGAATCACGCATCGAGTCTGCACGCAACTAGTATTTGACACTTACGAATATTAACGTTCGCTTAACTGTGGACGATGTCATCACTCCGTCTTATTCAAGGTTGCCAGGAAGCGTTCGACGACGGGCAGTGCCTTTTCGACCATGACACCGACGCCGTCGCCATTGGGATGCATGCCGTCTTCGAGCTTGAGCTTGGCCTCTGTCACCACGCCATCGAGGAAGAACGGGTAGAGTTCCAGCCCGTATTTCTGGGCAAGTTCCGGATAGATCGGGTTGAAGCGGGCAGCATAGTCTGCGCCCATGTTGGGCGGTGCCATCATGCCGGCGAGCAACACCGCGATGCCGCGGTTCTTGAGCCGGGTGATCATCGCCTCCAGATTCTTGCGGGTCTCTTCCGGCGCGATGCCACGCAGCGCATCGTTGGCGCCGAGTTCGAGGATCACGCCCTTCGTGCCATCGGGCACCGACCAGTCGATGCGGGCAAGCCCGCCGGATGATGTGTCGCCGGAAACGCCGGCGTTCGCAATCGTCACGTCCAGGCCCTTTTCCTTCAGCGCCTTTTCGAGCCGAGCGGGGAAAGCGTCCTGCGCGGGGAGCTGATAGCCCGCCATCAGGCTGTCGCCGAACCCCACGAGGCTGATCGTCTCGGCGCGTGCTGCCGATGATAACGCAATTGTCATCATCAGTGCCAAGAAAACCCGTTGAAATCCTTTTAATGCCATGGGCCTGTTCCTAAATCCCGAATGCCGTTTCTGTTCCCCACTTCGTTCATATAGGGTTGTTTCGCTTGGCCAGCACCATCATCGAACTCAAAAACGCGGATCTGACCCTCGGGGAGGCGGCGGCCTCGGTGCATGTGCTGAAGGGCATGAACCTCACGATCGATGCCGGCCAATCCGTCGGGATCGTCGGTCCGTCGGGTTCGGGCAAGTCGACCCTGCTGATGGTGCTCGCCGGACTCGAGCGGCTGGATAGCGGCGAGATCGTCATCGACGGCACGCCGCTGCACCGGCTCGATGAGGACCGGGTGGCGGACTTTCGCGGGCGCAACATCGGCATCGTCTTCCAGTCCTTCCACCTCATCCCCAATATGACCGCGCTCGAAAACGTCGCGGTGCCGCTCGAACTCGCCAATGTGGCCGACGCCTTCGAGATTGCGCGCAAGGAACTCGTCGCCGTCGGTCTCGGCGAACGGCTCAGCCACTATCCCGGCCAGCTTTCCGGCGGCGAACAGCAGCGCGTGGCGATCGCCCGGGCACTTGCGCCCTCGCCGAAACTGCTGATCGCCGACGAGCCGACGGGCAACCTCGACGCTGAAACCGGACGCCAAATCGCCGATCTGCTTTTCGCCGAACAGCGTGACCGCGGCATGACACTCGTTCTCGTGACGCATGATGCGGCACTTGCCGCGCGCTGCGTACGGCAGGTCCACGTCCGCTCCGGCGAGATCGTCACCGGTGGCGAGGCGGGGCCGCTTGCGGTGGCGCCGCGCCAGGAGGTGGCATCGGCATGAGCGGCACGTCATCGGTTCGGCTGCGGCCGCTGCTTGCTCTTCGCCTGGCGCTGCGCGAAATGCGCGGTGGGCTCAGGGGCTTTTATATTTTCCTTGCCTGCATCGCGCTCGGGACCGCGGCGATCGCCGGCGTCAATTCGCTGTCGCAATCGATCACCGCGACGATCGCTACGCAGGGGCAGGAACTGCTTGCCGGCGACATCCGCTTCGAGCTCAACAATCGCGTGGCGACGACGGACGAGCGTGCCTATCTCGACAGCCTCGGAACCGTCGCGGTCTCGGCCGGCTTGCGGTCGATGGCGCGGCTGCCCGATGGATCCAACCAGGCGCTGGTCGAACTGAAGGCAGTCGATGCCGTCTATCCGCTCTATGGTGCCCTGGAAAGTGAGCCGAACCGTCCGCTACACGAGTTGTTGGCGCGTAGCGGCGAGACATTCGGTGGCGTCGTGGCGCCACTGCTGCTCGATCGGCTGGGCGTGCAGGTCGGAGACGAGGTCCTTCTCGGCAACGCCAGGATCCGGATCGCCGGCACGATCACGCGGGAGCCGGACGCCTTGTCTGACGGTTTCGGCTTTGCGCCGCGCCTGATGGTCTCGGCCGAGGCGCTTGCGGCCAGCGGCCTGGTGCAGACCGGAAGCCTCGTCGAGCATAGCTACAAGGTAAAGATCGCCGACCCGGCGCAGCTTGCGGCCATTCGTGCCGATGCCGAAAAGCGCTTTCCGGCCGCCGGCTGGTCGATCCGCACCAGCGCCAACGCCGCGCCGTCATTGACGGCGAACATCACCCGCTTCTCGCAGTTTCTGACGCTTGTCGGCCTGACGGCGCTGATCGTCGGCGGCGTCGGCGTGGCCAACGCCGTGCGCTCCTATCTCGATCAGAAGCGCAGCGTCATTGCGACCTTCAAATGCCTGGGTGCTCCTGCCTCGCTGGTGGCGATGATCTATCTCACGCAGATCCTGATGATCGCCCTGATCGGCATCGTGATTGGCCTCGTCCTCGGCATGCTGATCCCCTTCGTCGCGGCGCAGTTCCTGGCTGACCTGCTGCCGATCTCGACGGAGTTCCACCTCTATCCCGGCGCGCTCGGTCTTGCCGCGCTCTTCGGCGTGCTGACGGCGCTGACTTTCGCCATCCTGCCGCTCGGTCGCGCGCGCGCCATTCCGGCAACCGCGCTCTTTCGCCAGCAGGGCTTCGACCCCTCCGGTTTTCCGGCATGGCCCTACCTGCTCGGCGCCGTCGCTTGCCTTGCCGCACTTGCGGGGCTTGCGATCTGGGCGGCCTATGACCGCTATATTTCGCTGGTGTTCCTGGGCGCGATCGCCTTTGCCTTCATCGTCCTGCGTGTCGTCGCGCTCGCGATCGCCTGGCTTGCGCGCCGCAGCCCGCGGGTCAACTCGCCGGCCCTCAGGCTGGCGATCGGCAACATCCATCGCCCCGGTGCGCTCACGTCTTCCGTTGTCTTGTCGCTCGGCCTCGGGCTGGCTCTGCTGGTGACGCTGGCACTGATCGACGGCAATCTGCGCCGAGAGCTTACCGGCAGCATGGCGGAGCGGGCACCGAACTTCTTCTTCGTCGATATCCAGGGCAACGAGATCGAAGGCTTCCGTTCGGTTCTCAAGCAGGCAATCCCGAAGGGCAAGGTCATCGAGGTGCCGATGCTGCGCGGCCGGATCGTCGCCTTCAATGGCGAGGATGTGAACAGGCGCAACGTGCCACCCGCCGGCCAATGGGTGCTGCGCGGCGACCGCGGCATCACCTATGCCAAGAACAAGCCCGAGAACTCGACGCTGTCCGCGGGCACGTGGTGGCCGGCAGACTATAGTGGCGAGCCCTTGGTCTCCTTCTCGGCCGAAGAGGCGGGCGAACTCGACCTGAAGATCGGCGATACGGTGACCGTCAACGTGCTTGGCCGCAACATCACCGCCAAGATCGCCAATTTCCGTAACGTCGAGTGGGAATCGCTGTCGATCAACTTCGTCATGGTGTTTTCGCCGAACACCTTTGCCGGCGCGCCGCATGCATGGCTGGCAACGGTCATTGATCCGGCGGCGACGCCGGAAGAAGAGGCGGCGGTGCTGAAAGCCGTGACCAACGCCTATCCGACGATTACAAGCGTGAGGGTGAAGGACGCTCTCGACATCGTGAACGGGCTGCTTGGACAGTTGGCAACGGCCATCCGGGCGGCGGCTGCGGTGGCGCTCGTCGCGTCCGTCCTGGTGCTTGCCGGTGCGCTTGCTGCCGGCAACCGGGCGCGTGTCCACGACGCCGTGGTCCTGAAGACGCTGGGCGCGACGCGCGCGACCCTCATCCGGGCTTTCAGTTACGAATATGCCATTCTCGGCCTCGCAACCGCGGTTTTCGCGCTGTTTGCCGGCGGAGTTGCCGCCTGGTTCGTCGTCAGCCGCATCATGAAGCTGCCGTCAAACTTCCTGCCGGATATCGCAATCCTGACGGTCGTCGGGGCGCTGGTGATGACCGTTGGTATTGGTCTTGCCGGCACATGGCGCATTCTCGGGCAGAAGGCGGCGCCAGTCCTGCGTGAGCTCTGAGGCCACGAAGTTAACCGTAAATCCCCGTCGTGCTTGCCGGAACCGGCCGAATGCGTTCGAATCCGGGGGCTTCGGGTCTTGTACGCAACGGGTTTCGGCATCATATTTATCCACAGGCATGCTGGAGCTCCGCAGCGGCGCCTGGGCGTGGAAGCCAGCCTTCCGAAGCGAGACGTTCGCCGCCCGACACCGTAACTTCCACCGGAGCTTAAATGAGGAAACAATGGCTGATCTGAGAAACTACCAAACCCGAATGTCGCCCGCCGGCGCTCAGGCGGGTGCCGTGATCGACGAGGGCCTTCGCGCGTACATGCTGAAGGTCTACAACCTGATGGCCCTGGGCCTGGCGATCACCGGCGTGGCAGCTTACGGAACCTATGCGCTTGCCGCCTCCAATCCGGCATTCGCCCAGCTCATCTACGCTTCGCCCCTGAAGTGGGTCGTGATGCTGGCGCCGCTGGCGATGGTCTTCTTCATGAGCTTCCGCATCAATTCGATGAGCGTCTCCGCAGCACAGACGACGTTCTGGATCTACGCCGCCCTGATGGGCCTGTCTCTGTCGTCGATCTTCCTGGTCTTCACCGGCCAGAGCATCGTGCAGACGTTCTTCGTCACGGCCGCTTCGTTCGGCGCGCTGTCGCTCTACGGCTACACGACCAAGAAAGACCTGTCGGGCTTCGGCACGTTCCTGATCATGGGCCTCTTCGGTCTGATCATCGCGTCGATCGTCAACATCTTCCTTGCTTCGTCGGCCCTCGGCTTCGCGATCTCCGTGATCGGTGTGCTGATCTTCGCTGGCCTCACCGCCTACGACACGCAGAAGATCAAGGAAATGTACTACGAAGCCGATGACAGCACCGTTGCCGGCCGCAAGGCGATCATGGGCGCCCTGACGCTCTATCTCGACTTCATCAACCTGTTCATGTTCCTGCTGCAATTCATGGGCAACCGGAACAACTAAGCTTGAAGCGAATGACGGAAAAGGCGGCCTCGGCCGCCTTTTTTGTTGCCGGAAAATGTTGATCGCGCCCGGCCTCCGTGGGAGTGAAGTGCGACGAAACCTCGAGATGCAGTCGACCGCCATGTCCCTGAGCTTGCGTGATGCTACCCTCGCCGACCTTCCCGTCATCACCGGGATCTATCGCGAATCCGTTCTGAACGGTGTCGCCACCTATGAGATCGAACCGCCTTCGGAGGCGGAGATGCGAACCCGTTTCGAGACGATCATCAGCAACGGCTACCCGTATATGGTCGCATGCGATGACAGCGGCTCGATCATGGGCTATGCCTATGCATCCGCCTTCCGGACGCGCACGGCCTATCGCTTCCTGGTCGAGGATTCGATCTACCTGGCACCGGAGGCGCGCGGCAAGGGGGCCGGCAAGGCGTTGCTTGCCGAACTGATCCGTCGCTGCACGGAGCTCGGCTTTCGGCAGATGGTGGCGGTGATCGGCGGCGCTCATCCGGCTTCGATCGCGGTGCACCGCTCCCTCGGCTTCGCACACCAGGGCACGATGAACGCGACCGGCTTCAAGCATGGCCGCTGGCTCGATACGGCGATCATGCAGCTTGCGCTCGGTGAGGGACGGACGAGCGATCCGCCGGAAGATGTCTATCCGGACACGCTCTACCAGAGCTGATCGCCGCATGCCGCGCGGACGCTCGACATGCGCTGATTGCGACCAACCCTCCCGGCCAGGCCAAAGCCGTGTGTCGGAAGAAGTCGCCGCGCATCTCACCGGGACGCCGGTGCGGATCAGGTCTCAAGGCGCGTCGCGATCTTTCAGGTACGCTCCCAGCGCCTCAAGTTTCTGATGTTTGCATGTCGTTGGCGCAAAACCGAAGTGCACTTTTGCGCGACAGCTTCACGTCTCCACCAGCTTCAGGACCTTGTCGAACACCTTGAGCACCTGGGCGAGCTCGTGGCCACGCTTCAGGATCGTGCCGTGAATGTTCAGCACGCTATAGGCACCCTGCTTCGCCGCCAGTTTCGGGTTCTTCTCGATCCGATAGAGCGGCATTTCCCCCGAACGCTTGAACACCGAGAAGACCGCTCGGTCCTTCAGGTGGTCTATGGCGTAGTCCCGCCATTCGCCTTCGCCGACCATTCGACCGTAGACCCAAAGGATCTGGTCCAACTCGCGACGATGGAAAGTGATGGGGGGAGGGTTCTTGGCGTTCTTGTATTCGTGAAGATCGACGACCACTTCGGAAGTGGTCTCGCGCTGATGGCGCGCCTCGCCTTGCGGCAAATCCGGCTCATCGGTCATCGGCAATCCGGCCTTCTGTTGTGACAGAACGATAACAGTGTGCCTGACGCGAGCCGAAAAGCAAGCCGGAAGCCGTTGGACGATGAGGGCATTTCTTACCTCTGCCCCATTTCAGTCAAATCGCCGCCCCAATTCACCGCAAAACTCGCGGGCGCTGACGGACAGAGTCGTTGCCACCGTATGTCCGGTCAGGTCGTCATGCTGCGGGAGTTCACCGAACGCAGCCATGGCCGGTTCGGTCCGGTAACTTCGAACCCTCAGCCCCAGCCCCTCGATGCTGCCGGGCCGAACCACCCCCTTGCGCCTCGCCCGCCTACAATTTGCCCTGCGGGCCGGCGAGCACGGCCGTAGCGCCGATGATCGCGCCCGGCGTTTCCTTGTCCTTCATCGATTGCAGCAGGACGGCACAGCCGCTGTTGCCGGGGCGCTCGGTCAGGACCGTCGCCGGCAGCGTGAAGCTCGCCGGCTTTCCGTCCCACATGCCGATCGTCTGAATGTCACGCACGGCATGCCAGTAGGGGATTTCCTTGCCGCTGTTTTCCCCCTTCTCCATCTTCACCACTTTCGCGCGATCGAAATAGACGACGACGACGTTCGCCTTGCCGATGCCGCTGCCGATGCTGATCTGGATTTCTTCGCCCTCTATCTTCGCCTCGACGGGAACGGCAAGCCCCTTGCCTTCGGCCGTCATGGCCTCGAGCCGCGTCTTGATCGCCTGAAGATTGCCGCCGTTGACATGGTCGCGTCCGTTCAGGATCGCCTGGGGCGTATAGACGCCATTGCGACCGAGCATGCGGGCATAGGCATATTGCCGTTCGGTATTTTCCTTGGAGGCCAGCGTGTCGGCCCAGCCGAGATAGTTCCAGTAGTCGACATGATAGGCGAGCGCCACGACGTCACCGCCATCGACCAGCGCCTTCAGCGCCGCATCGGCTGGCGGGCAAGAAGAGCAGCCCTGGCTGGTGAACAGTTCCACGACGCCCTTGATCACCTGTCCGTCCTGTGCCCCGGCCGGTGCACCAGCGGCTGCGAACAGCCCGAAAGCCAGTGCAAGAGGGCGAATGAAAGAACGGTCTGCGGATGTCATGGCGTCACTTCGTTTGGGGCCGTCGGCCTACTCCTTATGGGGGAGTTCATTACATACGCCGGCGGCGCATCAACGGGAAGTCACGTTGGAGTGAGGTGGCGGGTGAGCACAGCCTTGTGTTGGACGTGCCGGCATTTGGCGGCCAAGAGAAAGCCGGGGCGCCTTTTGACGCCCCGGCTTCAATGTTTCACGGCGTTTCTACCGCTGCCGATCAGGCGGCGAGGTCGCGCAGAACCGTCTGCAGGATGCCGCCGTTGTTGACGTAGGTCACTTCGTCCAGCGTATCGATCCGGCAGATCAGCGGAATTTCCTTCACGCTGCCGTCGCCATAGGTAACCTTGGCGACGCGCTTTTCGCGCGGCTGGACATTGGCGAGGTTGTCGATGGTGACGATTTCATCGCCTTTGAGGCCCAGCGATTCCCAGGTCGTGCCTTCTTCGAAGACGAACGGGATGACGCCCATTCCGACGAGGTTCGAGCGGTGGATGCGCTCGAAGGACTGCGCGACGACGGCCTTGACGCCGAGCAGGTTGGTGCCCTTCGCGGCCCAGTCACGCGACGAACCGTTGCCGTATTCGACGCCGGCGAAGATGACGAGCGGAACGCCCTCTTCCTTGTACTGCATGGCGGCGTCGTAGATCGACATCTCTTCCTTCGACGGATAGTGGATGGTGTAGCCACCTTCCTTGCCGTTCGGGCCGAGCATGTGGTTGCGGATGCGGATGTTGGCGAAGGTGCCGCGCATCATCACTTCATGGTTGCCGCGACGCGTACCATACTGGTTGAAGTCGGCAACGCCGACGCCGTGACCGATGAGGTAGGCACCGGCCGGCGAGGCAGCCTTGATCGAACCGGCCGGCGAGATGTGGTCCGTGGTGATCTTGTCGCCGAACAGGCCGAGGACACGCGCGCCCTTGATGTCGGAGATGCCCGAGCCGGACTTGCCCATGCCAACGAAGTAGGGCGGGTTCTGCACGTAGGTCGACGCATCGTCCCAGGCATAGGTCTGGCCCGGAGGAACCTGAACGGCCTGCCAGTTTTCGTCGCCCTTGAAGACGTCCGCGTACTTGGTCGCATAGAGCTCGCGGGTGACGTACTTGAAGATGAACTCCTGGATTTCCTTCGAGGTCGGCCAGATGTCCTTGAGGTAGACCGGCTTGCCGTCCTTGTCTTCACCGATCGGCTCGTTGGTCAGGTCCTTCTGGACGGAACCTGCAAGCGCGTAGGCGACGACGAGCGGCGGCGAAGCGAGGTAGTTCGCCTGAACGTCCGGCGAGATACGGCCTTCGAAGTTGCGGTTACCCGAGAGAACGCCGGCGGCGATCAGGCCCTTGTCGTTGATCGTCTTCGAGATCGGGGCCGGCAGCGGGCCGGAGTTGCCGATGCAGGTCGTGCAGCCGAAGCCGACGAGGTTGAAGCCGAGGGCATCGAGGTCCTTCTGCAGGCCGGACTTGGCGAGGTATTCGCCGACGACCTGCGATCCCGGTGCAAGCGAGGTCTTGACCCAGGGCTTGGACTTCAGGCCCTTGGCAACGGCGTTGCGGGCGAGAAGGCCGGCTGCGATCAGCACCGACGGGTTGGATGTGTTGGTGCAGGAGGTGATCGCGGCAATCGCGACATCGCCATGGCCGAGGTCGAAGTCGGTACCTTCAACCGCATAGCGGTTCGCGAGCTGGCCGGGCTTCTTGTAGTCGTTTTCGAGTGCGGTTGCGAAACCGGACGCGATGTTTTCGAGCGCGATGCGGCCTTCCGGACGCTTCGGACCAGCCATGGCCGGAACGACGTCGCCGAGGTCGAGTTCGAGTGTATCGGTGAAGACGAGTTCGGAGCCGTCACCTTCGCGCCACATGCCTTGAGCCTTGGAGTAGGCTTCGACCAGCGCGATGCGCTGCTCTTCGCGGCCGGACATGGTGAGGTAGTTGATGGTTTCGCTGTCGACCGGGAAGAAGCCGCAGGTCGCGCCGTATTCCGGACCCATGTTGCCGATGGTGGCGCGGTCGGCGAGCGTCATGTTGTCGAGGCCCGGGCCGAAGAATTCGACAAACTTCGAAACCACGCCCTTCTTGCGCAGCATCTGGACGACCATCAGCACGAGGTCGGTCGCGGTAACGCCTTCCTTCAGCTTGCCGGTCAGCTTGAAGCCGATGACTTCAGGCAGGAGCATCGAGACCGGCTGGCCGAGCATGGCGGCTTCCGCTTCGATACCGCCGACGCCCCAGCCGAGAACGCCGAGACCGTTGATCATGGTGGTGTGGCTGTCGGTGCCGACGCAGGTATCCGGGTAGGCGGTGATTTCGCCGTCTTCTTCACGGGTCCAGACCGTCTGGCCCAGGTATTCCAGATTGACCTGGTGACAGATGCCGGTGCCGGGCGGAACGACGCGGAAGTTCTTGAATGCCTGCTGGCCCCACTTCAGGAAGCGGTAGCGCTCGCCGTTGCGCTGGTATTCCAGTTCGACGTTGCGGGCAAAGGCGTTCGGTGTGCCGAATTCGTCGACGATGACCGAGTGGTCGATGACGAGGTCGACGGGAACGAGCGGGTTGATCTTCTCCGGGTCGCCGCCGAGCGAGACCATGGCGTCGCGCATCGCGGCGAGGTCGACGACGGCGGGAACGCCGGTGAAGTCCTGCATCAGCACGCGGGCCGGACGGTAGGCGATTTCGTTTTCAGCCGTGCCCTTGTCGTTCAGCCAGGCGGCAATGTTCTCGATGTCCTTCTTGGTGACGGAACGGCCATCTTCGTTGCGCAGCAGGTTCTCGAGCAGAACCTTCATCGAGTAGGGAAGCTTGGATACGCCGGCGAGACCATTCGCCTCAGCCTTGGGCAGGCTGTAGTAGACGTAGTCCACACCGTTGACGGTGAGCGTGGAGCGACAATTGAAGCTGTCTAGGGACTTGGACACTGGATAATACCCCGTTCCGTCTGATCGCCAAAAACTGACGTACGAACGCCCGAGCGCCTGTGAAGCGCGAATTGGGATGCGGGTGCGGCCATTTCCGCTGTCCGTACGTGGAAATTCATTCCATGTTCGGCGCTAGGATGAAATTCACGCCGACCGCTGGCGTGTTGGCCGCCTTATAGATAATTTCTCCAAAACGTGCCAGAGCAACGAAGGTCCAATTGGAACTTTTTTTGCTCTGCGAAAGACGCGCGAAGGGAAGTCTAATATTCATGCGCCTGCTGGCTGAAGGTTTGAGTGCGAAGCGCGGCGAGGATCTGATTTTTAACGATATTTCCTTTGGGCTTGATAGCGGTGAAGCCCTTGTGGTGACGGGTCCGAACGGCTCGGGAAAGTCCACCCTGCTTCGGGTCCTGGCAGGGTTGCTGAGCCCCGAAAGCGGACAGTTGAAACTTGAGAATGGCCCTCCTGAAATCGCCCGTCCCGCGGAGGTCAGCCACTATCTCGGCCACCGCAACGCGATGAAGCGGGAACTGACCGTCGCAGAAAATCTTTCCTTCTGGCAGCGTTTCATGGGCGATTCGCCCGGTGGTATTGGCATCTCCCTCGACGAGGCCGTCGAGGCCGTCGGTCTGCCTGACATAGCGCATCTGCCCTTCGGCTATCTCTCAGCCGGCCAGCAACGTCGCATGGCGATGGCGAAGCTGCTCGTCGCCCATCGCCCGATCTGGATCCTCGACGAGCCGACTGCCGCGCTCGACGCCGGCGCCGACCTGCTGTTTGCGGATCTGGTAAAGGCGCATCTCGGGAAGGGCGGCATCGTGATCGCAGCGACACATCAGCCACTCGGCCTCGACCGGACGAAAGAGTTGCACATGAAGGGTTTCGAGCATCTGGCGGGAGGGCTCTGGCATGATGTGTAAGAGCCTCACCATGCGCGCTGTCGGGAGCATGCCGGCATGATCGCGCTCTTCTTTCGCGATCTGAAGCTATCGATCCGAGCCGGCGGCGGCGCGATGATCGGCGTGCTCTTCTTCATGACGGTGGTCGCGGTCATTCCCTTCGGAGTCGGCCCGGACCTGAACCTGCTTTCGCGCATCGGCCCGGCGATCCTCTGGATCGGCGCGCTGCTTGCCTCGCTGCTTGGTCTCGACCGCCTGTTCCAGGCGGAGCGGGACGATGGCTCGCTCGACCTGATGCTGATGCAGGAGGCGCCGCTGCTCTTTACCGTGTTCGTCAAATGCGCGGCCCATTGGGCAGCGACCGGCTTGCCGCTGGTGATCGCTTCGCCTTTGCTCGGGCTGTTCATGAATATGAGCGAAACAGCGATCGGCGCCACCATGCTGACGCTTCTGATCGGCACGCCGGCGATCACCTTCATCGGTGCGGTCGGTGCTGCCGTCGCCGTGTCCCTGCCGCGTGGCGGGCTGCTGGTTTCGATCCTGGTGCTGCCGCTTGCGATCCCGGTGCTGATCTTCGGCGTCAGTGCGGTCTATGCCGCAATCGAGGATCCTGCACCGTTCCTGCCGCCGCTGATGATCCTGATGGCGATCACCCTGTTCTTTGCGGTCATCGGGCCGGTTGCCGCCGCCGCCGCGCTTCGGCACGCGTCCGATTGACGCAATCGGGTGGGTACGGGCGAAAGTGTTTGCGGTTTTCCGTCGCAGCCGTCGCTAAGTCATTCAGATCGATCACGTTTATGATCGGTGGCCCAAACTGATCGTGATCGGCCGATTGACGCGGATCAATTGCAGCAGACGGTCTTAAGCGTTAAAGAGCCATCATGAGCGAAAACAGCCTGGCCATCCGCAAATTCAGCGACCTCGCCAACCCGACACGGTTCCTGGCGCTGGCCGACCGTCTGCTGCCGTGGCTAGCCGGTCTGACCGCGCTGTTCTTCGTCGTCGGCCTCTGGCTTTCCTTCGCCACCGAAGGCGACTACCAGCAGGGCGAGACGGTGCGCATCATGTATGTGCACGTGCCCGCTGCCTGGCTGTCGATGATGTGTTATTCGGTCATGGCGCTCGCAGCCCTCGGCACGCTCGTCTGGCGCCATCCGCTCGCCGACGTCTCCTCGCGCGCAGCAGCCCCGATCGGCGCCTGTTTCACCTTCCTGGCGCTCGTGACCGGCTCGCTCTGGGGCAAGCCGATGTGGGGCACCTGGTGGGTCTGGGACGCACGGCTCACTTCGGTCTTCGTGCTGTTCCTCATGTATCTGGGACTGATGGCGCTCAACCGCGCCATCGACGATCCGGCCCGGTCTTCCAAGGTTTCCGCGGTGCTGGTGCTGGTCGGTTTCGTCAATATCCCGATCATCAAGTTCTCGGTCGAATGGTGGAACACGCTGCATCAGCCGGCAAGCGTCATGCGGCTCGACGGACCGACGATCGACCCGGAATTCCTGTGGCCGCTGATCGTGATGGCAATCGCCTTCACGCTTCTGTTCTTCACGCTGCATATCGCCGCCATGCGCAACGAAATCCTGCGCCGGCGCGTCACAGCCTTGCGCCGTCTGGCGGCGCGCAGCGCCGGCCGGGGAGCCCGCACCAAATGATGAGCCATGCCGCTTACGTCTTTACGAGCTATGGGATCGCGACGCTGACGGTCCTCGGGCTGATTGCCTGGGTCGTCCTGGATGGGCGCGCGCGTCGGCGTGAACTCGCCGAACTCGAGGCCTCGGGCATTCGCAGGCGCTCGGCCGAACCGGCGTCGGGAGAGACACGATGACCAGCACTCCTGCGCCCGGCAGCGAAGAGCGCAAGCCGGGCCCCTTGCGGTTCGTCTTGGCGGCGCTGCCGCTCATCATTTTCGCCGGGCTCGCGGCGATCTTCTGGAGCCAGCTCAATTCCGGCAAGGATGTGAGCGAAATCCCCTCAGCGCTGATCGGCACCAAGGCGCCCAAGCTCGATCTTCCGGCGCTCGAAGGGGCGACGCGCGATGGCCAGCCGATGCCGGCACTGACCGACGCGGCGATCAAGGGCAAGCTGACGCTCGTCAACGTCTGGGCCTCCTGGTGCGTGCCCTGCCGTCAGGAGCATCCTTTTATCCTGGAACTCTCGAAGGATCCGCGGCTGACCGTCGTCGGCATCAACTACAAGGACCAGAACGAAAACGCCCTGCGTTTCCTCGGCGAACTCGGCAATCCGTTCTCCGCCGTCGGGGTCGATCCGCGCGGCAAGGCGGCGATCGACTGGGGCGTCTACGGTATCCCTGAATCCTACCTCGTCGGCACCGACGGCACGATCCTCTACAAGCGTGTCGGGCCGTTCGATGAGGAGAGCGTCAAGAACGGTTTGCTGCCGGCAATCGAGAAGGCCGCTGCGGGTTCGTAATCCCGTTCACTGTTGGCGCAAGCTACCTCTCGTTCGGCCCGCCGACCACTTTTCTTCCTGTGCGGGGAGAAGGAGACTTGCGGCACGCGCCTGCCTAAACTCATCAGGTTTGCTTTGGGCGTGACTGATTTTGCTCTGAGGGGCGGTGAATGTAGCGGAGGCGAGCGCCCCAAATTCCCTCTCCCCGTTTGCGGGGAGAAGGTGGCGGCAGCGGGATGAGAGGCTACGGCGAACTCCGAAGCTCGACTAGATCCCCGCCTGCCAGTCCCTGACGGCGTCGAGCGGCCAGACCAGCATCAGCACATTGAGCGTGAGATTGTCGCGGATCAACCAGCCGGTGAAAAGCTCGAAGACAATGGCGATCGTCACCGTCAGCCAGACCGGCATGCGGGCGGCGAACATGAAGCCCGCGACCATCGCCAGCGTGTCCATGGTCGAGTTCAGGATGCTGTCGCCGAAGTAGTCGAGTGAGATCGTCGCCGAGCGATAGCGGTTGATCACCATGGGAGTGTTTTCGGCGATCTCCCAGGCGGATTCGATCACCATCGCCAGGAAGAGCTTGGCCGTCAGCGGCTTGCCGCGCAACAGCAGATGGCCGAGGCCGTAGAACAGGAAGCCGTGGATGATGTGGGACGGCGTGTACCAGTCGGCGATGTGCTGGGAGTTGCCGCTGGATTTGGCCACGGGCTCGAAGAGTTTGACGTAGCCGCAGTCGCAGATCCAGATGCGGCCCATCAGGTGCTGGGTGACGACCTGAATGGCGAGGACCGCGAAACAGGCGGCAAGCCAGAGGAGCGCGTGACGGTTGCTGTCATTCTCCTCAAGCGTCGTGCTCACTCGGCGTTCTCCTGATCAAGCGAGTGCTTCATGATCAAGGGCATCTGGGCGAGCGTGAACAGGATGGTGATCGGCATCGTGCCCCACACCTTGAAGGCGACCCAGAAGTCGGTCGAGAACGAGCGCCAGACCACTTCGTTGAGGATGGCGAGGAAGAGGAAGAACACGCCCCAGCGCAGTGTCAGCTTGCGCCAGCCGGCTTCATCGAGCTTGAAGGCGGAGTGGAAGACGTAGCCGAGCAGCGACTTGCCGAAGAGAAGGCCGCCGAGCAGGATCGCGCCGAACAGCGTGTTGACGATCGTCGGCTTCATCTTGATGAAAGTGTCGTTTTGCAGCCAGAGCGTCAGCGCGCCGAAGACGAAAACGACGATGCCCGAGATCAGCGGCATCATCGGCAGGGTGCGGGTCAGTATCCACGAGACGGCGAGCGCGATCGCGGTCGCGGCCATGAACAGGCCGGTGGCGATGAAGATCGGACCGCCGAGCTCGGCGAGTGCCGGGAAATGTCCGGCGAGCCACTCACCGCGTGAATTGGCGAAGAAGAAGACCATCAGCGGTCCAAGCTCCAGCACCATCTTGAGCAAGGGGCTGACTTCCTTCTGCGGCTTGGTAGCCTCGATCGACGACATTTCCGGGTCCTGTTTCTGCATGTGCCTGCTGCTCATAACACCAGCTTTGCGGCAAAACCATATCAAGGCAATGGGCCCGTGCAAACGCACGGGCGCAGAACTGCCTCATCAGGCCGCGACGCCGGCGATCGCCTCGGCAAAATCCTTGGCCTCGAACGGCTCCAGGTCGTCGATGCCTTCGCCGACGCCGATGAAATAGACCGGCAGCTTGTGCTTGGCCGAGATGGCGACAAGGATGCCGCCGCGCGCCGTGCCGTCGAGCTTGGTCATGATCAGGCCGCTGACGCCGGCGACGTTGCGGAAGATCTCGACCTGCTGCAGGGCGTTCTGCCCGGTGGTGGCATCGAGCGTCTGCAATACGGTATGCGGTGCATCCGGATCGAGCTTGCCGAGGACGCGGACGATCTTTTCGAGTTCCGCCATCAGTTCGGCCTTGTTCTGCAGTCGGCCGGCAGTGTCGATGATGAGCACGTCGGACTTCTTCTCGCGCGCCTGCTGGAAGGCTTCATAGGCGAGGCCGGCGGCATCGGCGCCGAGCTTGGAAGAAACGATGTCCGAATTGGTGCGCTCGGCCCAGATCTTCAGCTGCTCGATCGCCGCGGCACGGAAGGTGTCGCCGGCGGCGAGCATGACCTTCAGGCCCGCGCCCGAAAGCTTGGCTGCGAGCTTGCCGATCGTCGTCGTCTTGCCGGTGCCGTTGACGCCGACGACGAGAATGACGTGCGGCTTGTGGCTGAGGTCGAGTTCCAGCGGCTTGGCGACGGGCGAAAGCACCTTGGTGATTTCGCCGGCCATGATGCGCGAAACGTCCTCGCCGGAGACATCCTTGCCGTAGCGCTCGGAGGCAAGCGTGTCGGTGATGCGCATCGCCGTCTCGACGCCAAGGTCCGCCTGGATCAGCAGGTCTTCAAGATCCTGCAGCGTCGCCTCGTCGAGCTTGCGCTTGGTGAAGAGGCTGGCGATCTGGCCGGTCAGCTGCGACGAGGTGCGGGCAAGGCCGCGGCGCAGGCGCTGGTACCAGGTGAGCTTTTCCTTCGGCGCAGAGGCCGGCTCTTCCTTGGGTCTGCTGTCGGCGGTCGCAAAGCCCTTGGGGAGGGCTGCGGGGGCAGCGGGAGCTTCGGCGATGGGGGTTTCGAGGACTGGCTCCTCAGGCACGGGCGCATCAAGAACCGGCGTTTCGGCAGCTGGTGCTTCGGACGTTGGCGCCTCGGGAACACTGTCACTCTCTGGGGTGACTTCGTCGATAGGCTCTGCATAGGTGGGGGCCGTGTGGCTTGCCTCATCGTCGACCGCCTGCGTTTCAACGGCAGCGATTTCTTCCTGTTCGGCCAGGTCTTCAGGCTCGACGGGCGGTTCTTCAGGCACGGTTTCCTGAAGCTCGCCGTAAGCCTCGAGCGACTCTTGCGCCGCCGGCGACAGTCCATGCTGTTCAGTGACGGGCTCTGCTGATGCAATAGTCTCTTCGCTGGACGTCTCGTCCGGCGCCGGTCCACCTGCGGTCTCGATCTCGGCCGGCAGGATCGGGTCCTCCACGGCGAGCGGCAGCGCCTCGATGTCGGACAGCGGCTGAAGCAGCTCTTCGGAGGTTTCTTCAGCCGCCGGCTGTTCGTCGATGATGGCTTCGGCCGGGGAGATGTGCTCGAAGATAGCGGGTTCCGGCACAGCCGGTGTTTCGACAGGCGACGCGCCCGCGACGTCCGCCTCCGGCGCGGCATCCTGCGGCTTCGTTTCCTCCACCGCGCCCTTGCCGAAGGTGAAGATCCTCTTGATGAAACCCATTGCCATTCAGGAATTCCGCATAAATCAGGCCGCAGCCATCTGTTTTACCTGCATCGTCAGATGCTTGCCATTGTTGCCGGTGATTGAGACCGGAACAAGCGCGCGCGGTGCGAGACCGGCGGCATCGACAAGCGTGAAGTTTTGTGTGTGGGCGAGCCCGTTGTTCTCGACCAGGATCGTCTGCTCGCTTCCGACCATGCTGTCGAGGTGGCGGGCGTAGAGCGTCGCGCCGACAGCGCGCAGGCGGGAGGCACGATCCTTGACGAGGCCGCGATCGAGCTGCGGCATGCGCGCAGCCGGCGTGCCGGGACGCGGGCTGTAGGGAAAGACGTGCAGATGCACAATGCCGCAATCCTCCGCGAGCTTTGCAGCGTTTTCGAACATCTCTTCCGTCTCGGTCGGAAAGCCGGCGATCATATCGGCGCCGAGGCTGATATCGGGGCGCAAGCGCCGAACCTGGTCCGTGAAGGCGCGCGCGTCGGCGCTCGAGTGCCGGCGCTTCATGCGCTTGAGGATCATGTCGTCGCCGTGCTGCAGCGACAGATGCAGATGCGGCATGAAACGCGCCTCGTCGGCGATCAGGTCGAAGAGGTGCTTGTCGGCCTCGATGCCGTCGATCGAGGAAAGCCGCAGGCGGCGGATCTCCGGCACCTGTTTCAGAAGCGTCTTGGCAAGCAGGCCGAGTGTCGGGGCACCGGGAAGATCGGCGCCGTAGCTGGTGGCGTCGACGCCGGTCAGCACGATCTCGCAATAGCCGGTCTCGACGAGCTTGCGTGCCTGGTCGACCACGGCGCCCATCGGCACGGAGCGGGAATTGCCGCGGCCATAGGGGATGATGCAGAAGGTGCAGCGATGGTCGCAGCCGTTCTGTACCTGGATGAAGGCGCGCACGTGGCCGTCGATGTGCTTGACCATCTGCGGTGCCGTGGCGCGCACGCTCATGATGTCGTTGACGCGCAGCTTTTCTTCCGCCGAGACGCCGAAGTCGGGCAACGAGCGATAGGAGGCGCTCTTCAGCTTCTCCTCGTTGCCGAGCACGGCATCGACCTCGGCCATTTCGGCAAAGGTTTCCTTCTCGGTCTGCGCGGCGCAGCCGGTGACGATGATGCGGGCATGCGGATTGTCGCGGCGGGCGCGACGGATCGCCTGGCGCGCCTGGCGCACGGCCTCGCCGGTGACGGCGCAGGTATTGACAAGGATGGCGTTGTTCAGCCCCGCCTTCTCGGCTTCCGCCCGCATCACTTCGGATTCGTAGGTATTGAGACGGCAGCCGAAGGTTATGACCTCGACGCCGCTCAAAGCGCCCGGGCTCCACTGGCCTCGGCTTCGTCGCGCTGCCAGGTGCCGGTCGTCGGGTTCAACGTACCGGACCATTCCCATTCGGCCGGACCGGTCATGACGACATGGTCGTTGCTGTCCAGCCATTCGATGGTCAGCTTTGCCGGGGCGGGGGCGGAGGAGACGTCGATCGTCACCTTCCGGCCGGTGCGGCCGGTGCGTGCGGCGCTGACGGCGGCCGCACAGGCGGCCGAGCCACAGGCCAATGTCAGCCCAGCGCCACGTTCCCAGGTGCGGGTGCGCAGCGACGAGGGCGAAAGCACTTGTGCCAGCGTGATATTGGCGCGCTCGGGAAACATTGGATGGTTTTCAAGCAGTGGGCCGAAACGGTCGAGATCGAAGGACATCGGGTCCTTGTCCACCCAGAAAACCGCGTGCGGATTGCCCATCGACATGGCCGAAGGCGAATGCAGGACGGGATTGTCGATCGGTCCGATCTGAAGCTCTATGCGGCTCGTGTCGGCAAATTCTTCGGCAAGCGGGATCTTGTCCCAGGCGAAAACCGGCGTGCCCATATCGACCGATATCGTGCCGTCCTCGTGCTCCCTGGCGTTCAAGATGCCGGCGATGGTCTGGAAGGTGAAGGCCTTCTTGCCGGTTTCGGCCGCGAGCGCCTGGACGACACAACGGGTTCCATTGCCGCAGGCCTGGGCCATGGAACCGTCGCAATTGACGATATCGATCCAGGCGTCGGTGCCGGCCGCCCTGGGGTCGTGGATCGCCATGATCTGGTCGAAGGCCGTGGCCGGATCGGCATTGAGCGCAATCGCGGCCGCCGGCGTGACCCGATCCTTCCGACCGCGCATGTCGACGACAAGGATCTTGTTTCCAAGCCCGTTCATCCTGGCGAATTGCACGTTGTCGGTCATGTGGCGATTGTCCAAACCGGCCTCTTGCAAGAGAGGCACCCTTCATTCGGGCTGTATATGGCGGAAAAGCCCGGAAATTACCAGTGCCGCGTTCATTCGCCGGCCGGCGCCGCCGAGGGTACGTCGAAGATTTCGCCGGGGCGCAAGGGCCGGAAACGGCTGCGGGCGATGCCGGCCGCATCGAGCGCCCGTTCCAGCGCCTGGCGCGGCTCGTCCACGCCTTCATCGGTCAGGCGGAACGTGCCCCAGTGGTGGCCCGCCACATGGGCTGCGGCACATTCGATCATGCCGCGCACCGCTTCCTCCGGGTTCTGGTGCTGGTCCCGCATGAACCAGCGCGGCTCGTAGGCGCCGAAGGGCAGGTTGGCCAGCCGGAGGGCGCCGTGTTTTTCGCGCGCCGCACGGTAGTTGATGCCGTCGTGAAAGCCGGTGTCGCCGACGTGATAGATCTTGCCCGCCGGCGTCTCCAGTACAAAAGCTGCCCAGAGCGCCATGCGCCGGTCGCGCGAGCCGCGGGCCGACCAGTGATGGCACGGCTCGGCATGGAGAATGATGTCGTCGCCGCAATCAACCTGGTCGTTCCAGTCGACCACTGTTATCTCAGCGTCAGGAACGGCGCGGCGAATGATCGTGTCGTTGCCGAGCGGGGTGATGATCCGCGGCCCGTGTTCCTCATGGAGCGCGGCTAGCGTCTCGACATCGAGGTGATCATAGTGATTGTGGGTAACGAGCACGATGTCGATCGGCGGCAGGTCGTCGAGCTCGATACCGGGGGCGTTGCGGCGCTGCGGGCCGGCAAAGGCGAAAGGGCTGGCGCGATGTGCCCAGACGGGGTCGGTCAAAATGTTCACCCCGTGCACCTGGATGAGCAGCGTCGCGTGGCCGACCATCGTCACGCGCAGGCGTTCGCCTTCGACGACGAGTTCAGGCTTGGTCTGTGCGAATGGGCTTGGATTGTGCGCCGGCCAGCGCGCCTTGCCGCCGCCGAACTGCCAGCGCAGCAAATCAGTCATGCCCTTGGGCGGCCTGCCGCCGGGATTGAAGAAGCGGGTTCCGTCGAAGTGATCGGAGACGGGGCCTCGATAGTATGGGTTTTGCGACTTCTTCATCCCGAGCCTTTCGGCATGTCATTTGACTGCAAGAGATGGTGCACCGGCGCATCCGATGGAAGATCGGGCTTTAACAAATTCTTGAAAACAGCAACTGGATTGCTATCGTGCTTCCATGCTCGTTCGATTCGACCCGCATGAACGCCTCTACAAAACCCTTCGGCTGGTCCGCTCGATCAATCTCAATATGCAACGAGCGTCGGAGCATATGCTCGACGGCGCCGGCATATCTGTTGCGGAGCGCGCTGTTCTCGAACTTTTTTGCCTGGAGCCGCTGACGGTGCCAGAGGCGGCGCGACGCCTATCGATGAAACGACAGTTCGTGCTGCGCGTCGTCAACGGCCTGATGGACAAGCATTTGCTCGAGAAGCGGCCGAATCCGGAACACCGGCGTGCCTATCTTTGTACCCCGACAGCTGCCGGGCTTGATCTGTTCGAGGAAATCCATCGTCGTGAAGTCGAGATGCTGCACGCCCTGCTCGGTGACATCAATCAGACCGAAGTGGTCGCGACGCTGCGGGTCATGACGCGGGTGGCAACGGCCTTCGAACAGTTGGCAGGGGAACTGGACGAGGCGGTCGATAGCGGGGCGCTCTGAGCCCAAAGCGCCCTCATTGCCCTGTCGTCCTTGACTTTTGCTGCGCTTTCCTGTTTATCCGCCCCAATTCCTTCGCAAGCTCAAGTCTTCGAAGCCACCGACCGGGTCCCGTAAAGGTATAAAGAGAACCCGGAGGTCAACATCCGACAGCGCGTCGCGCCCTCGGGTGGTTTTTGGCTTTGCGCCTTGTTTTCCAGGCGAAGGAACCCACGTTTCCGGCGAGTTGATCGCCACCGGAAACCAGAAGGAAGTGAGAATGTTCGAGAGCCTCCAGGACCGCCTTGGTTCCATATTGAATGGACTGACCGGCCGCGGCGCATTGTCGGAAGCCGATGTTTCCGCTGCGCTCCGCGAGGTTCGCCGTGCGTTGCTCGAAGCCGACGTCGCGCTCGATGTCGTGCGCTCCTTTACTGAAAGGGTTCGCGAAAAGGCCGTCGGCGCCGAGATCCTGAAGTCGATCAAGCCCGGCCAGATGGTCGTCAAGATCGTCCATGACGAACTCATCGAGATGCTCGGCTCCGAGGGCGTGACGATCGACCTCAACGCGCCGGCACCGGTCGTCATCATGATGGTGGGTCTGCAGGGCTCCGGTAAGACGACGACCACCGGCAAGATCGCCAACCGGATGAAGTCGCGGGACAAGAAAAAGGTCCTGATGGCTTCGCTCGACACGCGTCGTCCGGCGGCCCAGGAGCAGCTCCGCCAGCTCGGCGTGCAGACCGGTGTCGATACGCTGCCGATCATTGCCGGCCAGTCGCCGACCGATATCGCCGCGCGCGCCGTCCAGGCTGCCAAGCTCGGCGGTCATGACGTCGTCATCCTCGACACCGCCGGCCGTACCCATATCGACGAGCCGCTGATGATCGAGATGGCGGAGATCAAGCGGAAGTCCAATCCGCATGAAATCCTGCTCGTCGCCGATGCGCTGACCGGTCAGGACGCAGTCAATCTCGCCCGCAACTTCGACGAACGCGTCGGCATCACCGGCCTGGTGCTCACCCGCATGGACGGCGACGGCCGCGGCGGTGCGGCGCTGTCGATGCGCGCGGTCACCGGCAAGCCGATCAAGCTTATCGGTGTCGGCGAAAAGATGGGCGAACTCGAAGAGTTCCATCCCCGTCGCGTCGCCGACCGCATCCTCGGCATGGGCGACATCGTCTCGCTCGTCGAGAAGGCGGCCGAGAACATCGACGCCGAGAAGGCGGCCGCCATGGCCGCCAAGATGGCCAAGGGCAAGTTCGATCTGAACGACCTTGCCGACCAGCTCGGCCAGATGCAGAAGATGGGCGGTATGGGCGGCATCATGGGCCTGATGCCGGGCATGGCCGGCATGAAGGACAAGATGGCTGCCGCAGGCCTTGACGACAGCCTGTTCAAGCGCCAGCTCGCCATCATCTCGTCGATGACCAAGGCCGAGCGTGCCAACCCCGACCTCCTGAAGCATTCGCGCAAGAAGCGCATCGCCGCCGGTTCTGGCACTGATGCCGCCGACATCAACAAGCTTCTGAAGATGCACCGCCAGATGGCGGACATGATGAAGATGATGGGCGGCAAGGGCAAAGGCGGCATGATGAAGCAGATGATGGGCGGCCTTGCCAACAAGATGGGGCTTGGTGGCCTCGGTGGCGGTGGCATGCCCGACCTTTCGAAGCTCGACCCGAAGCAGCTCGAAGCGCTGCAGAAGCAGGCGGAGGCAGCCGGCCTCAAGCCCGGTGGCATGCCGGGCCTTGGCGGCGGCGGTCTGCCGGGTCTGGGTGGCGCCAAGCTTCCGGGCCTCGGTGGCGGTTTCCCCGGCCTTCCCGGCCTGCCGAAGAAGAAGTGAGGATCGGTGAGAGATGATTGATCCCGAAATCAAACAGGAATTGGCGGGTTACCGGCAGTCGATCGACAACATCGATGCCGCACTCGTCCACATGCTGGCCGAACGCTTCCGCTGCACCCAGGCAGTCGGCGTTCTCAAGGCCAAGCACGACTTGCCGCCGGCCGACCCGGCGCGCGAAGAATACCAGATCGAACGCCTGCGCCGCCTGGCCAAGGATGCCAATCTGGACCCGGATTTCGCCGAGAAGTTCCTGAACTTCATCATCAAGGAAGTCATCCGGCATCATGAAGCCATCGCCGCCGATCGCTCGCATAACGCGGGCAACGCCGGTACCCCCCATTCCGCTTGAAACGAAGCGGTCAAGAAAGCCTGCAAGGAGTAACTCAAATGGCACTGAAAATTCGTCTCGCCCGTGGCGGTTCCAAGAAGCGTCCGTACTACCAGATCGTCGTTGCCGACGCCCGCAGCCCGCGTGACGGCCGCTTCCTCGAGAAGATCGGCTCGTGGAACCCGATGCTCGGCAAGGACGACGAAAAGCGCATCGAGCTCAACGCCGAGCGCGTTGCTCACTGGATCGCCCAGGGCGCCCAGCCGACCGACCGCGTTCTGCGCTTCCTCGATCAGGCAGGTCTCGCAAAGCGTCCGGCTCGCAGCAACCCGACCAAGGCTGTTCCGGGCAAGAAGGCTCAGGAGCGCGCTGCGGAAGCCAAGCAGAAGGCCGAAGACGCCGCTGCTGCCGCTGCAGAATAATATCCGGCAAACGGTCTGGAACGGGATCGTCGGTCTTCCGGCAGCATTCCCGTTTCGGATTGCGGTGACTTAAGGAAACGGGTGGCATTTCCATGCCGCCCGTTTTCCGTTATGTGCACCGGGATATACCGAAACGGACGCGCACGATGAGCAAACTCGAAAACCCGGTTCTGATGGCGACGATCGGCGCAGCCCAAGGCTTGCGCGGCGAGGTCAGGGTCAAGTCCTTTACCGACGACCCGACGGCGCTCGGCGACTACGGCAACCTGCACAGTGCCGACGGCCGCGTCTTCGAGGTGCTTGAAATCCGCGAGGCGAAGAATGTCGTCGTCGTGCGCTTCCGCGGCGTCAACGACCGCAATGCGGCCGAAGGCCTCAACGGCCTGGAACTCTTTATCGAGCGCGACAACCTTCCCGACGACGATCTGGACGAGGACGAGTTCTTCTATGCCGATCTCGAGGGTCTCGAAGCGATCGACGGCAATGGCACCAGTTATGGCAAGGTCAGCGGGGTCTTCGACTTCGGTGCCGGCGACCTGCTGGAGCTGAAGGGTCCGGGCCGGCGCCCGGTGCTCATCCCCTTTACCGAATGGTCGGTGCTGGAAATCGATCTGGAAGCGGGCAAGCTGCTGGTCGACCCGGTGGCCGCCGGTCTTTCCGACGACAAGGACCAGGATTCGGGCAATCCGTTTTCCGCAAAACGCAAGTGAGCGACGCGGCGATGACGTTTCGCGCAACTGTTCTGACGCTCTATCCCGAAATGTTTCCGGGCCATCTCGGCGTTTCCCTTTCGGGCAAGGCGCTGGAGCGCGGCCAATGGTCGATCGAGGCGGTGCAGATCCGCGATTTCGCCGAGGACAAGCACCGCACTGTCGACGATACGCCTGCCGGCGGCGGTGCCGGCATGGTGCTGAAACCCGACGTGCTTGCCCGGGCGATCGATCGTGTCTCTGAAGATGACGATCGGCCAAGATTGCTGATGAGCCCGCGCGGCCGACCGCTGACGCAAGAGCGGGTACGTGAACTCGCGTCCGGGCCTGGCGTCGTCATCGTCTGCGGACGGTTCGAAGGCGTCGACCAGCGCGTGATCGATGCGCGCGGCCTCGAAGAGGTTTCCATAGGCGACTATATTCTTTCCGGCGGCGAGCCGGCGGCCCTCACGCTGCTCGATGCCGTCGTGCGCATCCTGCCGGGTGTCATGGGCAACGAGCTTTCGGGCGTGCATGAAAGCTTCGAAGGCGGCCTGCTCGAGCATCCGCACTATACCCGGCCGCAGGTCTTCGAAGGGCGCGAGATCCCGGCGGTGCTGACCTCGGGCAACCACGGCGCGATTGCCAAGTGGCGCGAGGCGGAGGCGCGGCGCCTGACCGCCGAGCGCAGGCCCGATCTTCTCGATCAGCCGGTAAAGAAGTAATAGGCGGCAAGCAGCAGGCCGACGGCGACCACAAGCGCGCGGATGACCGCCTGTGGTACGCGTCTCGCCGCCCAGACGCCGCTGTAGCCGCCAAGCGCAGCGCCCGGCACCATGATCGCCGCATGCAGCCAGGAGACGACACCACCGGCAGCAAAGACGACGATGGCGATCGCCGCTATCACGATCGAGATGAAGTTCTTGAGCGCGTTCAGCCGATGGTAGCCGCCGCCGGTCGCAAGGCCAAGCACGGCCAGCATCATGATGCCCATGCCGGCGCCGAAGAAGCCGCCATAAATTGACGTGACGAACTGGGCGCCGATGCCGGCCGGGTTGATCGCATGCTCGTCGACGCGCGCCTTGGGCTTCAAGAGCGGCCCGGCCGCGAAAATCGCAGTTGCCGCAAGCAGCAGCCAGGGCACCAGCGCGCGGAAGGAGGCGTTGGAAAGCGAGATCAAGAGCAGTGCGCCGGCAAGACCGCCAAGCGCCGAGATCACACCGAGCAGGATGGCATAGCGCTTGTCGGCGCGAATCTCCTTGGCATAGGCAAGCGCCGAGGTGATGTAGCCCGGGAACTGGATGATCGACGAGGTCGCGTTGGCGACGATCGGCGACAGGCCGCCAAGCGTCATCGCCCCGAAGGTCAGGAACGTTCCGCCGCCGGCGATGGCATTGACGACGCCGGACAGGAAGCCGGCCGCAAACAGCATGAGCACTTCGAAGATATGCATGGTCTCCCCCGACCCTCCATGCTCGGGATAACCGGTGGCAGGGATAGCCGCAAGCCCGTCCGTTCGGACAATCGAGCAAGCATCCATCCGGAATTTCTGATAGAAAGGCGTTTCTTGCCGCGGATCGCCGAGAAAATATGGCTTCCGGGGATGACAAGGCGGGACGATTGGTGTATGTGCCGCCCCGGTTCGGGTTCTTTGCCCGTCGACCAAAACAAAGAATGGCGAATCCGCTCCTGCCGGTTTCCGGCAAGACCTGAAGGCAAGCCCGACAGGTTCACCGAGAGCGCTCTGGCTGTTTCAGAAGAACTTGAAAGGTTAGACCGATGAACATCATCCAGCAGCTGGAAGCCGAACAGGCCGCCAAGATCGCCGCCAAGCGCACCCTTCCCGAATTCTCCGCCGGCGACACGCTGCGCGTCAACGTCCGCGTTGTCGAAGGCAACCGTACCCGCGTTCAGGCCTATGAAGGCGTCTGCATCGCTCGTTCGGGCGGCGGCATCAACGAAAGCTTCACCGTTCGCAAGATCTCCTACGGCGAAGGCGTCGAGCGCGTATTCCCGGTTTACTCGCCGCTCGTCGAGAGCGTCGAAGTGGTTCGCCGCGGTAAGGTCCGTCGCGCCAAGCTCTACTACCTGCGCGATCGTCGCGGTAAGTCGGCTCGTATCGTCGAGAACACCGGCACGCGCGCCCGCAAGCTGAACGAAGCCGAGCGTCAGGCGATCGCCGAGGAAAAGGCACGCATCGAGGCTGAAAAGGTTGCAGCAGCTCAGGCTCTCGCCGCCGAGAAGGCAGCAGCCGAAGCCGCCGAAGCAAAGGCAGCAGCGGAAGCCGCAGCAGAATAAGTTTTCATTCCTCTCGGAATGTTGGAAAGGCGGCCTCGGCCGCCTTTCTTTTTTGGTACTATCCGCTTGTCTTTCCGTCTGAATTTGTGACATTTTCCGCTGCCACAATTTTCGGGAGCCCTCCAATGACAATCCGTCGCCATGTGCTTGCGGGCATCGCAGCCGCACTTGCCGTTCCTTTCGCATTTTCTGCACCGGCCGTTGCCAGCGACCTGCCTGATCTCGGTGGCAAGACGGTTGTCGTCGTCACGGAGAACGCCTACCCGCCGCTACAGTTCGTCGATCCGAAGTCGGGCGAAGCCAAGGGCTGGGAATACGACGCCATGAATGAGATCGCCAAGCGGTTGAATTTCAAGGTCGAATACCAGAACACCAGCTGGGATGCGATGATCCAGGCGGTGCATGACGGCCAGTATCAGATCGGCATGACCGGCATCACCATCAAGGACGACCGCAAGGAGAAGGTCGACTTCTCCGACCCTTACATGCGTTCGCAGCAGTTCATGCTGGTGCGTAGTGATGAGACACGGTTCAACGACGGCAAGAGCTTTGGCGCATTCGCTGACGGCCTCGTCGGCGCCCAGCCCGGCACCTCGCCGTTCTATACCGCTGTCTACGAAATGCTTGATGGCAACGAGCAGAACCCGCGCATCAAGCTGTTCGAGACCTTCGGCGCGACCGTGCAGGCACTGAAGGCCGGCGACGTCGACGTGGTTTTGACCGATAGCGTCGCCGCCAAGGGCTATGTCGATTCCTCCGAAGGCAAGCTCAAGGTCGTCGGCGGTCCGCTCGGAACCGAAGATTTCGGTTTCATCTTCCCGAAGGGGTCGGATCTCGTCGCTCCGATCAACGCCGCGATCAAGGCGTTGAAGGCGGACGGCACATTCGACGCGCTCGATAAGAAGTGGTTCCTCGAATACAAAATGGGCGGCTGATTTCAGGCAATGGCCGCTCCACAATCTTCTGGCATGTCCGGCAAGGGCGACTATCCCTGGTGGTTGGTCGCCCTACTTGTGATCGCAGCGGCACTCGCTGCCGTGATTGTCACCAATGACATCTTCTCCGAGGTTTTCACCGTCGTCTTCAAGGGGCTTGGCGTCACCGTCTTCGTGACCCTCATGGGGTTCGTGCTGGCGACGACGCTCGGCCTCGGCATCGCGCTGATGGCGCTATCCGAGCATTCGGCGCTCCGGCAGATCGCGCGCTTCTATACCGAAGTGATCCGCGGCGTGCCGATCCTGGTGCTCCTGTTCTATATCGCCTTCGTTGGGGCGCCGGCGCTTGTCGTTGCGGCCAACTTCATCTCAGCACCGCTGATCGGAGCCGGCTGGATGGATCCCGTCGGCGTGCGCGACATCTCGCTGATGTGGCGCGCCATCATCGCCCTGATGATCGGCTACTCCGCGTTCATCGCCGAAGTGTTCCGCGCCGGCATCCTGTCGGTCGACAAGGGGCAGGTCGAAGCCGCCAAGGCCCTGGGGCTTACGCGCTACCAGCGCTTCCGTCTCGTCATCTTTCCGCAGGCGATCCGTGTCATCCTGCCGCCGCTCGGCAACGACTTCGTCGCCATGGTCAAGGACAGTTCGCTCGTCTCCGTGCTTGGCGTCGCCGACATCACGCAGATGGGCAAGGTGTACGCCTCCGGTTCCTTCCGCTTCTTCGAGACCTATTCGATCGTCGCCTATGTCTATCTGGTGCTGACCATCGGTCTGTCGCTGGGATTGCGGGGACTGGAGCGGCGGCTCAGGCGCGCCGAGCAGCGCTGAGGTTGCTTCCACCGATTGCCGACCTGTCAGAAAATTGATATGAACACGGCCATGGAATCCAAATTTGGATGTAGCGAGCAGAAAATCGTCGTGCTGCAGGACCACAAGCGCCTGCCGGCACGCTTCTTTGCGCGCGTCCACGGGGCGCTTACAAGCCGCCTATCCTGATTTCCCGATCAGTGCTTCCGGCCGCCTTGCCGCCGGCTTTTCCTGCCTTTTTTGAAAACTCGATGGATATACCGCCATGAGCGCACCGCGTACCCTCTATGATAAGATCTGGGACGACCACCTGGTCAACGAACAGGAAGATGGCACCTGTCTTCTCTACATCGATCGTCACCTCGTTCACGAAGTGACGAGCCCGCAGGCCTTCGAGGGCCTGCGCATGGCCGGCCGCCAGGTCCGCGCCCCGGAGAAGACGCTCGCCGTCGTCGACCACAACGTGCCGACCTCGGCTGACCGCCACCTCGGCATCAAGAACGAGGAAAGCCGCATCCAGGTCGAGGCGCTCGCCAAGAACGCCGCCGAGTTCGGCGTTGAATACTACTCCGAGAACGACAAGCGCCAAGGCATCGTGCACATCGTCGGCCCGGAGCAGGGCTTCACCCTGCCGGGCATGACCATCGTCTGCGGTGACAGCCACACGTCGACGCACGGCGCCTTCGGTTCGCTGGCGCACGGCATCGGCACGTCGGAGGTCGAGCACGTGCTCGCCACGCAGACGTTGATCCAGAAGAAGGCGAAGAACATGCTGGTGCGCGTCGACGGCCAGCTGCCATCAGGCGTTACCGCCAAGGACATCATCCTTGCGATCATCGGCGAAATCGGCACCGCCGGCGGCACCGGCCACGTCATCGAATTTGCTGGCGAAGCCATCCGCTCGCTGTCGATGGAAGGCCGCATGACCATCTGCAACATGACGATCGAAGGCGGCGCTCGTGCCGGCCTGATCGCGCCCGACGAGACGACGTTTGCCTACATCAAGGACAAGCCGCGTGCTCCGAAGGGCAAGGCCTGGGACATGGCGCTCGACTACTGGAAGACGCTGCACACGGACGAGGGCGCTCATTATGATCGCGTCGTCGTGCTCGACGCTGCCAACCTGCCGCCGATCGTTTCCTGGGGTTCTTCTCCGGAAGACGTGATTTCTGTTCAGGGTATCGTTCCCAACCCGGACGAGATCCAGGAAGAAACCAAGCGCGTCTCAAAGTGGCGTGCGCTCGACTACATGGGCCTGAAGCCGGGCACCAAGATCACCGACATCGGTATCGACCGCGTCTTCATCGGCTCCTGCACCAATGGTCGCATCGAGGACTTGCGTGAAGTTGCCAAGGTGGTGGAAGGCCGCAAGGTTGCTTCGAGCGTGTCGGCGATGATCGTTCCGGGCTCGGGCCTCGTCAAGGAACAGGCCGAAGCCGAGGGCCTCGACAAGATCTTCAAGGAAGCCGGTTTCGACTGGCGCGAGCCGGGCTGCTCCATGTGTCTGGCGATGAATGACGACCGGCTGAAGCCGGGCGAGCGTTGCGCGTCCACGTCGAACCGCAACTTCGAAGGACGCCAGGGCTTCAAGGGCCGCACGCATCTGGTCTCGCCGGCAATGGCGGCAGCCGCTGCGGTTGCGGGTCACTTCGTCGATATCCGCGAATGGAAATAAGCCGGATTTGAGCTTTTCCGGCGCAAATGGCCGCCCTTCGGGGCGGCCTTTTTTGTTTGTCCGCACGTCTGCGCTCCGCGCGGGTCGGTGAATTGCGCTAAGCTGGCTGCTCACAAGTCTGGGAACGTGTTGACCGAAGGGCGTTTGGGAGGACGACGGATGAGCGACGATCTGTCTGTGCAAAGCTACTGCCTGATGCTGTTGCGCCATGCCAAATCCGCCTGGCCGGACGGCGTCGCCGACATCAATCGTCCGCTCGGCGAGCGTGGTCGCAAGGCGGCGCCGCTGATGGGAAAGTACATGGCGCGGCATAAGCTCGTGCCGGATCGCGCGCTTGTGTCAACCGCCAAGCGTGCGCAGGAGACCTGGCAATTGGTGGCGGCTGCCCTTTCGACCGAGGTCGCGGTCGAGAATACCCGCGCGATTTATGAGGTGGGAGCCCCGCAGATCCTGAGCGTTCTGCGCGCGACGGATCCGGCTGTCAGGACATTGCTTATCGTCGGCCATAATCCCGGCATGGAAGATCTGGCGCACGAACTCGTCGGATCCGGCGATGCGGATCTGCGCATGCGCATGGCGGACAAGTTTCCGACGGCCGCCCTTGCTGTTCTCGAATTCGAAGCCGCGGGTTGGCGCGAGCTTATGCCGGGCAGCGCCAAACTCGCGCGTTTTGCGACCCCGCGCTCGCTCGACTGAGCTGTTTGCATGTCCATATCAAAGCACCTGCACGACGGTGCCGCGGCGCATATGCGGGATCAGCCGCCGCATGGCGTGCAGACTGACCGCGACGCAGCCCTGCGTCGGCTCATAGCCCGGTCGGATCAGGTGGAAGAAGATCGCCGAGCCGGCGTTTCTCCTCCGGGCGAGGAGGTTCCAGTCCATCACGAGGCAGATGTCGTAGAGTCCGTCCTCGCGCATCAACTCCTCATGCCTCGGCGTGAATGGTGCCATGACCGGACGATTGTATCGGGCGTGACCTGGAGCGTCGCACCAGAGCATGTCCTTGCGCGTGGTCCGCGTCGGCAGTGGTGTCGGCGGCAGAAGGAGACGATCGCGCCTGACATAGCCGCCGATCAGCTTCATCGCAGCACGCGGCGTGGCGCCGTCGCCTTCACGCTTCAGGCTGGTAATGCCGCTTCGTCCGATCGCCGCCTGCTCGACGCGGCCATCGAAGCAGACCAGCGCCCGCTTTCGATCGCGCGGCGCCGGGCGGACTGTGATGATGGACTTGGCTGGTCTTTTTCCCGACGTTTTCTTGCGCATCATTCTCACGGATTTTTGCTTTGCCCGTGATTTGAGGGGCACCATAAGCACGGTTGCGAATATAACGAGCCAGCAATGCTGGTTCGCTTGCCAACACAGGCATTTGAGCTAGTTTGAAAACCGAAGCAAACAGGAATTGTCCCATGGCGACCCGCACCATTCTTCTTGTCGATGACGACAATGACCTGCGCGAGACATTGGTCGAGCAGCTCTCGCTCTACGAAGAGTTCGACCTCATCCAGGAAGCGACCGCCGGCAAGGGCATCCAGACCGCAAGGGCACAGCAGGTGGACCTCCTGATCATGGATGTCGGCCTGCCCGACATGGATGGCCGCGAAGCGGTGAAGCTTCTGCGCAAGGGCGGCTTCAAGGCGCCGATCATCATGCTGACCGGGCACGACACCGATTCCGATACGATCCTCGGCCTCGAGGCCGGCGCCAACGACTATGTGACGAAGCCGTTCCGCTTCGCCGTGCTGCTCGCCCGCATTCGCGCACAGCTGCGCCAGCACGAGCAGAGCGAGGACGCGACCTTCAGCGTCGGGCCCTATACGTTCAAGCCCAGCCAGAAGCTGCTGACGCTGGAAAACGGCCAGAAGATCCGGCTGACCGAAAAGGAAGCGGCGATCATCCGTTATCTCTACCGCGCCGACCAGAAGGTGGTCACCCGCGACGTGCTCTTGGAAGAGGTCTGGGGCTACAATTCCGGCGTCACCACCCATACGCTCGAAACCCACGTTTACCGGCTGCGCCAGAAAATCGAGCGGGACCCTTCCAATGCCGAGATTTTGGTGACAGAGAACGGCGGCTACAAGATCGTTCCGTAGCCGGGGTGAGGAAGGTGGGAAGCGATTTACCGCCCGAATCCCGTTTCGTGTCATCTAGACTGGTCGCGCACGCGATCCGGCTTGCTCGGCCGGCAGCGTGGTGATTTCGGGAGGTTAGCCGCTTGGCGCTCAACGACGATATCGTGCTTCTGTCCAACGTGCCGCTGTTTGTCGATATCAGCGAGGACAAGCTGCGGCTGATCGCCTTCGGTGCGGAACGGCGCCGCATATTCAAGGGGCAGGAGCTGTTTCGCGAAGGCGCGCCCGCCGATTGCGCCTATGCGATTGCGAGCGGCAGCCTGTCCTTGTCGAAGACTGGCGTCGATGGTTCCGAGACGACAGTCTCGACGGTCGGCCGAGGCGCGCTTCTGTCGGAACTGGCGCTGATCTCGATGGTCGAACGCAAGTTCACGGCGACTGCCGAGGAAGACAGCGAGGTCATCCGCATCAACCGGCCGCTCTTCCGCCGCATGCTGGAAGAGTATCCGGAAGTGGCGGAACTCGTCGAAGCCCGCATCCGCGAGAATCTGCAGGCGATGATTCGCAGGGCCGGCGCGCTCGCCGGCCGCTTTGCCTGAAGCCGAAAACGGCTTCTGTTCGTTACCACCGGTATTTCAGCGAACCGAGCACGGTGCGGCCCTGGCCAAAATAGCAATAGCCATCGGTGCAGACCTCTTCGCGGCGGTCGCCGAGATTGGTGGCGCTGACGGCGAGCGACAGCCCGGCAAGCTCCGGGTTCTTGACGCCGAAGTCGTAGGCGATCGAGGCGTCGAAATAGACGGCGCCGCCATTCTTCGTCGTGTTGGCGTCGGATGTATAGGAGCTTGATGCCAGACGCACGCCGCCGCCGACGCTCAGGCCCGCAAGCTGCGTGTCGTCGGGCAGCAGGTAGCTAACCCAGAGCGATGCGACGTGGCGCGGCTTCGTCGAGGGCACGTTGCCGATCAGCGACGGGTCGATATTCCCCGTGATTTCGGCGTCGTTGTAGTTGTAGGCGGCGATGAAGCTCAGGCCGTTGTCGAATTCCCGGCGTCCTTCCACCTCAAGACCATTGGTCGTCACCTCCCCTGCCGACTTGTAGTAGTAGCCGGCGGGAAGCGATGCGTCCGATACGTATTGCGCGGCACCGGTTTCCACGATCCGGTAATAGGCAGCACTCAGCGAATAGGCCTCGCCTTCCGGCTGATATTTCAGGCCAAGTTCGACCTGCTCTCCGGTCGTCGGATCGAGCACTCTGCCGTCGGCCGAAAGCTCGGTGCGCGGTACGAAGGAGGTGCTGTAGCTGGCATAGGGCGCGATGCCATTGTCGAAGAGATAGAGAAGGCCCGCCTGCCCGGTGAGCTCGCCATCGTCCTTGCGGTCGACGACGCCGGTGTTCTTGTTGGTGCTGGTCTGATCGACCCAGTCATAGCGAAGGCCGCCGACGGCGCGCCAGTTACCGAACTCCAGCTGGTTCTGGACATAGATGCCCGTCTGCCGGAGATCCCGCCCGCTGAAGCTGGTAAGTGCCGGCGTCGGGCCGCTGATGCCGAAGGTGGGATTATTGAGATCGAAGCGGTAGGCCGGATCGACGGCGCCGAAACCGAGACCGAAGTCGGAGGTGATCCAGGTATAATCGAGACCTGCCAGGAGCGTGTGCGAGACCGCGCCGGTGTCGAAGACGGCCTGAAGCCGGTTATCGATCTGGTAGGCACGCTGGTCGTCCTTGATGGCTACGGGGTAGCGCTCGAAGACGTCTGGCGCAATCTCGGTGCCGAAGTCCACGTAGCGAGCCTTCAGGTCGAGATCACTGACGCGGCCGTGCTGGCGGAAGGTCAGGCCGTTGTCGAACTCGTGCTCGAATTTGTAGCCGGCCTGATACTGCCGGACCTTCTGGTAGTCGTAGTCCGGATCGCTGTAGCGCAGCAGCCGGCCGTCATGTTCGAGTACACGCGGGCTGGCATCGCTCTCGCCCTTCTGGCCAAGGCCATAGACGGTCAGCGACGTGCTTTCGTCCGGTTTCCAGGTGAAGGAGGGTTGCAGCAGGTAGCGGTCGTCGGCGACGTCGTAGTTGGTCCCGCCGTTCCTCAGAAGCCCGACGATGCGGTAGAGGAAGTCGCCATCGGCCGTTGCCGGTCCGCCGAAATCGAAGGCGGCCTGGGTGCGGCCGATCGTGCCGTATTGCAGCTCGATCTCACGGTGCGTCTCCTCCTCAGGCATCTTCGATATGCGGTTGACGATACCGCCGACCCCGGCGGCACCATACATGACCGAAGCCGGGCCCTTGAGAATCTCGATCCGTTCGAGTCCGTAGACCTCCGTCGGAAAGGTGCCGTAGTTCATGTAGGGCTGGCGCAGGCCGTCCCGGAAGTCCCCCGTGGTCGTCGTCTCGAAGCCGCGGATGTAGATCTGGTCGAAGCGTGGATCGAAGCCGAAGGCGCCCGTTGTGACGCCGGCAGCATAACGGGTTGCCTGGATCATGTCTTGCACGCCGCGCTCTTCGAGTTCCTTGCGCGTGACCACTGAAACGGAGCGGGGTGTCTCGATGAGCGGCGTATCGGTCTTGAGCGCCGAGACGTTGCGTGTCGGCACGATCGTGTCGTTGTCCTCGGCGATCGTCGCGGCTGCCTTGCCGGCCGTCACCTCGATCTTTTCCAACCGTGTCGTCTTCTGGCTTTCGGCTGACTGCGCGGAAGCCGCGATGGACGAAAGGAACACGGCGGTAGCGCTTGCGGCCAACATGGTGGCGGCGGAGCGCGCGCGGCGTGATGCGCACGTGAGGTGGATCGGCAAGGTGTCTGGCATGTCTGGCCCTCTTGAGGGCGCACGAAAGCCCTCCGGCAAAGGCCAGAGCAGAGCACCCCGATATCAGTGAAAATGATGGCCGATGGGCCATCGGAGGCGGTGTCCCTGCCGCCCGAAAAGAGGGATAGTCCGTTTAGATTCTGGCATCAAGAAAAATATGATTCTTTTTGTCATGTTTTTCCTGATGAAGCGTCACGCGCTCTAGGCGCGTGCCGCCGCTCAGAGAAAAGCTGTCAGATATCGAAATGCGCGATGACTGGCACGTGATCGGAGGGGCGCTCCCAGCCGCGCGCTTCGCGCAGGATGTCGACATGTTTGAGCGCCGGCGCCAGGTCCGCGGAGGACCAGATGTGGTCGAGCCGGCGGCCGCGGTCGGCCGCTTCCCAGTCCTTCGCCCGGTAGCTCCACCAGGTGTAGAGCTTGGTCGGGGCGGGCGTGTGCTGGCGCATCAGGTCGACCCAGCCGCCGCCGTTCATGACCGTGGTCAGCCCTTCGGTCTCGATCGGCGTGTGGCTGACGATCTTTAAGAGCTGCTTGTGCGACCAGACGTCGTCTTCGAGCGGGGCGATATTGAGGTCGCCGACGAGGATCGAGGAAATGCCGGCATCGGCTTCGGCGTGCAGCAGTTTCATTTCTTCGACGAAATCGAGCTTGTGACCGAATTTCGGATTGATGCTGCGATCCGGTTCGTCGCCACCGGCCGGAACATAGAAATTGTGCAGACGGATCTTCTTGCCGCCGGCCTCGAAGACGACCGAGAGATGGCGCGCATCGCCGACACCGCAATAGTCGCGTCGGTCGCTGAGCTCATGCAGCGGCAGCCGCGAGATCGTCGCCACGCCGTGATAGCCCTTCTGGCCGTGCATCTCGATGTGATTGTAACCGAGCGCCTTCAGCGGCTTGGACGGGAACTGGTCGTTCGGGCACTTGGTTTCCTGCAGGCAGAGAATGTCCGGCTGCCAGGTCTTCAGCAGATGTTCGACGAGCGGCATGCGCAGGCGCACGGAGTTGATGTTCCAAGTGGCGACGGAAAGGGCCATGCGTCATTCCCTGCTCGGCTGCGCCGGACGCTTGCGAAGGGAAGGCCGGCTTGGGATGGATGTTTGACCTGAGCTTTAAGCAGGTCCGACGCCCCGGGACAAGGAATGCAGGAAGGGGAACCCATGAAAAAGGCCGCCATTCGGCGGCCCTATGTCATATTGCCAGCGATCTAGATACCGGCGGCCAATCGCTCTAGCCGCCCTTCTTGTTGCGGACCTCGTCGTAGGGGATCTGGAAGACCTTGTCGTCCAGCGCCATGCCGGTCTGGACATTGAAGATCATCACCGAAGTATCCTTCTTCTGCGCGTCGGTAATCGTCCATTGGCGCAGGTCATAGGTCTTCGGGTCGAACATCATGGTGATGGTCGAATCGCCGAAGATCGAGCGGTCGCCAAGCACGATGGTGATGAGATCGGACTCTTCCTTGACGCCGCGCACCATCTTGCCGGTCAGGTCGATCTTCTCGCTGAGCAGCAGTTTGAGCGGCGTCTTCGAGAGGGGATAGATGTCCCAGGTCTTCAGCTTCATGTTGCCGATGACGACCGACTTGCCGTCGGCAATCACGCGCATCGGCGACGGGGCTTCATAGTTGAAGCGGATGCGGCCGGGGCGGCGGATGTAAAACTTGCCGCCGGTCTGTTCGCCGCGTGGGCCGAACTGCACGAATTCGCCGGCCATGGTCTTTACCGAGGAGAAGTGATCGGCGATCTTCTGGGCGGCACTCGGTGCCTGCGCCAAAGCCTGGGTGATGTCGAGACCGGTGCCGCCGATGCCGGCAAGCGCCGCAAGTCCGCACATGAAAAGGCGGCGCGAAACTACCGGGTGGCTGCGCTCGCCGTTCTTCGTCTCTGTCATCTCGGTCTCCTTCATTTACGGATCATCTGGAGCGCAAGTGCGGCGCCTTCAAGGCGCCTTTTTCGAGCTTTTCGGCTCGTGCTCTCACATGACCGTTACCGGTTCGGCCCCTTGGCCGGGGCGCCTGGCCATTATCTGCTGGCCGTGTCTCTCATCTGCGTGATTCCGGACGGAGAATCGCGCGGTACCCTTGCTGGAACTGCTTTACCGGCCGGTGATTTCCGCCTCGGTCGGTACCAGGATCTCGCGTTTTCCGGCGTGGTTCGCAGGCCCGATGATGCCTTCCTGCTCCATGCGCTCGATCAGCGATGCAGCCCGATTGTAACCGATCCCGAGGCGCCGTTGTACGTAGGAGGTGGAGGCCTTGCCGTCGCGCAGAACGATCGCAACCGCCTGGTCGTAGGGGTCGTCGGAATCGGAAAGGTTGGAGGTGCCGGCAGGTCCGCCGCCTTCGCCGTCCTCGTCGTCGTCCTCGGTGATGGCGTCGAGATATTGCGGCACGCCCTGGGTCTTCAGATAGGCGACGACTTCCTCGACCTCGGTGTCGGAGACGAACGGGCCGTGGACGCGCTGGATGCGGCCACCACCGGCCATGTAGAGCATGTCGCCCATGCCGAGCAGCTGTTCGGCGCCCTGTTCGCCCAGGATCGTGCGGCTGTCGATCTTCGAGGTCACCTGGAACGAGATGCGGGTCGGGAAGTTGGCCTTGATCGTGCCGGTGATGACGTCGACCGAGGGGCGCTGCGTTGCCATGATGACATGGATGCCGGCGGCACGCGCCATCTGCGCCAGCCGCTGCACGGCACCTTCGATGTCCTTGCCGGCGACCATCATCAGGTCGGCCATTTCGTCGATGATGACGACGATATAGGGCAGCGGCGTGAGGTCGAATTCCTCGGTCTCGTACATGGCTTCGCCGGTCTGGCGGTCGAAGCCGGTCTGCACCGTGCGAGTGATCTGCTCGCCCTTGGCAAGCGCCTGCTCGACGCGGCTGTTGAAGCCGTCGATGTTGCGCACGCCGATCTTCGACATCTTCTTGTAGCGCTCTTCCATCTCGCGCACCGTCCACTTGAGCGCGACCACCGCCTTTTTCGGGTCGGTGACCACGGGCGAAAGCAGGTGCGGGATGCCGTCGTAGACGGAGAGTTCGAGCATCTTCGGGTCGATCATGATCAGGCGGCACTGATCCGGGCGCAGGCGATAGAGCAGCGACAGGATCATGGTGTTGATCGCGACCGACTTGCCGGAGCCGGTGGTACCGGCGACGAGCAGATGCGGCATCTTGGCGAGGTCGGCAACGACGGGTTCGCCACCGATGGTCTTGCCGAGCGCCATGGCAAGGCGCGCCTTGGAGGTCTCGAAGTCACGCGAGCCGATGAGTTCGCGCAGGTAGACGGTCTCGCGCCGCTGGTTCGGCAGTTCGATGCCGATGGCATTGCGGCCGGGAACGACGGCGACGCGGGCAGCGATTGCGCTCATCGAGCGGGCGATGTCATCGGCAAGGCCGATGACACGGGACGACTTGATGCCGGGGGCCGGCTCCAGTTCATAAAGGGTTACGACCGGGCCCGGGCGTACATGGATGATCTCGCCCTTGACGCCGAAATCCTCAAGCACGCCTTCCAGCATGCGGGCATTCTGCTCGAGCGCGTCGGGCGACAGCGAGGCGTCGCGGCTGACGTTCTTTGGTTCGGCAAGGAAATGCATCGGCGGCAACGTGAAGTCGCCATCGTCCTCGACGAAGGAGCGCTGGGCTTCGCGCTCGATCCGCTGACCGGATTTCGGGCGGGGCGCTGGCGTTGCCACGCGCGAGCCCGACTTCGGCAGGCCCTGTTTCGGCGGCGCTGCCCGCGGCGCCCAGTCGGATGCCGGATCGTCGTCCTCATCGTCGGGCAGGATGCCGGCGGGGCGACGCTCGTCGATATCGACGGGCAGATCGTCGTCCTCGTCATCGGCCATGATCGGCGGCGGCGTGAGGATGCGGCGTTCGGAGCGATCGAGCGAGGGTTCGATGCGGTCGCCGGCAGCCATCGGCTTCGGCCGGACCGGCTCGTTCAGCGTGCCGAACTCGTCATTGTTGAAATCATAAGGCTCATCATACTGGCGCTTGGGCGAACTGCGCGTGCCGCTCATGCCGAAGATGCGGCGCACGCGCGCGTGCATCGTGTAGCGCATATGGGCGAAGGAGCCCATCAGCAGGGTGAAAGGGCCTTCACTGTCGTCCTCGTCGAGCTCGTCGCGCACGGTACGCGCCTTGCTCGGTGTCGGCTCGACAACCTCTTCGTCTTGCTCTTCATCGCTGACGCCGATGAGGCCGGCGCTATAGATCAGGCACCAGGCGGCAGGAGCGGCGAAGATGCAGGCGAGCACGGTCGCGAGCGTGCCGGTCGGGAAGGCGCCGGTGAAGAGCGCCGGAAAGCGGAGAATCATGTCACCGAAGACGCCGCCGAGACCGTTGGGCAGCGGCCAGGTGATCGGAGCAGGAACGCAGCTCAGCGCCGCGCCGGCCAGCACGGAGCCGATGAACCAGACGCCAAGGCGCTTGAAGATCTTGTCGAAGCGCTTGCCGCTGATCAGCACCAGCGCCCAGGCAACGGCCGGCAACAGGGCGACGACGCTGGCAAGACCGAAGAACTGCATGAAGATATCGGCAAAGGCCGCGCCCGGATAACCGAGCACGTTGGTGGGCGCTTCCGATGTGGCATAGGAGAAGCTCGGGTCGGCGACGTTCCATGTCGATAGCGCCGCGACAGCCAGCGCCAATGCGCCGAAAAGCGCAAAGCCCGCCAGCGACGCGATCTGCCGCCAAACGAAGGTGGTTAGCACGAACCGGTTGGAACGGCTGTCAAGCGTTGCCGGATTGCTTCTGCTCATATTGCCTGCTGCCCGTCTCGATCTCTAAGGCACATTGCGTGCCATGGAATCAACCTAAGCGGAGTACGGTTAATGCGACATTAACCATGCGTAGTTGCCGCTAAAATAGCGGTCGTTGACGTGAAGATCGGCACGAAAAAGGCCCGAACCTTTCGATCCGGGCCAAAGGCGATCCGCATCAGACGGATCGCGACGGGACTGTGCGCGGCGCCAGGTCCGGCGCCGCAATCCGCTTAGCTGTGGTAGGCGGCTTCGCCGTGCGACGAGAGGTCGAGGCCTTCGCGTTCGGCTTCGACGGAGACGCGCAGGCCGACGATCGAATCCACCACCTTGTAGAGGATCACCGAGACGACGCCGCACCAGACGATGGTGATGGCAACGGCGGTGAGCTGCGTCACGAACTGGCTGCCCATGGTGATGCCGTCGGCATAGCCGATGCCGCCGAGTGACGAGGAGGCGAAGATGCCGGTGGCAAGTGCGCCGAAGAAACCGCCGACGCCGTGGACGCCGAAGACGTCTGCCGTGTCGTCATAGTGGAACTTGTTCTTCACGACCGAGACGAAGAAGTAGCAGAGCGGCGAGACGAGCACGCCCATGACGATCGCGCCCATCGGGCCGGCAATGCCGGCGGCAGGCGTGATGGCGACGAGGCCGGCGATCATGCCCGAGGCCGCGCCCAGCATCGAGGCCTTGCCGCGCGTGATGGTTTCGACGACCGACCAGGAGAGAATGGCGGCAGCGGTTGCGAGGAAAGTGTTGACGGTTGCGAGGACTGCGCCACCGGAGGCTTCGAGGTTCGAGCCGGCGTTGAAGCCGAACCAGCCGAACCAGAGCATGGCAGCACCGACCAGCGTCAGCGTCATGGAGTGCGGAGCCATCATGTCACGGCCGTAGCCGGTACGCTTGCCAACCATGATCGCGCCGATCAGGCCCGCGACGCCGGCATTGATGTGAACGACGGTACCGCCGGCGAAGTCGAGGGCGCCCATGCCGAAGAGCAGGCCGTTGCCGTCCCAGACCATATGGGCGATCGGGAAGTAGACGAAGGTGGCCCAAAGGATTGCGAAGAGGACTGCGGCCGAGAACTTGATGCGTTCGGCGAAGGCGCCGACGATCAGTGCCGGCGTCAGCGCCGCAAAGGTCATCTGGAACAGCATGAAGATGTATTCCGGAATGACGACACCTTCCGAGAAGGTGGCCGACGTGCTCTCACCGGTAACGCCAGCGAGGAACATCTTGGCGAAGCCGCCGAAATAGGGGCTCGTCGAGCCGCCGAAGGCGAAGGAGTAACCGTAGACGACCCAGACGATCATCATCGCCGCGCCGATCACGGTGCACTGCATCAGGACCGACAGCATGTTCTTGGCGCGCACCAGGCCGCCGTAGAAGAGCGCCAGGCCCGGGATGAGCATGAAGAAGACGAGAAGCGTGGAGATGAACATGAAGGCGGTATCCGCCTTGTCCGGGACCGGTGCTGCGGCGGCTGCGGCCGGCGCTGCTTCCTGTGCGAAGGCGACGGCCGGCGCAAACAAGGCGGCGCCGAGTGCGCCGAGGCGTCCAAGAGAGGTGGTAAGTTTGCTGGATGACATCGAGTAGTGCTCCCTGAACGGCGTGATTTACAACGCTTCTGAATCGGTTTCGCCGGTGCGGATGCGCACGGCATGGTCAATGGCGTAGACGAAGATCTTGCCGTCGCCGATCTGGCCGGTCTTGGCGGCTGCGGCGATCGCTTCCACCGCCATGTCGACGAGCTCCGAGGGAACGGCAATTTCGACCTTCAGTTTCGGCAGGAAGCTCACGGCATATTCGGTGCCGCGGTAGATTTCGGTATGTCCCTTCTGGCGGCCGTAGCCTTTGACTTCGGTCACGGTCAGGCCCTGGATGCCGACAGCAGTGAGGGCTTCGCGAACCTCATCGAGCTTGAACGGCTTGATAATGGCCATCACAATTTTCATCTGGTTTCCATCCTTGTTCGCCTCCGGCCGGAGGCCGTCTCTCCTTGCTGCGGAGCGCCAGAGCGCCGTGCAACCGGACACTGACATTCAAGGGGCGTGCCAGATTCAAAGGACAGTTCTAAATCACTGAAAAAAAACGAAAAAAATGAAAGCCGCAGCACGGATGCTGCGGCGCACTAAAAAATCGTCAAATTAGAAGATTAAAAAATAGGCAGAATGGATATTCTGCTCACTTTCTATTCAGATGCCTTTTTCCGGATCAGCCCTTCTTGGGCGACGGAGGCGATCAGCACGCCGGAACGCGTAAAAAGGCTGCCTCTGGTCATCCCGCGGGCACCATGCGCACTCGGGCTGTCCTGGGTATAGAGCAGCCAGTCGTCCATTTTGCAGGGGCGGTGGAACCACATCGCATGATCGAGGCTCGCGACTTGCAGGTTGCGATCGAAGACCGAGGTGCCGTGCGCATAGAGCGAGGTGTCGAGCAGGGTCATGTCGGAGAGATAGGCAAGGATGGCTGCCTGGATATGACGCTCGTCCGGGACAGTGCCGACCGCCTTGACCCAGACATCCTGGATCGGTTTGCCGTCGTTACGGGTGAAATAGTGGTGCAGCGAGGCCGGGCGGATTTCGATCGGCCGCGGCCGCTCCCAGTAGCGACGGATGGCTTCCGGCGCATGCACGAGGAATTTCTCCTTCAGTTCCTGTTCGCCCGGCAAGGTCTCCGGCATGGCGAGATCAGGCATCTCGATCTGGTGGTCGAAGCCGTCCTCGTCATACTGGAACGAGGCCGACATCGAGAAGATCGCCTTGCCGTGCTGGATGGCGACGACACGACGGGTGGCGAAGCTCGAACCGTCACGAATGCGGTCGACCTCGTAGATGATCGGTACGGACGGATCGCCCGGCCGCATGAAATAGGCGTGCAGCGAATGAACGAAGCGGTCGGCGTCGACGGTCCGCTGGGCTGCCACCAGCGCCTGGCCGATCACTTGGCCGCCGAAGACCCGCTGCCAGCCGACCTGCGGGCTCAGGCCCCTGAACAGGTTCTCCTCGAGCTTCTCAAGGTCGAGAATGGCGAGCAGCGCATCCATGGGCGTGGTGGTCTCGGTGGGGCGCGACATTTCGGCAGTCTCCGATGGTAGGAACGTCGATGGCATTGATCTATATAGACATAAAACGATGCTCAAGTGCGACGGAGAAAGCCGATGCTCGATGTCTTGATTGCCGGTGGCGGCTATGTCGGCCTTTCGCTCGCGGTATCGCTGAAGAAGGCGGCGCCGCATCTGGATGTGATGGTCATCGACGGTGCGCCGGACGGCGCCTGGAAGAAGGACCAGCGCGCCTCGGCGGTCGCGTCAGCGGCCGAGCGCATGCTCGACGTGCTCGGCGTCTGGGATCAGATCGTGCCGGAGGCCGAGCCGATCCGCCGCATGGTGATCACCGATTCGAAAGCGGCCGATCCGGTGCGCCCGGTGTTTCTGACCTTCGATGGTGACGGCGGCGATGGCCGGCCCTTCGCCCATATGGTGCCGAACACGGCGATGGTTGGCGCGCTGCGCGGGGCCTGCGAGGAACTCGGTGTCGTCAATCGCCAGTCGGCGATGGTCGAAACCTTCAAGAGCGGCGATCATGCGGTCGCAGTCACGCTTGCCGGCGGCGAAGAGCTGGAGGCACGGCTGCTCGTCGCCTGTGACGGGGTGCGCTCCAAGCTGCGCGATGCTGCCGGCATCAAGACCGTCGAATTCGACTACGGCCAGTCCGGCATCGTCACGACGGTCGAGCACGAGCGGCCGCACGAGGGCACGGCCGAGGAGCATTTCCTGCCGGCCGGCCCGTTTGCCACCCTGCCGCTCAAGAACAATCGCTCGTCGCTGGTCTGGACCGAGCGCACCGAAGATGCCGAGCGCCTGGTCAAGGGCGACGATTTCCTTTTCGAGGAAGAGCTGGAACGCCGCTTCGGCCACAAGCTTGGACACCTGAAGGTCGTCGGCGGACGGCGGGCCTTTCCGCTCGGCCTGACGCTCGCGCGCGATTTCGTCAAGCCGCGTTTCGCGCTTGCCGGTGATGCCGCCCACGGCATTCACCCGATCTCGGGGCAGGGGCTCAATCTCGGCTTCAAGGATGTGGCGGCGCTGGCGGAAACGATCGTTGAGGCGGATCGCCTTGGGCTCGATATTGGCTCGCTGGCGGTGCTCGAGCGCTACCAGAGCTGGCGGCGTTTTGACACGTTCCGCATGGGGGTGACGACGGACGTGCTCAACCGGCTGTTTTCCAACGACATTACCCCGGTCAGGATCGCTCGCGACTTCGGCCTCGGTCTCGTCGATCGCCTTCCGTCTCTGAAGAGTTTCTTCATTCGCCAGGCGGCCGGCATCGCCGGTGAGACCGATCCGCGACTGCTCTCGGGTCAGGCGATTTGACGTGAGGATCAACGGGCAAGAACGGTCGCTGCTTAGGTGCACGCGGCGCGACGTGTTTCCTTCTCCCTGCCTGCGGGGAGAATGTGGCCGGCAGGTCGGATGAGGGGAATTTGCAGGGTTCTGCACGACTTAGTCGCGGTCAGCCTCAGTCCTCGATCTTGCGGGCTTCCGAAACCAGCATGATCGGCACGCCGTCTCGGATGGGATAGGCGAGGCGTGCCTTTTCCGAGACGAGTTCGTTGGCTTCGGCGTGGTAGCTGAGGCGCCCCTTGGTCAGCGGACAGACGAGCAGCTCGAGCAGTTTCGGGTCGACCTTGCTGGCGTTGATATCCATTAAATGTCGCTCATTGCAGGATGCTGTCCATATCGCCGAAGTCGCGCGCGAGCACGATCTCGGTGATGGCGATCAGGGTTTCCGCGCGGGTCTTGAGGTCGGGCGCTTCGAGCAGCGCCTGTTTTTCCGCGGGACCGTAGGGCGACATCATCGCCATGGAATTGACGAGTGTGCGGTTGCTTGCCCGTTCGACGCTTTCCCAATCGGCCTTGAGCTTGTTGGCTTCGAGATAGGCCTTGAAGGCGGCAAGCAGCGCTGCCCGGTCGACGAGGGTTTCATCGTCGCGGTTTTCGAGATCGGCAGCAAACGGGCCGATGCGGAAACGGCGGTATCCGCGCGTGCCGCCGACCTCGGAAAACAGACGGTAGCGGCAAACCCCGGTGAGCGAGGTGATGTAGCGGCCGTCGCCGGTCTCGGCGAACGAGGTGATGCGGCCGATGCAGCCGACCGCGCAGAGCGCCTGCATCGGACCGGTGGCGATCTCGTTGCGGCCTTCGCAGAAGGAGGGTTGCACGATGCCGATCAGGCGGTTGCCGGAGAGCGCGTCATCGAGCATTGCAAGGTAGCGCGGCTCGAAGATGTTGAGCGGAAGCTGGGCGCCTGGAAGCAGCAGGGCACCGGTCAGCGGAAACACCGGAATGATCTCCGGCAAGTCCTTCGGACCGAGGTAGCGTGCATTTCCAACGTGCATTTTCCGATAGACCCTGCAGGTATCCGCTCTTGCCCCGCCCAGGAAGCGTGGGCAACCAGATGAAGAGATGGTGCGCTCCCTGAAAATCTCAAGGGACGAGGGCACCGATCTTCATGGGTGAATGTGGATCGTGATCAGGCGCACTGACAAAAAAGGGCGCAAACAGCGCCCTTCCTCGAAAAATGCCTGACGGTTCAGGAGAACAGGATCGATGACAACTTGCGCCGTGCGGCGATCGTTGCCGGATCCTTCGGGCCCCAGACCTCGAAGAAGGAGAGCAGCTCGCGCCGCGCGCCGTCGTCGTCGAAAGCCCGATCGCGCTTCATGACCGTCAGCAGGTGATCGGCAGCAGCCGTCCGGTCGCCTTCGACATTGCGGATCTTGGCGAGCAGCACGCGCGCTTCGTGATCATCGGGGTTTGCTGCCAGGCGCCGTTCGAACTCGTTGGGATCACCAAGCTTGCGGGCTTCCTCGATCTGCTCGAGCTTCTTGCCGATCGCCGCAATGCCTGCGTCCTTGGCAAGGTCTTCGGGCAGTCCGGAAAGCGCTTCGCGGGCTTCCGCGAGTTGGCCGAGTGCGATCATGCAATCGACCATGCCGGCGATCGCCACGACGTTTTCCGGATCGGCCTGCAGAACGGCGCCGTAGAGGCCGGCGGCATTCTGGGCGTCGCCGGCGTCGAGCAGCGCCTTGGCATCGGCGAGCACGGCCTCGATCTCCGCCTTGCTGTCATCGACGGCGGGGCCGGCGATCTTTTCGATGAATTGCTTGATCTGGCTTTCCGGCACCGCACCCATGAAGCCATCGACCGGGCGTCCGCCGACAAAGGCGATGACGGCGGGGATCGACTGGATGCCGAGCTGGCCGGCAATCGAGGGATGATCGTCGATGTTCATCTTGACGAGCTTGACGCGGCCTGCGGCTTCCGTGACCACCTTTTCGATGACGGGCGTCAGCTGCTTGCAGGGGCCGCACCAGGGCGCCCAGAAATCGACGAGAACCGGCTGCTGCCTGGAGGCGTCGAGCACGTCCTTGGTGAAGTTGGCAGTGGTGGTTTCCTTGATCAGGTCACCGCCCGACGCGGCCGCCGGCTGACCGAAGGAGGCCGAGGCCGTCATCTGAGTGCCGAAAGACCCTGCATAGGGATTGTCACTGCCCGTCATTCTTCTCTCCTCGCCGGCTCGTCGTCCAGCTTACTGCATTCGCGCCAAAGATCGTATGTCAGGCCGTGACTTTCAAGACAAGCGGTTCGTGTCCGGTTGCTTCCATGAAGCGCAGCAGATCGCTCGATGCGATCGAGGTGGTCGCGTCATTGGAGAGCGGATGGCAGTTGACGATGTCGAACTTCATCAGTTCCTCGTCGAGAATGACCTTGACGTTACCACCGGTGTCGTTGATCGCGCCGAAAGCGGTTACTGCACCCGGGATGACGCCCAGATATTCCATCAGCTTCTCCGGCTTGCCGAAGGACACCTTGCTTGCCGCGCCGATTACCTGGTGGATGGTCTTCAGGTCCACCGTGGCGTGCTCCTCGACGGTCAGCAGGAAATAATTGTCCTTCTTGTCCTTCACGAACAGGTTCTTTGTATGGCCGCCGGGGATTTCGTCGCGAAGCGCCACCGATTCGGCAACGGTGAACACGGGTTGGTGTCGCTTGGTTTTGTGCTCGATCCCGAGTTCGTCAAGAAAATGGAAGAGGTCGTCGGCGGACTTCGGCTGTGATTCACTCATGATTCTCATCCCTTGGGCATTCGATTTGCATTCTGCTTTAGGGGAGAAGCCCATCGGGGCGCAATCTCACGGGCGGCGATGCCCGCCAAAAACGCGGCATTTCCGGGCTTCCTGAGGGGGCTCCAAAAAAATATTCGCTTTCTCGTCATTTCCCTGTTGCATTCCAAAATCGCTTAGGCCATATACCGCCCGTCGCCGCAAGACAGCGCCGACGCCACGGTCCACCGACTACCCCCGGGCCGAGGTTGATGAGCGGGTGTAGCTCAGGGGTAGAGCACAACCTTGCCAAGGTTGGGGTCGGGCGTTCGAATCGCCTCACCCGCTCCAATTTCTCCCAACCACTTCATTTCACAGTTGTTTTCGAAATGAATGGCATTTGCCGTCAGGCGCATTGCACTTCGCGGCGGGACGCTTCGCCATGCGGACACCTGTGCTCGACCAGACACCATGACAGTCCTTTCGGACGTTCGCTGTCCTTCCATTTCGCTACAGATCGACGTCCGCGCGCCACTCAGCTCTTCATGAAGACGTAGTCCGTTTCCTGCCCACGGATCTCACCGGGGCGCAGCACCGCGTTCGGGAAGCCGGGGTGGTTGATGGCGTCGGGCCAGATCTGGGTTTCCAGACAGAAGCCCGCAAACGGGCCGTAGCGGCGACCTTCGAGGCCGGGGACGGGGATGTTCAGCTTGGCGCCGGTATAGAGCTGCACGCCGGGCTCGGTGGTCAGCACTTCCAGCGTGACGCCGGAGTTGATGCTGCGGGCGAGCGCTACCGAATGTTTTGCCATGCGCTCGTCCGAAAGGCAGAAATTGTGGTCGTAGCTGATGCGTTCGCCTTCGGTCTGGCGGTGAAGCGGCGTCATTTCCCTCAGATCGAAGGCGGTGCCCTCGACGGCAAGGATCTCGCCCGTCGGCACCTGCAGGTCGTTCGTCGGAAGATAGTGGTCGGCGGCGATCATGATGTCGTGGCCGAGCGCGTCGGCGCTGCCGTCGAGGTTGAAATAGCTGTGCTGGCAGACATTGGCGAGTGTTGCCCGGTCGGTACTGCTCTCATAGACGACGCTCAAGACGCCGCCGGGCTTCAACGTATAGGTACAGGTGACCTGACAATTGCCGGGATAGCCGGCGCGTCCGTCGGGGTCAGTGATGGTGAGCGTCACGCTGTCCGGCGTTTGCCGGGCGATCGTCCAGTTGCGCTTACCGATATTGTCGCTGCCGCCATGCAGGTGGGTGACGCCCTTCTCATTCAATTCCAGCTGGTAGGCCTCGCCATCGAGCGTGAAGCGTCCATTGCCGATGCGGTTGGCTGAGCGCCCAGGCGTCGCGCCGAGGTAGGGCGAATGGGCAATGTAGCTTTCGAGATCGGTGAAGCCGAGCACCAGCGGCGGCTCATGGCCCTCAAGCCGCAGGTCCTGGATCACCGAGCCCCAGGTGAGCACATGCGCGGTGAGACCGCCGCCGGAAAGCACCAGACGATGGACCGGCTCGCCGGATGGCAGGTGGCCGAAGATTTCCGTGTTCTGATGCATGTTCACCGCTGGCTCCCACTACAGCGCCGCGCGTCTCCCCAGACGCGCAAAGGTCGCCGTACACTTTTGAATTGCTGCATGTTTTGCCCTTGGATCGGTTAGGATCCAGGGAAATATGCAGCGGTGCGATCGCAACAACCTGCGTCATTTCCAAAGGCACGGCAACCGGAAAATCATACTAAATGTCGCGGTGCATCGTCTCCGGCCTCAGGGCAAAAACGTCCAGCTATTCAAGGTGCTACAGTGGCCACTGCGGTCATGTCAGCGCGACAGCTGCTTGGTGGCGTCCTGTAGCCCGGCAAGCGTCAGGGGAAACATGCGCCCCTCGAACAGGCTTTTCACCATGGCGATCGACTGGGTGTAGCCCCAGTGCTGTTCCGGCACGGGATTGATCCAGATGGAGCGCGGAAAATGCGCCGTCATCCGTGACAGCCACAGCGCGCCGGCCTCGTCGTTCCAGTGCTCGACCGAGCCGCCGGGATGGCTGATCTCATAGGGGCTCATCGAGGCGTCGCCGACGAAGATGGCGCGATAGTCGCCGCCATAGGTGCGCAGCACCTCCGTCGTGCGGGTGATATCGGCGCGGCGGCGGCGATTGTCCTTCCACAGGCCCTCGTAGACGCAATTGTGGAAGTAGAAATGCTCCATGTGGCGGAACTCGCCGCGGGCGGCGGAGAACAGTTCCTCGACGATGCGGATGTGATCGTCCATCGAGCCGCCGACGTCGAAGAACATCAAAAGTTTCACGGCGTTGCGCCGCTCGGGCCGCGTCACCACGTCGAGATAGCCGTGCTCGGCGGTGGCGCGGATCGTGCCCGAGAGGTCGAGTTCGTCGGCAGCACCCTGGCGCACCCAGCGTCTGAGCCGCTTCAGCGCGACCTTGATGTTGCGCGTGCCAAGCTCGACGGTGTCGTCGTAGTCTTTGAACTCGCGCCGGTCCCAGACCTTCACGGCGCGGCGATGGCGCGACTGGTCCTGGCCGATCCTGACCCCTTCGGGGTTATAGCCATAGGCGCCGAAGGGCGAGGTGCCGGCGGTGCCGATCCACTTCGAACCGCCCTGATGCCGGCCCTTTTGTTCCTGCAGCCGCTGGCGCAAGGTCTCCATCAGCTTGTCGAAGCCGCCGAGCGCCTCGATCAGGCGTTTTTCTTCCTCCGTCAGGTGCTTTTCCGCAAGCTTGCGCAGCCAGTCCTCGGGGATGACGGCCTCTTCGCCGGCTTCCATCGGGTTGACCGCCTCAAGCCCGGAAAAACAGTGCTGGAACACCCGGTCGAAGCGGTCGATATGGCGCTCGTCCTTCACCAGCGCCGTGCGCGCCAGGTAGTAAAAGGCTTCGACGTCGAATGTGGCGATGCCCGCCTCCATCCCCTCGATCAAGGAGAGGAATTCCCGGAGCGTGACCGGGACTTTCGCCGCCTTGAGTTCGAGGAAGAAGGGGATGAACATCGGTCAGTCAGCTTTTTCCGGTGCCGATCTCCGAGAGATCATAGGGCGTCGTCTGGTACATTTCGTTGATCCAGTTGCCGAAGAAGAGATGGGCATGGCTGCGCCAGCGGTTCTGTGGCGGCAGGGTCGAATCATTGTGCGGGAAATAGTCGTGCGGCATCTTGATCGGCACGCCGGCGTCCACGTCCCGGAAATATTCGTCCGACAGCGAAGTGGAATCATACTCCACGTGGTTGAACATGTAGAGCCGGTTGCCCTTCTTCTCGTGCACGAGGCAGACGCCCATCTCCTTCGATTCCATCAGGATCTCGAGGCTGGGCACCTTGTCGATATCGGCACGTCGGACCTCGGTCCAGCGCGAAACGGGAACCGCGAAATCGTCGGAAAAGCCGTTGAGGTAGACGGACGAGCGGTTGAGGTTCTGGTGGCGATAGACGCCGAAGGCCTTCTCGTTGAGCGGATATTTCGGCACGTCGTGGAAATGGTAGATTGCGGCCATCGCGCCCCAGCAGACGTTGAGCGTCGAATGCACGTTGGTCTCCGTCCAGTCGAGGATGCGCTTCAATTCGTCCCAATAGGTGACGTCCTCATAGTCCAGCGTCTCGACCGGCGCGCCGGTGATGATGAAGCCGTCGAACTTGCGACCCTGCACCTCTTCCCAGGTCTCGTAGAAGGAAAGCAGATGGTCTTCCGAGGTGTTCTTTGCCCGGTGGGCGCCGATGCGCACCAGCGACAGTTCCACCTGCAGCGGCGAAGCGCCGATCAGGCGCGCCATCTGGATCTCGGTCTTGATCTTGTTCGGCATGAGGTTCAGGAGCCCGATCTGGAGCGGGCGGATATCCTGACGGATCGCCACGGTCTCGGTCATCACCCGCACGCCCTCGTGTACGAGGGTTTCGAAGGCGGGCAGCGTATCGGGAATCTTGATGGGCATGGGCTTCCACTCGATCAATACAAAAAAACCGGCGGCGATTGATCGCGACCGGTCCTCGGAAATCCAACTTTCCTCGGCCCTTTAGCGACTTGTTTAACGTGGCTGCAAGCCGGCCGGCCAAATCACCACAGGGAATTTGATAGCGCGACAGGGGCGCGGGGGTCAAGAAAAACGATTCGGGCGGTACCGGGCAGCCCCTCTCCTCGCCTGCGGGGGGAGGGTTAGGGTGAGGCGCAAGCCCGCAACAAATGCAGACCGTCCTGCATCCCATACCCAAGCCGACGCTTGGCCTCGTCGATGCCGAGCCAGAAGAAGCGGAAGCGGATCGGCTCGCCGCCGCCAAAAGGTGTCATCTCCTGATGCAGCCAGGTCTGCCGCTGCACGCCAGTAAGTGCGACGTGAAAATAGTGCCGCCGATGGCAGATGGTCCGGCCGTCCTTCCGGAAGGAATAATCGTGCGTGTCGAGATGGGCGAGCGTTTCCGACGGCGTCAGCCCCGTCTCCTCGATAAATTCTCTCACTGCCGCGGCCTCTGGGCTCTCGTCCGGCTCCATCGTGCCGCCAGGCACCTGCAGCGCGATCTCGGGAAAGTCCGGCTCGTCGAAGACCAACAATCGGTCGCGCCAGGTGGCGTAGATCAGGACCTTGTGGGCGTCCGGGGTCATCCGTCGCGCCGCGCCATGAAGGCCAGGCGTTCGAACAGGTGCACGTCCTGCTCGTTCTTGAGCAGTGCGCCGTGCAGCTTCGGCAGCATGGTCTTGGCATCGGCTCGGAGATCTGCCGGATCGACCTCGTCGGCGACCAGCAGCCGGATCCAGTCGAGCGCTTCGGACGTGGACGGCTTCTTCTTCAGGCCCGGCACCTGGCGGATGTCGTAGAAGGCGGCAAGAGCGGCCGACAGCAGCGTCTTGCGGATGCCGGGGTAATGCACCTCGACGATGCGGGCGAGCGTGTCGGCGTCGGGGAAGCGGATATAGTGGAAGAAGCAGCGACGCAGGAAGGCGTCCGGCAGCTCCTTCTCGTTGTTGGAGGTGATGATGACGATCGGCCGATGACGGGCGCCGATCATCTCGCCGGTCTCGTAGACATGGAATTCCATGCGGTCGAGTTCCTGCAACAGGTCGTTCGGAAATTCGATATCGGCCTTGTCGATCTCATCGATCAGGAGCACCACGCGCCGATCGGCCTCGAAGGCCTGCCAGAGCTTGCCCTTGCGGATGTAATTCCTGACCTCGTTGACGCGCTCGTCGCCGAGCTGGCTGTCGCGCAGGCGCGATACGGCATCGTATTCGTAAAGCCCCTGCTGCGCCTTGGTGGTCGACTTGACGCTCCATTCGATCAGCTCGAGGCCAAGGGCTGCGGCGATCTGGCGGGCAAGCTCGGTCTTGCCGGTGCCGGGCTCGCCCTTGACCAGCAACGGCCGTTCCAGCCGGATCGCGGCGTTGACGGCGATCATCAGGTCCTTGTCGGCGATATAGTCGGCGGTGCCTTGAAATTGCATGGGCGTCTTCCGGGTTCAGCGTCTCGTCTGCGAAGTCCATGGACTACCGCATCTTGGCCGAAATCGGAATCGATTTGAGAAGTGATGGTGCGAGCAGAAAGCTCTGTCTCAGCCGCGAAGGGCGGTGACCTCGATCTCGATCAGCATTTCCGGGCGGATCAGATCGCAGACGATCATGGTTGCGGCCGGGCGGATCTCGCCGAAGACTTCGCCGAAAATCGGGAACACTCGGTCGGCGAAGCTTGCATCGGTGACGTAGTAGTGGTTGCGCACCACGTCCTTCATCGAGAAGCCCGCTTCCTTCAGCGCGCCCTCGATCGTCTTCAGGCAGTTGCGCGCCTGCTCCTCCACCGTCTCGGGCATGGTCATGGTGGCGTAGTCGTAGCCGGTCGTGCCGGAGACGAAGCACCAGTCGCCCATCGCGACGGCACGCGAATAGCCTGCCGTCTTTTCGAAGGGCGAGCCCGAGGAGATGAGCTTGCGCGTCATGCCGCTTGCTTTAGGCCCAGGGGCGCGAGGCGCCGACCGACTTCTCGAAGCTGTCGATGGCGGTCGCCTTTTCCAGCGTCAGGCCGATGTCATCGAGGCCGTTCAGCAGGCAGTGACGCTTGAAGGCATCGACCTCGAACTTGACCGAGCCGCCGTCCGGACCGGTGATTTCCTGGGATTCGAGGTCGACCGAGAGGATGGCGTTGGAACCGCGCGAGGCGTCATCCATCAACTTGTCGAGGTCAGCCTGGCTGACGACGATCGGCAGAATGCCGTTCTTGAAACAGTTGTTGTAGAAGATGTCGGCGAACGACGTGGAGATCACGCAGCGGATACCGAAGTCGAGCAGCGCCCACGGTGCGTGCTCGCGCGAGGAGCCGCAGCCGAAATTGTCGCCGGCAACCAGGATCTTGGCGTTCTGGTAGGCGGGCTTGTTGAGCACGAAGTCCGGGTTGACCGAGCCATCCTCGTTGTAACGGGCTTCGGCGAAAAGGCCCTTGCCAAGGCCGGTGCGCTTGATCGTCTTCAGGTAATCCTTCGGAATGATCATGTCCGTGTCGATGTTGACGACGGGGAGGGGGGCGGCGACACCGGTGAGCTTGACGAATTTTTCCATAACTTCAGGCCTTCGATTTCAGAAGAATGTTGCGCTAGCGTTTAGATGAGTTTTGCGCCGAATTGAAGGAAAATCTATCCAGACACGCGTCATCGGGCGGGTGAAAATGCCCGCCCGATGGAACATCCGTCCGAATTTCGATTGTTGGGCCGGCCTCAGCCTGCCTTCACAGGGCTGTTCATCGCCCAGAGAACGCCGAAGGGGTCGCGAAGCTGGCCGTAACGGTCGCCCCAGAACATCACCTCGATCGGCATCACCACTTCCGCACCGGCGGCAACGGCGCGGTCCCACCAGGCGTCGATGTCTTCGACGGTGAGCGTCAGGGTGAAGGCCTGCGGCTTTTCCAGCGGATGGCCGTATTCCGGATAGGCATCGGCCAGCATCAGCGAACTGCCGTTGACGTAGAGGTGGATGTGCATCGTGCGGCCCTGCTCGTCGAGCGGGTGCCGGTTGACTTCCTTGCCGCCAAAGGCGCGCTGGTAGAATTCGGACGCCTTGGCGGCGCCATCGACCTGCAGATAGGGCAGAAGGCCGTTCAGAACCGGTGCCGGCTGCTGCGTTTCAGTTTGCTGCGTCTGGGTATCCATCGGGTTTCTCCATCCTGTTTGAGGAGCCAGGACCGTTGCTGGCCTGTCTCAAGGACGGGCGGGGAACGCCCGATCCGACATGGGGATGGAAAAAAATTTGAAGCCGGTGCGGCGCGTCGTTTTGCAGGCATCACAAAAGGCGAGCCGATCGTGGATCGGCCCGGCCGGTCTTGCCCGGATCGGGAGAGATCAGAGGTCGATGATCGTGCCGCGACCGTCGTTCCAGATGCGCATCTCACGTTGGCCGTGGGCGGCAGTTGCTGCGGCCGGACGGACAGTTGCGCGGGCCGGCTTGAGGTTCAGCCGGGCGGCAATGGCGCTGCCGATCACGACGACGGCGGCGATGCCGGCCAGCGCCAGTGCCAGCGAAGCGGTCAGAACGAAGGCCGCAAACGTGATGGTCAGGGCTGCGGCCGTAAAGAGAACAGAGCGAATGCTTTGCATAATCGTCACCTTTCTGATGGCGATGTGGTGGTTCGTGCCGGCACTTGCAAGAGGTGGGCTTTCGAATGGGGTGCGGCGGTTCGCCTCGTCTTGCGGAACGAATGAAAGGCGGGCACAACTGAGACATGAGCAAATCGACAGAACATCACCCCGTGCGCCTGCGTCGCTCGGTGCTTTGTGTGCCCGCTGACAACGCCCGGGCGCTTGCCAAGGTCGCCGAGCTGGCGGCGGACGCAGTGATCTTCGATCTCGAGGATGCGGTAGCGCCTGAGCGCAAGGCCGAGGCCCGCGCAGCGCTGGTACAGCACCTCACGGCGAACCGGCCGGATTGCGAAATCGTTATCCGCATCAATGCGCTCGGCTCCGGCTTCGGTCAGGAGGATCTCGCAGCAGCTCTTGCGGCGAAGCCCGATGCTGTTCTTCTGCCGAAGGTTGAGAGCCCGGCGGATATCCAGGCGGCGGCCGATTGGCTTGCCGAAAACGATGCGCCGGAGACGCTGCGTCTCTGGGCGATGATCGAGACGCCGCGTGGCGTCATCAATGCGCCTGTCATCGCCGAGACCGGCCGCACCTTCGGTGGGAGGCTCGATTGTTTCGTCGTCGGCCTTAATGACCTGCGCAAGGAAACCGGCGTGCCCGACCGGCCCGGCCGCCCCTATCTCGTTGCCTGGCTGATGCAGATCCTGCTTGCCGCCCGCGGCGGCGGCCTCGACGTCATCGACGCGGTGTTCAACGATTTTCGCGACGTTGATGGTTTCGACGAGGAATGCCGGCAGGGCCGCGACATGGGCTACGATGGCAAGATGCTGATCCATCCGGCCCAGATCGGCCCGGCGAACGAACGTTTCGGCGTGGAGCAGATCGCCGTCGACGAGGCGCGCGCGATCATCGCGGCCTTCGCGCTCACGGAAAACGCCGGCAAGGGCGTCATCAATCTCAATGGCCGGATGGTCGAGCGGTTGCACCTCGATCAGGCCGTGACGCTCGCCGCCAAGGCGGATCTCATCGAAAAACGAAAGACAAGATCTTGAAACTCTACCGCTTCCTGACCGGACCCGACGACGCCTCCTTCTGCCACAAAGTGACGGCGGCGCTGAACCAGGGCTGGAGCCTGCACGGCTCGCCGACTTACGCCTTCAACGCCGACACGCAGCACATGCAGTGCGGCCAGGCGGTGGTGAAAGAGGTCGAGGGGAAAGAGTACACCCCGGATATCAAGCTGTCGGAGCAGTAGTCGCAGCTGCCATCAGCGACTGCTCCCTCACCCTAACCCTCTTCCCGCAGGCAGGGAGAGGGACGCGGGCGAAAGCTCCGTCGTTACTTGGTGTCGTCCCTCTGCGGGGATGGTTCATCGAGACGAGTGGGTGCTGCGCGTTTCCTTCTCCCCGCAGGCGGGGAGAAGGTGGCCGGCAGGCCGGATGAGGGGCAAAGCGAAACGGTGAGCTTGTTAGCCGCCGACATGCTCGACGCTGGCTTCGATCCGTTCCATGTCGTCGTCGGAAAGGCCGAAATGGTGGCCGATCTCGTGGATCAGCACGTGGGTGATGATGTCGCCCAGCGTTTCCTCGTTCTCGGCCCAATAGTCGATGATCGGACGGCGATAGAGGGTGATGCGGTTCGGAAACTGGCCGGTTTCCATGGTGAAGCGCTCACTGATGCCACGGCCTTCGAAGAGGCCGAGCAGGTCGAAAGGCGTTTCCAGCGCCATGTCCTCGAACACGTCGTCGCTCGGAAAGTCGGCAACTTCGATGATGAGGTCGGTTGTCAGCTGACGGAATTCCTGCGGCAGGTGGCCATAGGCCTCCAGCGCAAGCTGCTCGAAAGTGGTAAGCGTCGGTGCGTGGCGTTCCCGCCAATCATCGGTCTGGTCAATGCGGGCCATAGGCACTCCTTGTTGCCCTCCATATAGCGATTTTGCCAGTGTTTTTCGAGTGTTGAATTCCGTGCTTACAGGGACAGGAATAAATTCTCATAATTGGCTGTTGACTCATTTGGGAAGCTCTGGAATCTAATAGAACATAACACGAACATTTGATGGGAGTTGACCGTCATGGCCGACAAAGCCGTGGAGCGGGAGACGGTACTTTTGCTCCGAGAGACGATCGCCAGGATCGAAAACCGTCGGCTTCCGGGCGTCGTGCGCGCCGCCAAGGCGGCCGATCCCGGCGGCTTCCGTCAGCGCGAGGACGACGATGAGCCCGGACGCCGAGCGCTTTCGCTCGGCATTCCGGATCTGGACGATCTTCTTGAAGGCGGTCTGCCGCTCGAAGGCATGACGGAAATCCGCAATGCCGAGACGCGCGATGCTGGCGCCGCCGCCGGCTTTGCCGCCGCTCTCAGCGTGCTCTGCCAAAAGGCGCGGCTTGAAAAGGGCGAGCTTGTGGCTCCCGTTCTCTGGATCAGCCAGTCGATGGCGTCCACCGAGGCGGGCCTGCCCTATGGGCTTGGTCTCAGGGCCTACGGGCTCGATGTCCGCGGCCTTGTCTTCAGCCTGCCGCGCACCGTGAAGGATGCGCTTTGGATCGCCGAAGCGGCCCTTTCCGTCCCGAGCTTCTGCGCCGTCATTCTCGAAATTCGCGGCAACCCTGGCGCCCTTGCGCTCAGCGAGAGCCGGCGCCTGCATGTCCGCTCACGGGCGGGCCACGTTCCTCTTCTGCTTTTGCGCCAATCCGGACACGAGGAGGCGAGCAGTGCCTTCTTTCGCTTCCTCGTCGAGCCGGCGCCGGCGCGCGAGCGTCCGCTACCGGATGGATCGATGCTTCGCGGCAGCATCGGCCATCCCGTCTTTCATGTCATCGCCGAGAAGAGCAGGGCTCCTGCGCCGCTCGGCTTCCTGCTGGAGTGGAACCCCCATGACCGCCGCCTTTACCCCGTCGAGCCCCTACCAGCCGCTGCTGCGGCAGATCCAGAACCAGCGCATTCTATCGCTCGCCTTTCCGCATCTTCCGGCCGATCGGGTCGCCCGCAAGCGCTGGGGGAACTCGTGGCTTTCCCGCGGGCGTCCTGAGCATCCGCCCGTCGTCTTCGCCGACAGGGTGAAGAGCGCGATGCGCCTCGTCGCCCTCGATGGTTTCGCCGAACGGGCGGGCTTTCAAATCGGCCAGGGCGTTGCCGAAGCCCGGGCCATGTGTCCCGAGATCGATGTGCTGCCGGCCGATCCCGTTGCCGATCGGGCACTGCTTGCGGGCCTTGCGGATTGGTGCTGCCGCTACACGCCGCTCGTCGCGCTCGATGGTGACAGCGGCCTCTTTCTCGACATCACCGGCTGCGCCCATCTGCTCGGCGGCGAAAAAGCGCTGCTCGACGACCTGCTTGCCCGCCTCTTTCACTTGGGCGTCGAGGCGCGGGCGGCGATTTCATCCTCCGCCGGGCTTTCCTGGGCAGTGGCGCGCTTCGGCTCCGAAGGCGTCATTGCTCCGGATGAGGCCGCACGGGTGCTGGCGCCGCTGCCGATGGCAGCCCTCCGGCTGCCGCAAGAGACGATCGAAACGCTTGGCCGGGTTGGGCTCAAACAAGTCGGCGATCTCCTCGAGGCGCCGCGCGCGCCGCTTGCCCGCCGGTTCGGTGCGAGCCTGCTTCTGCGCCTCGATCAGGCACTCGGACGGGAGGACGAGCCGCTGTCGCCGCGGCTGCCCGTCGCTGCCCTTTCCGTAGAGCGGCGGCTCGGCGAACCGGTTCAGGGCGAAGACGATATTCTGGGTCTGGCGGAGGAGCTGGCGGCCCGGCTGAAGCCGGAGCTGGAAAAACGTGGCGAGGGCGGGCGCCTGTTCGAGCTTCTGCTGTTTCGTGTCGACGGTGCCGTCTTCCGCATCGCCGCCGGAACCTCTGCGCCGCTCAACGAGCCGCGGCGTGTCGCGGGGCTTTTCCGCGAGCGCCTGCAGGCGGTGCATGAGGACCTCGATGCCGGCTTCGGTTTTGAGATCCTCCGGCTCTCGGTGCCGAAGAGCGAAAAATACGAGGTGATGCAGGAGGATTTTTCCGGCACGCCGGATCGTGAGCGGCCGCTTGCGGCCTTTGCCGATCGGGTCATGGCCCGCTTCGGGGCGGAGAGCCTTCTTGTGCCGGCTCTCTCGGAAAGCCATGTGCCAGAGCGGGCGGCAAGCTTCCGCCCGCTCACGGATCTGGGGCTCATGGGCAAGGTCGATGGACCGGCGGAAAACATTCCGGCGACCCTGCTTGCCGTTGCGGCCCGGCCGCAGCGGCTCTTTCCAAGTCCCGAGCCGGTGGAGGCGGTGGCCGAGGTGCCGGAGGGGCCGCCCCGAAGCTTCCGCTGGCGCCGCACGCTGCATCGCATTGCGCGGGCCGAAGGGCCGGAGAGGATTGCCGGTGAATGGTGGCTCGACGGTGAGCCGGCGATGGAGCGCGACTATTTCCGGGTGGAAGACGAACGCGGCCGGCGGTTCTGGCTGTTTCGTGAAGGCCATTATGGGGCTGGCGCCCCGCCGCGCTGGTTCATGCATGGAGTCTTCGCATGAGCACCCCCTACTTCGAGATCGGCGCCTGGTCGAATTTCTCCTTCCTCGAAGGCGCCTCCCATCCGGGCGAAATGGTGGTCGCTGCAAGCCGCCTCGGTATTGGCGGTATCGGCATTGCCGATCGCAACACGGTTGCCGGCGTCGTGCGCGCCCATGCGCAGGCCAAGGTGGAGAAGTATGCCTTCCAGCCGGGGGCGCGGCTCTCTTTCGCCGAAAAGCTGCCCGATGTGCTTGCCTATCCCTTAAATCGCCGTGGCTGGGGCAATCTCTGCCGCATGCTGAGCGCCGGAAACCTGCGGGCTACGAAGGGCACCTGCACGCTCTACGAGACCGATCTCATCGAATGGGGCGAGGACCTGTTGCTCGTCGTGCTGCCCGATCCGGTCATCGGCGCGCCGGAGGCGACCCTGCTTGCCGATTTCCTCAAGCGCCTGAAGCCGCATTTTGCCGATCGGCTCCATCTGGCGCTGGTGCCGCGTTATGACGGCTTCGATCAGCTTGCCTTTGCCGGGCTTGCGACCATTGCCCGCCATGCGGCGGTCAGGCTCGTCGCCACCAACAGTCCGCTGTTCCACACGGCCGCGCGACGGCCGCTCGCCGATGTCGTCACCGCCATCCGCGAGCATGTGACGATCGCTTCGGCCGGCTATCGGCTGCACGCCAATGCCGAAAGGCATCTGAAGACGCCTGAGGAAATGGCGCGCATCTTCCGCGACTATCCGGAAGCGATCGCCAATACCGGACAGTTCTTCAGGCGTTTGAAGTTCTCGCTGTCTGACCTCGAATATCAATATCCGGACGAAAGCATTGCGGGCGAGACACCGACACAGACGCTGCGGCGGCTGACGATGGAGGGCGCGCATGCGCGCTATCCGGACGGCATTTCCGAGAAGGTTTCGACGCAGATCGAATACGAACTCGGCCTGATCGCAGAAAAGCGCTACGAGCCTTACTTCCTGACGGTGCGCAACATCATGCAGTTTGCGCGCAGCGCCGAAATCCTCTGCCAGGGGCGTGGTTCGGCGGCGAATTCCACCGTCTGCTACTGCCTGCGCATTACTGAGGTCGACCCGCTTTCGACCACTCTGCTTTTCGATCGTTTCATCTCGACCGAACGGGACGAGCCGCCGGATATCGACGTCGATTTCGAGCACGAGAAGCGGGAAGAGGTGATCCAGCATATCTACCGGACCTACGGCAAGGAGCATGCGGGGCTGACGGCCGCCGTCATCAGTTACCGGGCGCGCTCTGCCGGCCGGGAGACCGCCAAGGCTTTTGGCTTTTCAGAAGACGTGCAATCGGCACTCGCCGGCTCTGTCTGGGGCTGGTCGGTCGCCGATCTCTCCGAACGTGAAGCAAAGGCCGCCGGTCTCGACACGAAGGACCCGACCACTGTCCGTGTGCTCGATTACGCCACCGAGCTGATGAGCTTTCCGCGTCATCTCTCCCAACATGTCGGCGGCTTCGTGATTACCCGCGACCGGCTCGACGAGGTGGTGCCGATCATGAACACGGCGATGCCCGACCGCTTCATGATCGAGTGGGACAAGGATGACCTCGATACGCTGAAGATCCTGAAGATCGACGTGCTGGCGCTCGGCATGCTCACCTGCATCGCCCGTGCCTTCGCACTGCTCGACCGGCACTACGGCGAGAAGAAAACCCTGCACCAGCTCTTCAAGGATGACCAGAAGGACGTCTACGACATGATCTGCCGCGCCGATACGATCGGTGTCTTCCAGATCGAGAGCCGGGCACAGATGAGCATGCTGCCGCGGCTGAAGCCGCGTATCTTCTATGATCTCGTCATCGAGGTGGCGATCGTCCGGCCGGGGCCGATCCAGGGCAACATGGTGCATCCTTATCTGAAGCGAAGGGAGCAGCGCGCTCGTAATATCCCCATCGAATATCCGAGCAAGGAACTGGAGATGGTTCTGGAGCGGACGCTCGGCGTGCCCTTGTTCCAGGAGCAGGCGATGCAGATCGCCATTACCGCTGCCGGTTTCTCGCCAGGCGAGGCCGACCAGTTGCGCCGTGCCATGGCGACCTTCAAGCGCACCGGCACGATCCATACTTTCCATCAGAAGATGATCGAAGGCATGGTCAGGAACAACTACCCGCGCGATTTTGCAGAGCGCTGCTTCAAGCAGATCGAGGGCTTCGGCGAATATGGCTTTCCCGAAAGCCATGCGGCGTCCTTCGCGCTGCTGGTCTATGTCTCGTCGTGGCTGAAGACCTATTACCCGGATGTCTTCTGCGCGGCACTTTTGAACTCGCAGCCGATGGGCTTTTACGCGCCCGGGCAACTGGTGCGCGATGCAAGGGAGCATGGGGTCCGGGTTCGACCCGTCGACATCAACCATTCGGTCTGGGATGCGGACCTCGAAGAGGGGAGCCTCGATCGCGGTGCCATCGAGCCGCGCCACCGTGAGATGGAGGACGTGATCAAGACGAAGAGGGCGATGCGCCTCGGCTTCAATTCGATCAAGGGTCTGAAACAGGAAGAGATCGAGAAGAAGCTCGTCGCCAATCGTGGCGCCGGCTACCGGACGGTGCGCGATCTCTGGCTGCGCTCGGGCCTCTCTCGCTCGGCGCTCGAAAGGCTTGCGGACGCGGATGCCTTCCGCTCGATCGGGCTCGACCGCCGCAAGGCGCTCTGGGTGGTGAAGGCGCTGGATGAAAAGAGTGCTGCGGAACGGTTGCCGCTCTTCGAGGGCGCGGCGAAGGAGGAGTTGCGGCCGGAGCCGGCGATGGTCCTGCCGGAGATGCTGCCGGGTGAGCAGGTGATCAACGACTATCGCTATCTCTCCTTCTCGCTCAAGGCGCATCCGGTTTCGTTCCTGAGGTCGCAGTTGTCCGAACAGGGCATCGTGCCGAGCCGCACGCTTGCGACCGCCCCGGTCGGGCGACGGATCACGGTCGCCGGACTGGTGCTGGTGCGCCAGCGCCCGGGTTCCGCCAAGGGGGTCATCTTCATGACCATCGAGGACGAGACCGGTGTCGCCAATGCGATCGTCTGGCCGAAGGTGTTTACCGCCTATCGTCCGGTGGTCATGGGCGCGCGGCTCGTCAAGATCCGCGGCCGGCTGCAGCGCGAAAGCAGCGTCATCCATGTGGTTGCCGAACACATCGAAGACATCACGCCGATGCTGGGGCTGTTGCGCACAGAGGCGCGGCGGTTCGGTGCAAGCGACCGCGCCGACGAAGCGCTAAAGCCGACCGGCGACGCGCGCGAGAAGAAGGCGCAGGGCGATCTACGTCTGACCATGGCACGGCGTGCCGGCGCCAGCCCGGAGCAGACGACCGCCGAGGTGGCGGAGGTGATGCCGAAGGGGCGTAATTTTCATTAAAGACAGAACTCCGACCCGGCTGCTTCAACGGGCAGTCGGGTGGCCTTTGGAGGAAAGAAGCAGATCACCTTACGCGAGGTCCGGAACGGTCCGGATCATCATGCGGTGGAAGCCACAGTCTGGCTCTTCCTGGCAGCATAGCGCCTGCGGTGTGTAAAAATGTCGCAGGACAGGCGTGGCCTGATCGACCTCTGGTCTACACGAATAGTCGTTCACGTTTCTCTAAAATTTTGAAAAGACGAAGCTTTTTGTCCGGTTTAGAGTTATTCTAATTGGGCTGCAACTTTCGCTCGCGGAGTTTTTAGTTGACACTAAATGTCCTGTTTTGCTTTATGCGCTGATACAGGGCGTTGCGTACGACAGGCGAGACGACATGCTGGTTTGCAGCTGCAATTTCATCACGGAAAAAGAGATCGAGGACACGATTATCGGCCTCCTCGACGAGGACTGTTGGCAGCTGATCGTGCCGGCGAAAGTCTATCACGCGATGGAAAAACGCGGCCGTTGCTGCGGTTGCTTCCCCAATGTCGTCGACATCATCATCCGCACCACCGAGCAATATCACGCGCACCGCGACTCGACGGACGCCGAGATATTTGATTTCATGACCCGCCTCAAACAATTCCATGAGGATAATCGGAGGGCGGATCTTGAAAGGCGACAAAAAAGTCATCGAGCAGCTTAACGAAGCGCTCTATCTCGAACTCGGTGCCGTCAACCAGTATTGGCTGCACTACCGCCTCCTCGAAGACTGGGGTTACACGCTTCTCGCCAAGAAGGAGCGCGCGGAATCCATCGAGGAGATGCAGCATGCCGACAAGCTCGTAGCGCGCATCATCTTCCTTGAAGGTCATCCCAACCTGCAGACGGTTGCGCCGCTGCGCATCGGCCAGAACGTCAAGGAAGTGCTGAAGGCCGACCTTGCCGGCGAATACGATGCGCGCACCGCCTACAAGAAATCGCGCGATATCTGTCACGCCGCCGGAGACTATGTCTCCATGAAGCTTTTCGAAGAGCTGCTCGCCGACGAGGAAGGCCATATCGACTTCCTCGAAACCCAGCTCGAGCTGCTCGACAAGATCGGCGAAGAGAAATACGGCCAGCTCAATGCGGCGCCGGCCAACGAAGCCGAAGCGGACTGATCTTCAGGCAACAGCAAAAGAAGAGGCCGGCGATTTCGCCGGCCCTTTTTGTTTCCTGACAATGCGCGGCGGCCCTACGGCGCCAGATGCGCGAAGGCTGAGACAACCTCGTCGTAGACCTTGCGCTTGAACGGCACGATCAGCTCCGGCAGTTCGCGCATCGGCTTCCACTCCCAGGCGTCGAATTCCGGATCGTGCCCGCCCGGCGGCGGGTTGATGGCGATCTCGTTCTCCTCGCCCTCGAAGCGAAAGGCATACCAGCGCTGCGTCTGGCCGCGATACTTGCCCTTGAGGCCGATGCCGATCAGGTGCTCGGGCAGATCGTAGTTGATCCAGCCCGGCGCTTCCGCAAGCAGCGACACCGTGCTCATGCCGGTTTCCTCGTATAGCTCGCGATAGGCGGCCTTCAGCGGATCCTCGCCCTTGTCGATGCCACCCTGCGGCATCTGCCATTGTTGCGGCGAGCCATCATATTCGGAATTGCCGACGGCGATGCGATGTCCGGCCCAGACGAGGCCCGCACGGTTCAGCACCATCACCCCCACGCAGGGGCGATAGGGAAGGTCATCCGCTTTCAGTTTCTTGTCCTTGCTCATCGGCTGCCTCGTTCTTCCATATCAGATCATTCCGGTTGGAATGCGTGTAAGCTAGTTCTGTTGCGGATCCTTGACGAGCGCGGAGACGCCGACGATCTCGATGCCGCGCCCCTGTGCCTCGCCGATCCAGGAGGCAATGGCACTGACGCTTTCGTCGAAGGCGGAGGCGACGCCGATGGCTGTGCCATTGCGGCGCGCAATGCGCTCGAGTTCGTCGAGCTTCTTCAGGATCGCGCCACGGCTGAGCTCCGTGTCGAGCGTCAGGTCGGCAAAGCCATGCGGCACGTCGAAGGCATCGGCGAGCTTGCCCGAGAGCGATTGCGCCGAGGTGCCATCGTCGAGGAACAGCAGGCCGCGCTTGCCGAGATCGCGCATGACAGGTTCCAGCGCATCGGCATCCGACAGAAAGCGGCCGCCGAGATAGTTCATGATGCCGGTATAATTGGTGATCTCGGCGAGGTTCTGGTGCAATTCCGACAGGTTCTTCTTGGCGCCGACACCGATGCGCAAGGCGTTGGGGCCGGGATCGTTGGCCGGATAGTCGAATGGCTCCATCGGCACCTGCAGCAGGATCTCGTGGCCGCTTCGGCGGGCCTCCTGCATCCAGCGCTGCAGGCTGTTTCCGGCGGTTGCAAAGCCCAGCGTCACGTCGCCCGGCAGGTCGCGGATCGCCTTCTGCGTACCGGTCTGGCTGAGGCCGAGGCCGCCGACCACCAGCGCAATGCGGGTGCCGCGCGCGCCCGACCAGGGACGGGCATACTGATCCATCGGGCGCAGCCCGTCCGGACCGACGATCGGCAGGCGGCCGGCCGGGCTCTCTTCCAGGAGATCGTCATTGGGCATGGCCGCCATGCGCGGATCCTGGCCGCGGATCGGGCCGACATTGATGAGGGCAGGGCCCTTGCCATCGCGGCTGCGCGGCGAAAACGTCGTAACGGTGGACCCGTCATCGGTGAGCGTATGTTCGACGTCGGCGCCGGAATAAGCGGTTCCCGGCTTCATCGTTCCGCCCGCGCCCGATTGGCCATTTTCCACCTTTGACGGTGTCTCGCCAGCGCCCTTGGCGCTCTCGCTCGCCGCCGTTTCGATCGGACCGCGCTTCAGCCCGTCCGGCATAAGCGTGCCCCACAGCGACAGTCCGACGACCGACACCAAACAGAGACCGAGTAAGGAGAAACCGAGCACACGTCGCGGATTGCGCTTCGCCGCCAGCTTCACCCGCCGGTTCTGGCCCAGGGGGGCATTGAGATCAGTTCCCAAACGGAGCCTCGGTCGATCTGTGCGATGTTGCCGCTTTTGCACGCCTGCCCGAAATCATATTCGATCAAAGGACAAAACACGTAGTAATTCAAAGTGCTGCAGCGACCTTTGCGCATCGAACAGGACGTGCGGCCGCTGTCGAGCCAGGCGGCGCTGAGACGCTTCGCCTGTTCTTCCTTCAGTGCGCCGATCGCCCTGAGAATCAGGGGCCGCGGCAGCACCTGTACCCCTATAATTTAGCTGTGCCGCGTTGACCAGTGCATCTGCCTTGGGCGGGGGATGCACTATGCTGAAATGCAGAGCGCCGCGTGTCCTTTCGAACACGCGGCGCCCTTAATTGGATACCTTCGCATGCTTACTTCTTGAGCTGAGCCTGTTCCGGATTGGCCGGGAAGGTCGGATCCGTCTTCTTGCCGCGCAGCAGGTCGAGCGCGTAGTTGAGCTGCAGGTCGTCCTTCGTTTCCGGCGGCACATAGGCGACCGAGCCCGAACCTTCGTCGGTCTCGCTCTGGCCCTGGATGTGGCCACGCAGATCGGATTCGCCCTGAGCCTCGACCTTGCCGAGCAGTTCCGGCGGCAGCGGCTGCTCGACCTTGATGTCGGGCGTGATGCCCGTGCCCTGGATCGATTTGCCCGACGGCGTGTAGTAGAGCGCGGTCGTCAGACGCAGCGCACCGGCTTCGCCGAGCGGAATGATCGTCTGGACCGAACCCTTGCCGAAGGAACGCGTGCCGAGAACGGTCGCGCGCTTCAGGTCTTGCAGGGCGCCGGCGACGATTTCCGAAGCGGAAGCTGAGCCGCCGTTGACGAGCACGATCACTGGCTTGCCATCGGTCAGGTCGCCCGGCGTGGCGTTGAAGCGACGGGTTTCGTCCGGGTTGCGGCCGCGGGTCGAAACGACCTCACCGCGCTCCAGGAAGGCGTCGGAGACGTTGATCGCCTGGTCGAGCAGGCCGCCCGGATTGAGGCGCAGGTCGAGGACATAGCCCTTGAGCTTGTCGGCTGGCACTTCCGCCTTGATCTTCTCGATGCCCTTCTTCAGGTCGTCATAGGTCTTCTCGGTAAACGAGATGACGCGCAGGTAGCCGACGTCGCCTTCGGTGCGGAACTTGACGGCGCGAACGGCAATGACATCGCGAACGATCGTCAGCTCGATCGGCTTGTCCGCGCCCTTGCGCAGGATCGTCAGCTTGATCGGGGTGCCGACGGCGCCACGCATCTTCTCGACGGCGTCTTCAAGCTTGAGGCCGCGAACGTCCGCACCGTCGATCTTCGAGATGAAGTCACCGGCGAGAACGCCAGCCCGGGCTGCGGGCGTGTCGTCGATCGGGCTCGTGACCTTGACGAGATCGTCTTCCATCGTGACTTCGATGCCGAGACCGCCGAACTCACCGCGGGTCTGGGTGCGCATGTCCTCGGCGTCGGCCGAGTTCATGTAGCTCGAATGCGGATCAAGCGACGAGAGCATGCCATTGATGGCGTTCTCGATCAGCTTGTCGTCCTGCGGCGGCGTCACATATTGCGCGCGAACGCGTTCGAATACGTCGCCGAAAATTGCCAGTTCGCGATAGGTCGAGGTATTGGCGGCGACGGCCGGAACGACAGCCGAATAAACCACGCCCATCGCGGTCGCGCCCATGAGCGCTCCGACCAGAACAAGTGAAGCCCTACGTATCATTTCGCGCCTTTCCAACCTCTGCTGCGGTCCACCATGGTCGGGAATCAACCGGTTTTCCGTCTTTTCGGAATTCAATGTAAAGCGTCGGCCGGTCCGTTTCCAGCGCCAAGGCCGCAGCACTTGCGACTCTTTTTGCGCCCATGGTCGCCAGCGGTTCACCCGCCACGACAAATTGTCCGGTCTGCACGCTCACCGTCTCCATGCCTGACAGCACCACATGGTAGCCGTCACCAGGATTGAGAATGATCATCTGCCCATAACTGCGGAAATTGCCTGCGTAGACGATCCAGCCATCTGACGGCGCAGTCACCAGCGCGCCGGGATTGGTTTCCAGCATGATCCCTTGCAGGGAGTGCCCCGTGCCATCGGCATCACCAAACTTTCGCAAAAGCGATCCCGCGGCCGGATAGGCAAGCTTATTCCTCAGCTCCGAAAACACGTATGCTGGCGCAATGCGGTTTTTGTCGGGCACGGCACTGCGGGCCAACTCGCGTGCCGCTTCACGCTCGGCCTCACTCATGCGCAGGCGCTCCTGCTCCTGAGCGCGGGCTGCTTCTGCGGCCTCGCGAACGGAGGCGATCTGGCTTTCGAGCGAGCCGATCAGGCCCTGGAGATTGGTGGCCTGGCCGGCAAGTTCCTGCGCCTTGCGCTGCTCGGCGGCGAGCTCGCTGGCGCTCGACTGGCGCAGCTTCTCCTTTTCGGCCACCAGCATCGACATGCGGCGTTCTTCCTCGACATTGGCCGTCATCGTCGCGGTCAGCTCTTCTCGCTGCCGGTCGATGCCGGCGCGAATGTCGGCCAATGCCTTGAGGTCGGCCACGAGGTTCTCTGTTTCCTTGCGCAGGCCAGGTACGACCGCGCCGAGCAGAATGGCGCTTCGCACCGATGCGAGCGCATCCTCCGGCGTCACCAGGATCGCCGGCGGCGGGTTGCGTCCCATCCGCTGCAGGGCGGCGAGAACCTCGGCAAGCACCCCGCGGCGTGCGTGCAGCGACTTTCGGACGACGTCCTCCTTGGTCCGGAGGTCACTCAGTTTCGTTTCGCCGTCGACAATCTGTTGCTCAAGAGCCTGGCGTTTCTTGGCGGAATCGACGATCGCAGCCCGCAGCGTCTCGTTGGTCTTGTCGATCTCGGCGATGGTCTCCGTCAGCGCGTTGGCGCGCTCCTGCGACAGCGTGATGGTCTTCGACAGCGCGTCGAGTTCGCTGCGCGTGCTGTTCCGGCGAAGCGTGAGGTCAGCGGCAGGATCAGGCGGCCCCTGTTCCTGGCCGGCCATCGAGGCGCCGGGCGGCGTGACCTCCTGCGCGCCTGCCGGCAGGCCGATCGCCAGCGCGAGCGCAAAGGCCGCCGCCTTACGGGCAAGCCGTCCTGCGTCGTCTCTTCCCATGCTGAAAACGCTGGTCCTGCCTCGGCGCGTCATCGGTTCGTGTGCGTCCATCCGAAAATACGAGGAAAAACCTAATCTGATTTGTCGCGCACGACCAAGCATATTCTCGTTATCGCTGCGTGTTGCCGGGTGAAGCATCCCGCGCAAAACGGCCACCTGGCCTAGACTCGATGATAGGGGTGGCCGGAGAGAATGGTGACGGCGCGGTAAAGCTGCTCGGCGATCAGGATGCGCGCCAACTGGTGCGGCCAGGTCATCTTTCCAAGGTTCAGCACCGCATCGGCGCGGGCGTGAAGGCTCGGGTCGAGGCCATCGGCGCCGCCGATCGCGATCATCAGGTCGCGCTTGCCGCTGTCGCGGAACATGCCGAGGAGCGATGCAAAGCCTTCGGAATCGAGCGCCTTGCCACGTTCGTCGAGAAGCACGAGCAGGCTGCCCTCGACAAGTGACTTTTCGAGCTGGGAGGCTTCCTCCCGCTTGCGCGTCTCGGCATTGGAGGCACGGCTTTCGTTGACTTCGACGACGCGAGAAAGCTCCAGACCGATCGCCGGACCGGCCTTGGAAAAGCGATCGAGATAACGGGCCGCGAGATCCTTTTCCGGCCCCGCCTTGAGGCGGCCGACTGCGAAAAGTCCGATACGCATGACCTTATCCGTCCTCGCTTGCGCTGCAACGCGCACTGCATAGTTCCTGAAATCGGATCGATTCAAGGAGAATCTTATCCCGCGTCCATGGAGCCTTGCAGCGTCGTTACGCGCCTTGTCCGGAAAACGGGGCCGAAGGTTACGATCAGTCGCAACAAACTTCCGGCTGACAACGCCGCTCAATACGGCGCCAGCCCTTCAAATTCATGCATGACCACACCTCGGCTCGTCCGGCATTCAGCTGCGCGGCGACCCGGTCGGTCTCAATGCAAGGTGCCGTCCTCGATCTCAGGAGCCGCCCACATCTTTTCGATGTTGTAGAACTCCCGGATCTCCGGCCGGAAGATGTGAACGATCACATCGCCGGTGTCGATCAGCACCCAGTCACCGCCTTCCAGACCTTCGACACGGGCATTGCCAAAGCCCCCGTCTTTCAGGTCGGTCGTCAGGTGATCTGCAATGGCCATCACATGCCTCGTCGATCGCCCGGAGACAACGACCATGAAGTCTCCCAGCGCCGATTTTCCGGCAATGTTGATGCTGACGATATCTTCTGCCTTCGAGTCCTCTAGGCTTTCGAGGACCAGTTGAAGCGCACGGACAGCGGCTTCGTCGCTAGATCCCGTGCTGCGCGGGAATGCGGAGACCGCATATCCCTTGGCGTGTGCTGTTGTCAGGGTCTTTCCTTTCCACATGAACAGAACAGGCACTTTCGATTCGAACAAAGATCGAACCGTCCATGAATGTAGGCACCAAACGGTAGTGGTTTCAAGACAGCAGAACTGATTCCCAGAAAATCATATTCCGCCTGCAGCCCGAAGCGCCGTCGAACTCATCGATGAGCGTGGGCCGTGAATGAAGGTCCAGGCAGGGGCTGGATGAAAAGCCAGGCGCCGCGCGTCGTCCTCGTCGATGCGGGCATAGTCGAAGGTCTTCGCCATTCGCGAAGAAAGATAGGCAAGCGTCGAGCCTGGCCGGTCGATGACGGCGATCGGGAAGGTGCAGGCGATCTTCTGCCAGTTCTGCCAGCGATGAAAACCCCTCAGGTTGTCGGCGCCCATGATCCAGACGAAGCGAATGTTGCGATTGCGGGCCCGCACGATTTCCAGCGTGCGAGCGGTATAACTCTGCCCCATTGCCTTTTCGAAAGCCGTCACCTTGATGCGCGGGTTGCGCGCGATCGCTTCGCTCATGGCGATGCGGTCGGAAAGCGGTGCCAGATTGTTGTGGTCCTTCAGCGGATTGCCGGGGGTCACCATCCACCAGAGCTGGTCGAGTCCCAACCGCTGGATCGCGGTGTCGGCGACCAGCACATGGCCCTCGTGCGGCGGATTGAAGGACCCGCCGAAGAGGCCGACCACCATGCCGCTTTCGACATGAGGCATGCGCAGGTAGCGGGCGTTGACCGTGCCCGCCATCACCTCAGGGCCTGACCTGTCCAGCACCACGCACCCGATATTTGAAGGAGGTCAGTTGCTCGACACCGACTGGTCCGCGCGCGTGCATCTTGCCCGTCGCGATGCCGATCTCGCCGCCCATGCCGAACTCGCCGCCATCGGCAAACTGCGTCGAGGCATTGTGCAGCAGGATCGCGGAATCGATCTCCGCGAAAAAGCGCTCGACGACCGCGGCATCCTCGGCGATGACGGCCTCCGTATGGGCTGATGACCAGGTGGCGATGTGCTCGATGGCGCCCGAGATACCGTCGACCAGCTTCACCGAGATGATGGCGTCGAGATATTCTGTCGACCAGTCCTCGTCGGTGGCGGCCTGCAGGCCGTCGACGGTACCGGCAAGTTCGTCCGAAACCCGCACTTCGCAGCCGGTCGCAAGCAGCGCCGTCAGCAGCGGTTTGACCAGCCGGTCGGCGCCGTTGCGGTCGATCAGCAGCGTCTCGGCCGCACCGCAGATGCCGGTGCGCCGCATCTTCGCGTTGACCACGATCTTTTCGGCCATGGCAAGGTCGGCCGAAGCGTCGACATAGATGTGGCAGAGGCCTTCGAGATGGGCAAAGACCGGCACGCGCGCCTCGTTCTGGACCCGGGCGACCAGGCTCTTGCCGCCACGCGGCACGATGACGTCGATCGCGCCGGCGAGACCCGAGAGCATGGCGCCGACCGCGGCGCGATCGGCGACCGGCACCATCTGGATGGCATGCTCGGGCAGGCCGGCGGCCTTCAGCCCTTCGACGAGGCAGGCGTGGATGGCGCCGGAGGAATGGAAGCTGTCGGAGCCGCCGCGCAGGATCACGGCATTACCGGCCTTGAGGCAGAGCGCGCCGGCGTCTGCCGTCACGTTGGGCCGGCTTTCATAGATGACGCCGATGACGCCGAGCGGGGTGCGTACGCGCTCGATATGCAGGCCGTTCGGCCGGTCCCATTCGGCGATGATGTCGCCGACCGGATCCTTGAACTCGGCGATCGCGCGGATGCCATTCGCCATATCGAAGATGCGCGCCTCGGTGAGCGTCAGGCGATCGATGAAGGCGCTGGCGACGCCGGTCTCGCGGGCATTTTCAAGGTCGATCGCGTTGGCGGCCAGGATCTCTTGTCTGCGTGTGACGATCGTGTCGGCCATGGCGATGAGCGCGGCGTGCTTGCGTTCGGCGCTGGCGACGGCAAGTGGTCGGCTGGCGGCCTTGGCCCTGCGGCCGATTTCCAGCATGACGCTCTCGACGTCGTCCTTGTTCTTCACCTCGTCAAGCATGGACCTCATCCTTCCGGCTGCCCTCTTCTTGGACGCGTTTTCCGGTCATCACCATATCGTCGCGGTGCACCATGGCGGCACGGCCAGCATAACCGAGGATCGCGGCGATCTCGGCCGATTTCTTGCCGGCAATCTGGCGCGCCTCGTCGGCATCGTAACCGGCAAGCCCGCGAGCAATCTCGCGACCGGAGGTGCCGAGAATGGCGATCGTGTCGCCGCGGCTGAAGCTGCCGGTCACCTCGCGCACACCCGCCGGCAGCAGGCTCTTGCCGGACCGCAGTGCCTCTTCGGCGCCGGCATCGACACTGAGCGTTCCGGCCGGAAGCAACTGCCCGGCAATCCAGGTCTTGCGCGCCGTCACCGGAGAACCCGAGGGCGCGAACCAGGACGAACGGGCGCCGTCCTCGATCGCTGCCAGCGGATGGTCGGGCTTGCCCGACGCGATGATCATCGCGCAGCCCGCGGTCGTTGCGATCTTGCCGGCATCGATCTTGGTGCGCATGCCGCCGCGCGAAAGCTCGGATGCGGCACCGCCGGCCATGGCCTCGATCTCGGGCGTGATCTCGGCAATCGTTTCGAGGAAGCGGGCGTTCGGGTCGAGATGCGGCGGGGCGGTATAGAGCCCGTCGATATCGGAAAGCAGCACCAGCAGGTCGGCACCGACCATGGTGGCGACGCGGGCGGCCAGGCGATCATTGTCGCCGTAGCGGATCTCCGTGGTCGCGACCGTGTCGTTCTCGTTGATGATCGGCACGGCGCCGAGCTTCAGCAGTTGATTGATGGTGGCGCGGGCGTTGAGGTAGCGGCGGCGCTCCTCAGTGTCGCCAAGCGTCAGCAGCACCTGGCCGGCGACGATCGCGTCGGTCGAGAGGCTCTCGGACCAGGCGCGCGCCAGCGCGATCTGGCCGACGGCGGCAGCCGCCTGGCTTTCCTCCAGCTTCAGCGCGCCTGCAGGCACATTGAGCACGGTGCGGCCGAGCGCGATCGCGCCTGAGGAGACGACCAGTACTTCAACGCCCTTGGCCCTGAGACCGGCGATGTCGGCGCACATCGCGTCGAGCCAGGCTTTCTTCAGCCCGGTGGCGCGGTCGACCAGCAAGGCCGACCCGATCTTGATGACGACCCGGCGATACTTTTGAAGCGGCTTGCGGGTCTTGGTCATCCTAGAGGTCCTCCTCGCCGAAGCCTTCGCCGGCCTTGGCGGCGACGATGACGCTGCGCAGCGCCCTCAGCGCCTCGGTCATGCCCTTGCCGACGGCGGCGGAAAGCAGAAGGGGCTGTTCGCCACAGGCCTTTGCCAGCGCCTTGGCCTTCACCTTCAATTCGTCCTCGTCGAGCACGTCGATCTGCGACAGCGCGACGATCTGCGGCTTGTCCTCGAGGCCGCCGCCATAGGCTTCGAGCTCGTACTTCACCGTCTTGTAGGCTTTGGCGACATCTTCTTCCTGGGCGGAAACCAGGTGCAGCAACACGCGCGTGCGCTCGACATGGCCGAGGAAGCGGTCGCCGATGCCCACGCCCTCATGCGCGCCTTCGATCAGGCCCGGGATGTCGGCGATGATGAACTCGTTGCCGTCGATGGTCGCGACGCCCAGATTGGGATGCAGGGTCGTGAAGGGATAGTTGGCGATCTTCGGGCGTGCGCGGGTGCAGGCGGCAAGGAAGGTCGACTTGCCGGCGTTCGGCAGGCCGACGAGACCGGCGTCGGCGATCAGCTTCAGCCGCAGCCAGAGGGTCTTTTCGTCGCCCTCGAGGCCCGGATTGGCCCAGTTCGGCGCCTGGTTGGTGGACGATCTGAAATGGGCGTTGCCGAAGCCGCCATTGCCGCCGGCGGCCAGCCGGTAGCGCTGACCCTCGGCCACCATGTCGACGATCAGCGTCTCGTTGTCTTCCTCGAAGATCTGGGTGCCGACCGGTACCTTCAGTGTCACGTCGTCGCCGCCCGCGCCGGTGCGGTTGCGGCCCATGCCGTGCTGGCCGGTTTTCGCCTTGAAGTGCTGCTGGTAGCGGAAGTCGATCAGCGTGTTGAGGCCGTTGACCGCCTCCACCCAGACGTCGCCGCCGCGACCGCCATCGCCGCCATCCGGGCCGCCGAACTCGATGAACTTCTCGCGCCTAAACGAGACGGCGCCTGCGCCGCCGTCGCCGGAGCGGATGTAGACTTTCGTTTCGTCGAGAAATTTCATTTGGGTGCCATCTGTTCGGTGTAGGTGCGCGGGCTTAATTTGCCGCCATCGATATAGGCGGTTTATTCGGAGGTCAAAGAATATCGTGCGGTTCGTCAGCTACAACATCCAATACGGCATCGGCCTCGACGGTCGCTTCGATCCCGAGCGCATCGCGGCCTCGATCGGGGACGCCGACATCATTGCGCTGCAGGAAGTAACGCGTGGTTTCCACCGCAACGATCACGTCGACCTTGTCGCCCGCTTCGGAAAACTGTTCCCGGGCCATTTCGCGGCGTTTCACGCGCCCTGCGATATCGACATCGGCTCGGCGGTCGAAGATGGCCGTGCTGTCAGCCGCCGCTTCCAGTTCGGCAACATGATCCTGTCGCGCTGGCCGATCCTTGCGACGCGGCCGATCCCCCTGCCGCGCACCCGCACGATCAGCCCGATGAACGTGCAGCGCGGTGCGACCGAAGCTTTGATCGCCACACCCGGCGGAGCCCTGCGAGTGTACTCCGTACATCTCGATCACGTGCTTCCGGCAGAGCGCATCGCCCAGATCCGCTACCTGAAGGAGCGGCTGCTCGGCTATCCGCTGGAGGGCGGTGCGATCACCGGGGCTGCCGACTTCGGCCTTGCCGAGCCGCCGCATCCGGAGGACTTCGTCGTCATGGGCGATTTCAACATGGAGCCGGAGACGCCGGAATACTGCACAATGGTGGGTTCGCGCGATGCCTATTACGGTCGTTCGCTGCGGCTTGAAAATCCGGTCGACGCGCTTGCCCATCTCGGCCGGCTGACGTCTCAAAGCTATAGCTGGATCCATCCCGAAAACCCCGAAAAACGCATGCATCTCGACTATTGTTTCCTGAGTGCCGGTCTCGTGCCGCGTCTTGAAGACGCCTGGACCGATTACGAAGCCAAGGGCTCCGATCACCTGCCCGTCGGCTTCACGCTCGCATGAAAAAATCCCCCGCAAAGCGAACTTTGCGGGGGAACTTCCTTTAGTGCGGGCGGTGCAGGTCCGTAGCCGTCAGCTTGGTCTCGATATGCGCGACCATGGCGTTGCGGGCGAGCGCGTAGACCTGGGTGCAGCCGGTGACCTTGAAGCCGATCTTCTCCTGCACCTTCAGCGATCCCGGATTGTCGGCAAAGACACCGGAATGCAGCGTCGTTTCGGGCATGCGGCGGAAGAAGCGCTCCACCGCCGCATAGGTGGCTTCAGAGGCATAGCCCTTGCCCCAGTAGAAGCGGTTCAGCCAGTAGCCGACATGCCATTGGCCATGCCTGAGCTCGATGCCGACGCAGCCGATATGGACATCGTCGCCAGTGGTGATCGCGAACGTCCAGTCGGTTGTCAGCCCCGAGGTCCGTGCGGTCAGCCAGTCGAGCGCGTCCTGCAGGTCATAGGGCGCCGGCACGCGCGCCAGCATGCGTGCGACCTGGAAATCGCCGAGCGACTGGGCGATCGCCTCGGCGTCATTGCGGCGATGCGGGCGGAGCACAAGACGCTTCGTCTCGATGACCGGGCAGGGACCGGGACCGGGGCGGGCGACGACCCGCTGGCGTTCGGAAACGAGCGCGTTCATCGCATGCCTCCCCAGCTTCTCAAGGAGACCCAGGTCTTGCGGTCGAGCCGGTACCATTCGACGGCGATCGAGCCGCCGAGCGCCAGGCTGCCGACCATGCCGCTGCCCTGGAACTGGAAACCGCACTTCTGGATGACTCGGCGGGATGCCAGGTTCATGACCCGGCAGCGCGCATCGATCTGGTCGATGTCGCGGGTGCGGAAGGCCATGTCGGTCAGGACCTGGGCCGCCTCGGTGGCATAACCCTGGTTCCAGTAAGGCTCGCCCAACCAATAGCCGAGTTCCGCCGTCTTGCCGTCGGGATGCGGCTCGATACCGCAGCAACCGAGAAATGCACCATTGTCCGCCTTGGTAATCGCGTAGACGCACTTGCCAATCGTGCCGGCTTTCGCGCGTCGCACGAAGTCGGCGGCATCGGCCGTCGTATACGGGTGCGGCATGCGCGAGACCATGGTCGCGACATTGGCATTGTTGGCAAGATGGGCAAGGGCGTCGATATCGTCTTCATGAGGGGCGCGCAGAACGAGCCTGGGTGACAACAATATCGGGCAATCGGTCCTTGACCGTTGGGGCCTCAGCCTCTGCTCGGGAGACCGGGATTGGTCTTCCCTCAACAACTCGGTTTGCATGGTTTCCTCCAGAAACGAAAAAGGGGAGTTGGGTATTGCCCCATCTCCCCTTTGAAGTCTGGCTTGGAACCATCAGGTGCGTCAGCCGGGTCGATGAGACGCCGGCTGTTTTAGAGCGCTACCGGCTTATTCCGCTGCTTCGGCTTTCGGCATTACAGACACGTACACACGGCCATTGGCCTTCGTACGGAAGTCCACGTTGCCGGCCGTAAGTGCAAAAATCGTGTGGTCCTTACCGAGGCCGACATTGGCGCCCGGATGCCACTTCGTGCCGCGCTGGCGCACGATGATGTTGCCTGCAACGACGTTTTCGCCGCCGAACTTCTTCACGCCAAGGCGCTTGGACTCAGAATCGCGACCGTTACGCGACGAACCGCCAGCTTTTTTGTGTGCCATTGGTGTTCTCCTTTAAACCTTAGATCCGGGAACTCAGTTTGCAGCGGCTTCGGCAGCGTCAGACTTCTTCGAAGCCTTCTTTGCCTTGCCACCGGCAGCAGCGATGTCCAGGATGCGGACGGTCGTCTGGTGCTGGCGGTGACCGCGCGAGCGCTTGGAGTTCTGGCGGCGACGCTTCTTGAAGGCGATGACCTTCTTGGCGCGACCCTGCTCAACAACTTCAGCGCTGACAACGGCGCCTTCGACAAACGGAGCGCCGATGGTTGCATCGGCGCCAACGCCGACCATCAGGATCTCGGTGAATTCGATCTTGTCGCCTGCAACGCCTTCCAGCTTTTCGATGGTGAGGACGTCGTTGGCGGCCACGCGGTACTGCTTACCGCCGGTCTTGATGACTGCGAACATTTTTTATCCTTTCATGTTCGATCCGGCTCTCTGCCCGAAGACAAGGCCGTCTTTTTGTCAGTCGACAGTTGAGTGGAACACCTTATAGGTTATCCACCGGTGAAAGGGCGCAAATCACACCCGATGCGGGATGGCTGGGCCACACCACTTCATTGCGCGGATTACAAGGATTTGCGCGTGTGTGTCAAGGCGAAAGCAACAATGCCGTTACATATTCTTCAAACAGGCACTTGCCAGCACCCGAATCTGCCGCTATGAACCCGACCGCGCTAGACAAGCGCCGACCAGCAAAGCGGAGAGGTGGCTGAGTGGTCGAAAGCACCGCACTCGAAATGCGGCGTACGGGCAACCGTACCGTGGGTTCGAATCCCACCCTCTCCGCCATGCTTCCCTTCTCCTTCACAGTGTGATGTTGCGAGACGGCCGCAATTCGCGGTGGCCGCCCGGGCGTATTGTGCATCCCGGCACGTGCCCGGAAATGGCGATCGAGGTCTGGCGCTGCGCCAGGAGGCAACCCGGTGCCGTCTGGCGGACCTACCCCGCCGTGGCGCGACGTTGCCTCCATCGTTTGCAATTTCAGTTATGGTGCGGTTCTCCAAGCGATACCCGGCGACATCAGCGCGAATTGCGCGAGAGCGTCGCCGGGCCGATTGACGCTGGGGCCATGTTTCCGCGGTGAAGTGCAGCGTCTCTAGGCGACCTTCAGCGCTGCGGAAATCTCCGACAAGGTGGCCTTCTCCGCGTCGCTGACGGCGACGCCGCCGAAGCCCAGAAAACCACCTTCCTTGGCGGCTTCCGCAACCTTCTGGCTGATCTGGTACAGCCATGCGCTGAAGGCCGTAACATCGCCCGGCGCCTTGGTCTCGACTACCGTTCGGGCCTGTTGCAACGTTTCGATGCATCTGGCCTTCATGTCCGCCGCCTTGGCACCCTTGAGTTTTGCCTGCAGTCCGTCGCGCGCGGCGGTCCGCCCTTCCGAGGTCTCGAAGTCGGCGACCAGCGCCTTGACGAGCGGGCTTGCCGCCGCATCCGTCTTTGCCTGCAGAAGCGCGCTGCTGTTGGCGATGCCTTCCTTCATCATGCCCCAGAGGCCGCTCGGTTCTGCCGCGGTCATGGCAATGCCGGCCATCATCACGCTCTCCAGCAGCAACGTCCATTCGTCTGCGGTGAATGTCGATTTGTCAGCCATGGCTGACCCTCCTTCGTTCTCTTTCGTCCATGACAATTGCCGCCGGTCCACGCGATGCTCGCCGGGCCGGCGGCGATGGATATGGCTTCTCGCGGCTGTCTCCGATCAGGCAGACAAGGCGGCGAGCTTGGCCTTCAACGTGTCGATCGCGGGCTTCAGAATGTCGGAAACGCCGGGAATGGCCAAAACCTTGTCGAACAAACCATTGAGTTGCGACATCATCGGTCCGACCAAAGCCGAAAGGGCTGCCTTCTGTTCGGCCGACATTTGCCCGGCCGCGCCGCTGACCTTGTCGAGCCCGCTTGCGACCTCCTCAAGCTTCGGCAGGGCCGCCGTGGCCGAGGCGGCGTCAGTGATACCGGTCAGCGTTGTCTGCAGGCTGGCCATGCTGTCCTTGACTTGCTGGCCGATGTCGATCCCGCCGACCGTCAAGCTCGGCCCCGCCGTGCCAGCCTGCGGCGCAACCTCTCCACTCGGCCTGCCGAACAGATAGAAGAGCACGGCTGCAAGCGCGAGCACGGCAATCACCCAATAGAGCCAGCTGCGCGACCCGGACGGAGCCGCAGCGGCGGCTGCACGTTGACCGGCTGCACCGACGGACGACGCCGCTGCAGCGGCGCTACCGGCGGCCTGGCTTGCCGAGGTCGCGGCCGTCTGCGCCGAAGCGCCAAGTGCGCTGAGCAGACCCGTTCCGCCAAGCAGCTCTCTTGCACCGGGGGGCAGTGCGGCCGCGATGTTGTCCTTCTGGCTCGCGAGCAGTCCGGCGATGCCATTGGCGCTAAGATCCCCGCCGCTCTGCCGGGCAAGGCCACCCAGGACGAGGGGAGCAAGCGTCGCCAGGAGCGAACCGCTCGCCCGCTGGTCCATGCCGGAGACCCCGCCGATCGCGCTCGCAAGCGCACCGCCATTCTTGGCCCCGAAGAGTGACGAAATGATCTGCGACCCATTCTGGGCAAGCGTTGTCTGATCGCCGCCCGAGAGCATTCCGATGAGGTTGTCGAGCGATCCGCCGCTTTGCCTGGCAGTAACGGCTATCTTTTGCGCTCCGCCTGGTTGCGTCGCAACGCCGGACAGTCCCGCCAGCACCGCGGGAATGGCAGCGCTGACGGCGCCTTGCACCTTGCTGCTATCCAGCCCGAGCGCTGAAGCGATGCGTGCGATCATGTCAGGGGTAAGCATCTGCGCGATGTAGGAAACAAGATTGCTGGCCATTGGCTTTTCCTCCACGTTGATGTCGTCGGACATCGACAGCACTCATGGAGCGGTCGTCCGACGGCGCGGCAATTGGCTGCAAGCAATTCGCGTTTAAATGAATATCGTCCGCGAGACCGGGTCGTCTGGAACCCTCGGCGCGAAAATATTAGCACTTGTGGATGTATTTGCCCAGTTCTCGGCAACTTGCGGAACTAGCGAAGTTGAACGCGTGCAACACCCGCCAAAGTGCGCTCGTGTTTCGACCAGCCGATTACATATTTGCAGAAGCGGGAGCCAAGGCGGCGGACGTTCCGCTCGTTGCGCCGGTTTCGCCGGTCGGGCAATGCCTGTCGCAGGGCCGATGCCGCGCCGACGCCCCGTTGACGGTACCGGTCCGGTGATGGTGCTCACCAGTTGGTCCCCGGCCCCGCAAGGGGCCAGGGATCGCGTCAGTCTTGCCTTACTTCTTCGGTGCCTTCTCTACGGGGGCCGGGGCCTGCAGGTCGCCGAGCAGAGAGGTGATGGCGTTTTCGCCGTTAAATCCGGCTTCCTTCAACAACTGGTCGAGGACCGGTTTGTTGGCCTGGTAGGCGAGCAGTTGGCCCGCCAGGCCGTCGCCGAGGCCGATGCCGTTCTTGGCGCCTTCGCCGCCGGCGCCGCGGCCGAGCATGCCGCCCGTGTCGAAGATGCGGATATCCGAGATCTTCTCGATCGGCTTGACCGCTTCGGCAAGCGCTTCGGGAATGATGCGGATGCGTTCGCGCAGGATCTCGAATTCGATGATCGCCGAACTCAGCTTGTTGCGGGCGTCGTTGAGCAGGGCTTCGCTTTCGGCCGCCGCCTTGCCGGTTTCGAGCACGCCCTTGGCCTTGATGATGGCGGCTTCGGCTTCGGCGGTGGCGAGCGTCTTGATCGCATCGGCCTGGTCGAGGGCCGCCTGCTTTTCGGCTTCGGCGCCGACGGTCACGGCCGTTGCTTCGGTTTCGGCGTTCTTGCGGGCGTCGATGACGGCGATCTGGCGTTCGCGTTCGGCAATTTCCACGGCCTTTGCGGTCTCAACCTTTTCTTCCGCGGCGATCGCCAGCGCACGGGCGTTCTCGGCCTTGGCCTTGGCTTCCGATTCCTCGCGGCTCTTGTTGGCGACGGCAATCGCGCTTTCCTGGGAAACGATCTGCAGGTCGCGCTTGGCTTCGGTATCACGCTGCTGGACGGATCGGGTCGCGTCGATGTTGGCGCTTTCACGGACCTGCTTGGCGGCGGCTTCGCGCTCGGCGATCGCCTGTTCGGTGGCAATGCGGGCTTCTTCTTCCGCGCGCTTGGCAGCCTGCTCCTGTTGGGCGGTTTCGGCGCGGGTGGCGGCCGACTTGTTGGCGATGTCGCGTTCCTGGTTCAGTTCCGCCTCGCGCTTGGTGCGCTCGATCGCCAGCGACTGCTGGCGGGCTTCGAGATCCTTCTGGGCGATCGCGACTTCGGTGTCGCGGACGATCTCGTTGCGTTCCTTCTTGCGGCCCTCGGTAATGCGCGTCAGCGCCGCCAGGCCGTGGGCGTCGAAGAAGTTGTTGGCGTTGAAGTGCTTGATGTCCGTCTGGTCCAGGCGGGTGAGCGAAACGGATTCCAGTTCGAGACCGTTCGACTGCAGGTCGGCGCCGACCGCCTCCTGCACCGCCTTGACGAAATCCATGCGCTGCTCCTGCAGCGCGTCGAGGCTCATCGTCGCGGCGACCGAGCGCAAGCCATCGACGAACTTGGCCTCGATCAGAACACGCAACTGTTCGGCATCATTGGTGCGGTCGCCAAGCGTCTGGGCTGCGAGCGCGATCGAGGATGCGTCCGGCTTCACCCGGACATAGAATTCCGCGCCGATGTCTACGCGCATGCGGTCCTTGGTGATCAGCGCATCGCCTTCGCCGCGCCGGACTTCGAGGCGCAGCGTCTTCAGGTTGACGCGGGCGATCGAGTGGAAGATCGGCAGCACGATCGAGCCGCCGTCGAGGACCACTTTCTGACCGCCGAGACCGGTGCGCACATAGGCCTCGTCGCGGCTGGAGCGGGTATAGAGCGATGCAAGTACAAAACCGATGCCGAGGATCAGGACAATGCCGATGCCGGCCGGCACCAAGAGGTCGTAAAACATGGTTGCTCCGATGAGGAAGGATTAAGGGTTTGGCGGCGTCAGCAGGTCCGACGGCGCGGATATCGCGATAAAAATGTCTGATGCGCGATCAACGATCAGCACCTGCGCGCCGATGGCGATCGGCTGCTCGTTGCGGGCGGCCCTCGCCCGCAGCACATGCCAGTTGCCGTGGCGATCCTTGAGGCGGATGCGCCCCGGCAGGCCCTGGTCCAGCGGACCGACGGTGACTTCGCCGCTGCGGCCGACGAAATCACCGAGGTCGACGACATAGCTTTCGTCACGCGGGACGATCTTCGCCACCCACCGGCTCGACACACGAACTGCGGGGAGCGAGAAGGCGAATGCCGGCAGGGCCGCGGCAAGCGCCGGCAGCGGCGCCCACAGGGCTCCTGCCACCGCCTGAATGACAAAACCGGTCATGGCGAAGAGGCCGAGGAAGAGCATCAGCAGTACAAGCAGCGGCACGCCGCCGACATTGAACCAGGACATCAGTCCGCCCAGCGCGTTGTGGTCGTCCAGCCAGGCCTTGTCGATCGCCTCGCCCAGCGAGAAGCCGAGCAGCAGGCAGAGGATCTCGATGCCGGTAAACGCGGCCAGCATCACCGCCGCAATCGCGAATGGCAGGGATTCCGGGGCGAGGAAGAACAGCATGGGCGTTAGTGCTGCCTTGCCTTGAGCGCGGCCAGCCTTGCTTCGATTGCCCTGTCGCGATGCAGGCGATCGAGCTCATCCAGTTCGGCGCTGTTGCTGTGATCTCCGCCTGGGACTCCCGTCGCGCGGGAGACGGCGGCGGCGGCACGGGCCGCACCGTCCACTGGGCTGGCCTTTGTCAGGCCTGCAGCTTTGCTGTCGGGGAACTGGGCGATGCTGCGCTTGAGATCGGCGAGCCGCGCTTCGGCTTCGCGGCGGGTGGCAAGGACCGCCTGCAGCGCCTGCTGGCCCTCTTCGAGATCGGTGCGGGCGCCGGCCAGCGCCTTGTCCAGAGCCGCAAGCTGCGATTCCAGATCGATCTGGCGCGCGACACCGGCCTTGGCGAGATCCTCCCGAGCGGCCGAGATCGCGGTCCGGATCTTTTCGTCCAGCTTTTCGAGATCGGCGCCGATTTCGTCGCGGCGGCTAAGAATGCGGTACTCCTCGGCGCGTGCCTGGCCGATATCGACCCGGGCCTCTTCGGCGGCCGCGTCGATTTCGCGAAGCGCCTGCTCGACGATCACGATCTTGTTGCTGCCTTCCGCCTTGTCGACGGCGGCGTTGGCGAGGCCGGCGATCAAGCGGCCCATGCGGGATAGGATGCCTTCATTCGTCATCATTTTCTTCTCCGTTCGGTCGGAATGCGTGGTGACGCCGATGTGGATCTGATAGCCGCCGTCCTGTGCAACGAGCTGGGCGGCGAAGATATTCAAGGTGCCGGGGGAATAACCGGCGACGTCGTAGGGGATCGCGACGCGACCGCGCACGGTGGCGACGGTCAGATCCGACGGTCCCTTGATGGCAAAAAGCTTGTCGTCCAGCGGCAGCCTTCCGGCGCTGGCCGCCTGTCCCCGGTTCGCCGCGAAGTCGCGCAGTCCCAGCGTGACCATGCGCGCCGGAAGTCCGGTGCGCTCCCGGACTGTCTCGTAGGCAAGCTCGTGCAGCGTCACGAGGTTGGCGCCGGCCTTTTCACCGGCCAGTTCATCGAGCATCGCCAGCATGTTGGCGTAGGCAACGAAGGTTTCCTCGAGCGCGTGTCTGGCCTCCTCGTCCGGCGCGAGATCGTAGCACAAGATCGACGTGTGGTTGCTCTGAGCCATGGACAATTACATAAAGCACCGCTTTTGTGCTTTCAAGGAGCGGCTCAGTTTTAGGTTGCAATTTTTCCGCATTGAACGCGATAGCGACCGCTACGCGCGCAAAGCGCGTCGGAACCAGGAGAGAAAGGTGACGCCGAAGACCTGAAATCGCCCGGTCGGCTCAACCCGCGGCGTTGCTGCGGAGCCAGCTTTCCAGCGCGGCGATGACCGACAGTCGAAGGCTCGCCCCTTTGGACAAGGCGCGGGTGAGGGACATGTCGTCGCCTGCGAAACCCATCTCGGCCATGATGTCGTTCGCCCGCATCCGGCGGCGATTCATGATGGTGCGGATTTCGGCGATCGTTTCGGGAAGCAGATAGCGACCGCTGGCAATCGCCGCGACTTGGTGCGCGACGATTGGCGGGTCGGTTTCAGCTTGTGGGGCAGCCGGTTCCACGGCGCCATTGCTGCTCAGCCACTTCAGGAAAGCCTCACGCTCGGCGGGGTTTGCCTTGGCCCAGGAATTCTTGAGCTTGTCGAGACGGGTGCGCTCGTCCTTGAGCCCTGCCGCGACAAGCGCCTTGCGCAGTGACGGGATGCGACCGGCCATGAGATCCGCATGGATGTCTGGGAAATCGAGCTTCAGGCGCTGCGCGTCACCGGTTTCATCGCGCTTGATTTTCTTCGACATGCTCATTCCCGCGTCATTCGTCCGCGACATGCTCTAGCGCGCTCGCGCGCCCGGCGCGAGCGAAATAGGTCGCTATCCTCTATCCTTTGTCGGTCGATCCGGTTAGGGAGCGCATGGAGAATAACGCAATGCTGCGTGCAGAGTGCCCTTCGTCGGGCATCATGCATCCAGCTTTACGCAAGTCCCTTCGCCTATCGTCACTTCAATGGCCGGGATGTGACACGGCGAATGAAGGACAATGATATGTCGAATGAAATCGAGCACTACCGCGACCCATCCGATTCGATGGTCGCCCTCTATCTCGCCAACAATGACGGCGACGAGCTGACCGATGCGCTGGTTGCAGCGCTCGAAGACGCCTTTCGTATCTTGAGCGACGAGATTGCCGGCGAGACCATGCACTGAGTGGGTGCATTTCTCCGACATGATGGGCGGTATCCCTGCCCGCCGACCCGGTTGGTTCACAATCTAGCAGCAATGCGGCGACGACAGATCGCTGTCAGCCGTTCCGCAGCAGCGCCTCCACCGAGAGAGCCGCCGCCAGCACGCGCGCATCGGTGCCATTCCTGCCCATCAGCATCAAGCCGGCCGGGCGCGTGAGGCCCGGCATCGGCAACGTGATGGCGTTGAGGTCAAACTGGTTGGCGACCTGACAGTTGCGCAGAAGCAGGCCTTCGACCCGGTCGTATTCGGCTTCGTCGGCCTCCACGCTGGCGATCGGCACGGCGGCGATCGGCGTTGTCGGGAGGGCGATGAGATCGTAGCCCGAAATTCGTTCGTCCATTGCAGCGGCAAGCGCGCGCCGTGTTTCCAACAGGGCAGCGACGGCGGCATCCGGCACGACGAGACGGCGCCGCAACGGCGCCTTGACCCTGTCATCGACCGGGGCTGCCTCGTCGCCGAGCCAGTCGGCATGAACGCGGCTTGCTTCCAGGCCGGCGATCGACCCGATCTTCGTTGCCTCGCGGAGCCCTTGGATCAAATCGTCGAACGTGCAGTCGACGATCTCGGCGCCCGATCTGGCGAGCCGGTCGAGGCTTGCCGTGAAGGCGTCGGCGATCTCGGGTGAAAGCTCTTCGAGCAGCCTTCCCCGAGGGATGCCAATGCGAAGGCCTGCAATCGGGCGCGCGACAAGGGGCATCGGTTGCTCGCCGGCCATCACGGTGTCGGCAAAGAAACAATCGGTAACGGTGCGGGCGAGGGGGCCGACCGAATCGAGGCTCGGCGACAGCGGGAAGGCGCCATCGAGAGGAATGCGGCTGGCGGTCGGCTTGAAGCCGACGATGCCGTTCAGCGCCGCGGGGATGCGTATGGAGCCGCCGGTGTCGGAACCGATGGCGATGTCGCAGGTGCCTTCGGCCGCTGAAACCCCAGCACCGGAAGAAGAACCGCCGGGGATGAGGCGCTGGTCGGTGGCGTTGCCGGGCACCGGATAGTGCGGATTGAGGCCGACGGCCGTGAAGGCGAATTCGGTCATATGGGTCTTGCCGATGATGACCGCGCCGGCTTCGCGCAACCGCTGGACGACGAGGGCATCTTTCTCGGCAAGCGCGGCGCTGCGGCGGATGATGGAGCCGGCAAGCGTGGGTTCGCCTGCGACGTCAAAGAGGTCCTTGATCGAAACGATCTTGCCGTCGAGCGGACCGAGGCTGGCGCCGTCCCGTCGGCGGCGGTCTGCAGCATCGGCTTCCGCACGGGCAGTTTCCGCATAGAGGCGCACGAAGGCTTTCTCTTCGTGCCGGCGGTCGTTGAGCCGGCTCAGGATCTGTTCCAGGCGGTCGCGGGCGGGAGCGTTGGTGGAGTGAGGCACGATGTGACCTGTCGATTTCGATGTTGCCGCGCGGCGGCATGAGGCGGGATCATTGCCCGGATTCACGAATGCTGCCGAGCCATGTTCTTTGATAACAGCATTGGCGGCGAAAGCCATGGCTCCGACGACCGACGAGGCAGTCCGACCTTCACCGAACTGTCGCCAAACCGTTCAAATAGTTTCATGCCGCTGTTACGTCGCTGACATCGGCATGACCAAAGGTCCGGCACGCGCGATTGCGCTGCCGAATCGGAGGTCTGTTTGACCGATATCTTCAAGACGCTTTCCCGGCGTTCTTTCCTTCTGTCCGCCGGTGCCGCAGGCTTCGTGGCTTCATCGGGACTTGCGACACCCTTCTACGCCCGAGGCTATGGCCGGCCGGAGTTTGTTCACGGCGTGCAATCGGGCGATGTCGATACGTCCTCCGGCATGATCTGGACGCGGGTGGATCGGCCGTCGCGGGTGACGGTCGAGTATTCGACCACCGAGAGCTTCACCAATCCGGTTCGCCTTGCCGATCTCACGGCGACGCCGCAGACCGATTGCGCAGTGAAATGTTCGCTCGACGGACTGCTCCCGGACCAGGACATTTTCTACCGCTTCACCGCCACGGATCTCTACGACGTCAACCGTGTCTCCGATCCGGTGATCGGCTGTTTTCGCACGGCGCCTCTGCGCAAGCGCTCGGTCCGTTTCGTCTGGTCGGGCGATACGGCCGGCCAGGGCTGGGGTATCGACGATGTCGGCATGAAGACCTATTCGACCATGCGACAGCACGAACCGGATTTCTTCATCCATTCCGGCGACACGATCTACGCCGACAATCCTATTCCCGACGAGATCCCGCTGCGCGATGGCAGTCTCTGGAAGAACCGGGTGGTGACCCACGAGAAGCGCGACGTGGCGCGCACGCTCGAGGAATATCGCGGGCAATGGAAATACAATCTGCTCGACGATCACGTGCGGCAGCTGAATGCCGTCTGTCCTACCTTTTATCAATGGGACGACCATGAGGTGCTGAACAACTGGTCGGCCTCGACGGATCTTCGCGACGATGCGCGTTATCCGGAAAAGGATGTCGCCGTCTATGCGGAGCGAGCCGCCCGGGCATTCCACGAGATGACGCCGATACGGACGCCGGCAACGCAGCCCGGCCGCATCTTCCGCAAGGTCGGCTACGGCCCGCTGCTCGATGTATTCTTCGTCGACCTGCGCTCCTATCGCGGCGCCAACCAGGGCGAGGACGGCGGCGGCACGCTGTTCGGCTGGCGTCAGGCGGATTGGCTGAAGCGCGAGCTTGCCGCCTCGCGTGCGGTGTGGAAGGTGATCGCCTGCGACATGCCGATCGGGCTCGTCGTCTGGGACGATTACGCCAACCGGCGCGGCTCGGATGCGATCGCCAACGGCGACAACGGCGTGCCGAAAGGGCGCGAGCTGGAGTTCGCCGATCTGCTCGCCTTCATCCGTGACAACGGCATCGACAACCTCGTCTGGCTGACGGCGGACGTGCATTACACGGCTGCGCACCACTACGATCCGTCGCGCGCCGCCTTCAAGGAATTCACACCGTTCTGGGAGTTCGTTTCCGGCCCGCTTCATTCCGGCACCTATGGGCCGAAGGAGCTCGACATGACCTTCGGGCCTGAGGTCCGGTTCATCAAGGCCTCGGGCGGCGGCATCGACAGCAACCTGCCGCCATCGGCCGGTCTGCAGTTCTTCGGCATCGTCGATATCAACGGTCAGACGCAGCAGATGACGGTCCGATTGATGGACCGGCAAGACCAGGAACTCTGGCGCGTGACCCTCGATCCGGCCGCGATTGCATGACGAATCTGGTCGTGGCCAATCGCTTTCCAAATCCCTCACGCGAGCCCCCTGACGGGTGCAAACCCATGGCCTACCGGCATTTGACCGCGGCGCTGATGCGTGCGCCCCCTTTCGCAATCGCAAAAAAACCTGTATGAGCGCGACCATTGAAAAAGCGGCGTGGCCCATCGGGGCTTGCCCTGAACCTCCGAGACGAAAAATGAGCATTCGTAACATCGCGATTATCGCGCACGTTGACCATGGGAAAACGACCCTTGTTGACGAGCTCCTGAAGCAGTCGGGCTCGTTCCGCGAAAACCAGCGCGTTGCCGAACGCGTCATGGACTCCAACGACATCGAAAAAGAGCGCGGCATCACCATTCTCGCCAAGGCGACTTCGGTTGAATGGAATGGCGTGCGCATCAACATCGTCGACACCCCCGGCCACGCCGACTTCGGCGGCGAAGTCGAGCGCATCCTGTCGATGGTGGATGGCGCCATCGTTCTAGTCGACGCGTCCGAAGGTCCGATGCCGCAGACCAAGTTCGTGGTCGGCAAGGCGCTGAAGGTCGGCCTGAAGCCGATCGTCGCGATCAACAAGATCGACCGTCCGGATGGTCGCCACGAAGAAGTCATCAACGAAGTCTTCGACCTCTTCGCCAACCTCGACGCCTCCGACGAGCAGCTTGACTTCCCGATCCTCTACGGCTCGGGCCGCGACGGCTGGATGAACGTCAACCCGGAAGGTCCGAAGGACCAGGGCATGGCGCCGCTGCTCGATCTCGTGCTCAAGCACGTGCCGGAGCCGACGGTCGCTGACGGTCCGTTCCGCATGATCGGCACAATTCTCGAAGCCAACCCCTTCCTCGGTCGCATCATCACCGGCCGCGTCCATTCGGGCACGTTGAAGCCGAACCAGGCCGTCAAGGTTCTGGGCCAGGATGGCAAGCTGCTCGAAAATGGCCGCATCTCGAAGATCCTCGCCTTCCGCGGCATCGAGCGTCAGCCGATCGACGAAGCGCATGCGGGCGACATCGTCGCGATCGCCGGCCTTACCAAGGGCACCGTCGCCGACACGTTCTGTGATCCGTCCGTTGCCGAAGCGCTGACCGCTCAGCCGATCGACCCGCCAACGGTCACCATGTCGTTCATCGTCAACGACAGCCCGCTTGCCGGCACCGAAGGCGACAAGGTCACGAGCCGCGTCATCCGCGACCGCCTGTTCAAGGAAGCCGAAGGCAACGTCGCGCTGAAGATCGAGGAATCCTCCGAGAAGGATTCGTTCTTCGTGTCGGGCCGTGGCGAACTGCAGCTTGCGGTTCTGATCGAAACCATGCGCCGCGAAGGCTTCGAGCTTGCCGTTTCGCGTCCGCGCGTCGTCATGCACAAGGATGACAACGGCCAGCTGCTCGAGCCGATCGAAGAAGTGGTCATCGACGTTGACGAAGAGCATTCCGGCGTCGTCGTGCAGAAGATGTCGGAGCGCAAGGCCGAAATGGTCGAGCTGCGTCCGTCCGGCGGCAACCGCGTCCGTCTGGTGTTCTTCGCCCCGACCCGTGGCCTGATCGGCTACCAGTCGGAACTTCTGACCGACACCCGCGGCACGGCGATCATGAACCGCCTGTTCCACGCCTACCAGCCCTACAAGGGCGAGATCGGTGGCCGCGTGAACGGCGTTCTGCTCTCCAACGACGCCGGCGAATCGGTTGCCTACGCGATGTTCAACCTCGAAGACCGCGGTCCGATGATCATCGACGCGGGCGAGAAGGTTTATGCCGGCATGATCATCGGCATCCACACCCGCGACAACGACCTGGAAGTGAACGTTCTCAAGGGCAAGAAGCTCACCAACATGCGCGCTGCCGGCAAGGACGAAGCCGTTCGTCTGACGCCGCCGATCCGCATGACGCTTGAGCGCGCGCTCTCCTGGATCCAGGACGACGAGCTCGTCGAAGTGACGCCGAAGTCGATCCGTCTGCGCAAGATGCATCTCGATCCGAACGATCGCAAGCGCTTCGAGAAGGCCCGCACCGCCGGCGCGGCATAAGCCTTCTGACATTGCCGAGCCTGAAAAAACCCCGGAGCGATCCGGGGTTTTTTGCTGTGTGTGCCACGGATGGGCGACTTGCGGATAAAGTTAAAAAGGCGTTAACCTTCCATAGGGTGCCGTTAAAGTTGCCTGTGGGTTAACGCTGGCCGGCAACCGGGCGGGATTCCTGTTCGCCCCGTGTGCGTTTAGAGTCGCGAGTCATGAAGACTGTTTCGATAGAGATTCGGCCAGGAGAGCCGCAGGAAGCGTCGGCAATTGCCGATGTGCACCGCGTTTCGTGGTTGCAAGCCTATGGCGGTCTCATCCCCCATCGTCCGCTCGTCCAGATGGTCAACCGCCGCGACGAGACCTGGTGGCGCAAGGCGACCCGCGGCCCTGCGACGTTGCTCGTCGTTGACGTCGCCGGAACCATTGCCGGCTATGCAACGCTCGGCCTCAGCCGCGCCAAGGCCCTGCCGCAGGAAGGCGAGATCTACGAGATCTATCTCAGGCCCGAATATCAGGGTATCGGCCTCGGGCGGGTCCTTTTCGGCGAGGCGAAGAGCCTGCTGCGTTCGCTCGGCTGCCGCGGTCTCGTCGTCTGGTGCCTCGAGGACAGCGAGCACGCCTACCAGTTCTTCCAGGGTGCGGGTGGCACGGACATTGCCGAAGGCATGGAAGATTTCGGCGACAAGCACCTGAAGAAGGTCGGCTTCGCCTGGAACTAGGCCTGGTATCGGCCCGGTCGCAATACGGAAACCAGGGACTTACTCAGGCAGCTCATTGTTGGGTTCGGCGGCCTTGTCGCCGCGCGTGCCGTGATAGGCCGGCTTGTCGATGCCGCAGCGGAAGGTCGGCGCCACTTCGTCGGCGAGCTTGCGGGCAAGCGCATTAGGATCAGGATTGGCAAGCGCATCGACATAGCCGGCAACGCAGCCCTTGCCATCATCCTTCCCGGCAACCTTGGAGATGACGAGGACCTGGCCCTGAAGCGCCGGGACCGACGCGCCCGTGGCGTCCGTGTTTTCGATGAACCAGCGCAGGATCGTCGCGACCGGCGTGCCGTCCTTCGCGATACGCCACTCCACCGTCGTGCCGGTATGGTTGAACGGGATGAAGCTCTCGAATGCCTCGTCGGCATAGCGCTGGTTCAGATAGCCGAACGAGACGCTCTGGCGGATGTCTGCTTCCTTGAACCGGACTGGGTAATCGCCATGACCGGGGCAGGTCATGAGCGCATACATGCCCTCTTCCTCCTCGATCGTCTTGCACTTGTCGCGGCCGATGTCGATGTAGACGCTCTCGTTGGCCATCACCGGCCCGGCGGACAACAACAGCGCCAGGCTTGCAACCCTTCCGATCATCTTGCACTCCCTCGAACGAGAATTGGGAACCTGTGGCGGTCGCTCGGGCGGCACGAAACGACCGGTTGAATCTGCGCTACGGACGAAAGTTATGTTGCATCGCGGCATGTTTCCCTTTATCCGACGGGCAAACTTCTCAAACCGACCCTGGAGTAGATCCATGCGCATCGACGCGATTTCCATCGGAAAGAATCCACCAGAAGATGTCAACGTCATCGTTGAAGTTCCGGTCGGCGGCCATCCGATCAAGTACGAGATGGACAAGGAAGCCGGCACGCTGGTCGTCGACCGTTTCCTTTACACGCCGATGACCTATCCGGGTAACTACGGCTTCGTGCCGCACACGCTGTCTGATGACGGCGACCCGATCGACGTTCTGATCTGCAACACCCGTCCGCTGGTTCCGGGCTGCGTCATCAACGTCCGCCCGATCGGCGTGATGATGATGGAAGACAACTCCGGCAAGGACGAAAAGATCATCGCCGTTCCGTCCGGCCATCTGACCCAGCGTTACGACAAGGTGCATGAATACACCGATCTACCGGAAATCACGCTCAAGCAGATCGAGCACTTCTTCGAGCACTACAAGGATCTGGAGCCCGGCAAGTGGGTGAAGATCTTCGGCTGGAAGGATGCTTCCGTCGCGCGGCAGCTGATCAAGGAAGCCGTCGAGCGCGCCAAGGGCGCCAAGTAAGCTTAACGGCCGACAAGGTCCGCAAGTCGCCTCAATATGTCCTCCGGGTCGCCATCGATCCGGAGGATTTTTTTGCGCTGCGTTTCGCCTGAAAGGAGGGAAAGCTTGCTCTTTGCGAGCCCGAGCTTCTTGGAAAGAAGGACAATCAGCGCCTGGTTGGCCTTGCCTTTTTCCGGAACTGCGCTGACGCGCACTTTCAGATGTTCTTCTCCGTCGGCGGCCGCTTCCAAGCCATCAATGGCATCGCGACCGCCGTTTGGCGTCAAGCGCACCGTCAGGCGAACGTGGTCGCCATGCGCGGTGAAGGCCGGATTGGCCATCGTTTAGCCAAGCAGTGCCTGTGCGATCGTCGTGTTCAGGAACAGCTGGATGAAATAGAGGATCACCAGCACGACGAGAGGCGACAGGTCCACGCCGCCCATGTCGGGCAGGACGCGGCGGATCGGGCGATAGAGCGGCTCCGTCAGCTGGTAGAGCGAACGGCCGATCATGTTGATCGCCTGGTTGTTCACGTTGATGACGTTGAACGCGTAGAGCCAGGAAAAGATGGCCGACGCGATGACCAGAAACCACGCGATGTTGATGATGAAGTTCAAGGTGCCGATGACAGCAAGCATGCCGGTCTCCAAATCGTTATTGACAGACATGTAGACATTGAGACCTAAACGAGCAAGTACGCCGGTTTGTCGGGCGCGATCATGTTTAACATGGGAGCGCATGACGACCGAGTCTCACCAGGAGCCCCTTCCGCATGTCCGCCGTTCATGCCTCGCACCGTTTTGCCGCCTTTCGGCATGTCGGCTATCGCCGCTATTTCTTCTCTCGGTTCCTCGCTTACTTCGCAATCCAGATCATTTCTGTCGCCGTCGGCTGGCAGATCTATGACCTTACGCGCGACCCTTTCGATCTCGGTCTGATCGGCCTCTTCCAGTTTCTGCCGTCTCTGGTGCTGATCCTCGTCACAGGCTCGGCCGCGGACCGCTACAACCGGCGCATGATCATGGGGATCTGCATGGTCGTCAGCACGCTCTGCGCGACGGCACTGCTGTTGCTGACGGTATCCGGACTGTTTTCGCCCTGGCCAGTCTACGCCATCCTGGTCGTCTTCGGCATCGAGCGCGCCTTCCTGGCGCCGGCGTCCCAGTCATTGGCGCCCAACCTCGTGCCGCCGGAAGACCTGCCCAACGCGATCGCCTGGAATTCGACGTCCTGGCAGACCGCGATGATCGTCGGCCCGGTCGCGGGCGGCCTGATCTACGCGCTCGGTGCTGTCGTTCCCTATGCTGTCGGCGTCTGCTTCTTCCTGGCATCCGCGCTGATGGTCTTTGCCATCCCGAAGCCGGCGACCCGTACGCAGGCCTCCGCCCAGAGCTGGGAGACGATCACCGCCGGTTTCCGCTACATCAAGGCGGAGAAGGTGGTTCTGGGCGCGATATCGCTCGATCTCTTCGCCGTACTGCTTGGCGGTGCGGTGGCGCTGATGCCGGTCTTTGCCCGCGATATTCTCGATCTGGGTCCCTGGGGTCTCGGCCTCCTGCGCGCCGCTCCCGGCATCGGTGCCGTCAGCATGGCCGTCTGGCTGGCGGCACATCCGATCCGCCATCGCGCCGGCTTCTACATGTTCATCGGTGTCGCGCTCTTTGGGCTCGGTACTGTTATCTTCGGCCTTTCGGCGACGCCGTGGATCTCGATAGCTGCGCTCGTCGTCATGGGCGCTGCCGATATGATCTCGGTCTATGTGCGCGAAATCCTGATCACCCTCTGGACGCCGGATGAGCTGCGCGGCCGCGTCAATGCCGTCAACATGGTCTTCATCGGCGCGTCGAACGAGCTCGGCGAATTCCGCGCCGGCATGATGGCGTCCGGTTTCGGCGCGGTCTTTGCGGTGGCCTTCGGCGGCATGGGCACGCTGCTCGTGTCCGGGCTCTGGGCTCTTGGTTTCCCGCAATTGCGCAAGATCGACACGCTGGACGTGCCCGACCACCACAAGTAGGCGGGTTACGGACCGTCAGGCTGTTCTTTTGAACAAAGCCGCCCCAACGGAAGACCGCTTCACCCTTTTCCTGGAATTGCCTTCGGCCGCTCGTCGCGCAGGAAGATCAGTTCTAGGAAGTTTTCCATCCAGGTGCGCAGTGGTCCGTCGTGCTGCATGCGGCCATCGAGATGCGCCTTGCCCACCTGGGCACCGGGCATCTCGAAGCGGTGCGCGCCGTGCACGACCCAGCGGTGCATCATCGCGCGGGTCAGTTCGCCATGGAACTGAATGCCCCAGGCATTGTCGCCATAGCGGAAGGCCTGGTTGGGGTAGGTATCACCCGTCGCCAGCAGTTCGGCGCCGGTAGGCAGGTCGAAACCTTCGCGGTGAAAATGGTAGACCATGGCCGGCCAGTCCATCAGCGCCCTGCCGGCTTCGGTTGCGACCAGCGGGTACCAGCCGATCTCGGTCATGCCCTGATGGTGAGGCGCCACGGAGCCACCGAGATTGCGCGCCAGCATCTGGGCGCCGAGGCAGATGCCGAGATAGGGCTTGTTCTCCTTGAGCGGGACCGAAAGCCAGTCGATCTCGCGGCGAACGAACTCTTCCTCGTCATTGGCGCTCATCGGGCCGCCGAAGATGATCGTGCCACTGTGATGTTCCAGGGTCGGTGGCAGCTCGTCACCCAGTGCCGGCCGGCGGATGTCGAGCCGAAAGCCCTTCTGCTCCAGAATCTGGCCGACACGGCCGGCACTCGACCGCTCCTGATGCAGCACGATCAGGACTGGTTTTCGGGAGCTTGCGTCGGGCATCGGCATTTCAGTTTTCCTGTTGCGGCTCGGCGTCCTCGACGGTGTCGCTTCTCGCCGCAGCCTCCTGCCGCTGCAGCACCCGGTCGCGACCGGAGACGCCGAGCAGATCGGCGATGCGCCAGATCACGTGGTCTTCCATCTCGCTGCGCTCGCCGTCGGCGTAGACGACATCCCAGAGCATTCCGACCAGTTCGATGCGCTGCTCTTCCGAGAGGTGGCGTTTGAGTTCGGCGGTAAACTGGTAGTAGTCGATCGCTTCGCTTTCCGCCGTCTCGCCCGCTTCGATCAGTGCGGCAAGGGAGGCGTCATCGAGCTTGTAGTGCTTCTTGACAACCGAGCGCATTTTGCGCCGTTCGGACGCGAGGATCCGGCCGTCGGCCTCCATCACCTGGAAACAGAGGGCGATGACGGCCACGCGCGGATCGCCGCGCTCTATCCGCGTCGCCGGGCCGGTCAGGCCGTCGAGAAACGTCCGTAAGCGTTCAAACATGTATCTTGCCACAGCCCCTTGAGAATTCAGAACAATCGGAAACTGGCCTTTTCCGGCGCCTTCTCGCCGGTGGCTGGATCGCGCACGCCGGGATCGTCCGGCGGGCGGCCGAAGAAGGGATCAGGCATATGCTCGCCGTTGGCAGCCTCTTCCTTCGCCGTCCTCTTCACCGGAGTCTTGTCGGCAATCGGTTCGGGCGCTTTCCGCTCCGTCACCTTGATCGGCTGTGGTTCCGGGCGCGGCTCCTCGGCCTCGAGGATGACGGGCGCTTCGCTGCGGCGGGCTGCGGGTGCCGGTTCATGTGCATGTGGCTCCACCGTCACCGGCGGCAGGCTACGGATCGCCTCATCGGCGGTGGATTGGTCGTGGTCGACGGTCGCCGAAAGCGTATGCGGCGGCGCCTGCCATTCGAACGCATCGAGCCGTCCGCTGACCGGCGAGACCGGCAGCCAGGTCGGCGACGTCACGCCGTCGGCAGTCCAGGCCGGATCCCGCGGGCTACGCAGCGCCTGCGCCATCCAGTGGCGGATGCGGCCCTCGTCGCCGGTATCTGCCTCTTCGATATCGGCGAGCAGCAGGAAGACGCTCTCGGTCGGATCGAGTCTCGCGGCAGCTTCCGCCTTGGTGCGGGCCAGAAGCAGTTCGCGCGCCTCGAGCGCGGCTTCGGCGACGGCGGCCATGGCCACGGCATTGTTGGGCCTCAAGGCTTCAAGCTTGCGCGCCCGCTTCAGACGGTCGACAGCGGTGTCGCCGCCACGGGCGCGCACATAGAGCCGCGCCACGTCCGGGTGCGGCTCGTGCTTCCAGTTCTTCTCGAGGATCGAAGTCCCCTTGCGCAGGTTGTCCTCGCGAAACAACGCCTTGGCGGCGGTCAGCGCGGCCGGCACCAGATGTTCGTCGAGCTTCAGCGCGGCGAGCGCATCGTCGCGTGCCGCCTTCATGTCGCCGTCGAGCTTGGTGATGGCCCGGGCGGTCAAAAGCACGGCCTTCTTGCGATCCGCCTCCTTGCGGTCGACCACATGGGCAGCACGGCTCTGGTCGAGAAGACGCAGAGCGTCGTCCCACTGCCCGGCCTGGCTCTGGCTGTCGAGCGTCGCGAGCGCGGCCCAGGGCAGGTGCGGTGCCTTCTCGGCGGCGCGTTCGGCATATTGCCGGGCGGCCTCATGGGCGCCGAGACGCTTGGCTTCGAGATAGAGGCCACGCAGCCCGAGCTCGCGGGTCTCCGGATCGTCGGCCATCAGCTCGAACTTGCGGCGCGCGTCGTCATACTTGCCTTCGATGAGCGCTGTCTGGGCCTCGAGCAGGTGGATCAGCGGCTCCTGGTCGGCGCTGATCAATCCACGGGTGCGGGCGGTCATCTTGCGAGCGAGGTTGGCGTCGCCGGCACCGGCGGCGATCAGGCCGGTCGAAAGCGCCTGGTAGCCCCGGTCGCGCTTGCGGGCGCGGAAATAGCGGGTGACCGTGTGGGGCGAGAGCCAGATGGTGCGCACCAGCCAGACGGCGATCAGCACAGCCGCGATCAACGAGATCAGCAGCGATGCGGCGCGCATCAGGCTCATCTCGACGAGCTGCCCCTGCCAGATGAGCGAAAGTTCACCCGGTCGGTCCGCGAGCCACGCGAAGCCGAGGCCGAGACCAAGCACGATCAGGATGAAAATCAGAATGCGGATCATGTCTGGTCCCCTCAGCCCTCTGTGCCTGGCTTTGCCATTGTCGCGGCGACGGCGGCATCGATCACGCCTTCGACGCGCAGGCGCTGGTCGAGCTTGGCCTTGAAGGCCTCGCCTACCGGCTTGGCGGCGGCCGGCAAGCCCTCCCATTCCAGTGCCGCGCCCTTGAGATCGCCATTGTTCAGCTTGTCCTCGATGCGGGCGATGATGGCTTCCGGTGTCTCGCCTTCGACGCTGCCGACAGGGCGTACGCGAATGCCGGACATGGCGCTGGACACCAGCCGGTCGAAGATGCCCTCGTTCGGATCGGGTTGATTGAGGGCGTCGAGCATGGCGTCGGCGGTATCGGGGAACTCGCGGCGCAGATCGGTGCGGGTCGGGACGCCGACCTGTGCATCCTGGGCCAGGGCGGCGACGGCCTGTTCGTCCGGTGCGATGCTACGCAGCGCGTCCAGTTCGGCAAGGAAGGGGCCGCCGCGATCGATTGCCGACTTCAGCGCGGTGACCGCGACCGCCCTTGCCATCTGGATGTCGTTGACCGGCTCGTTCAGCTTCTGCTCGGCGGATTCGATGCGGCTCGTCAGTTCCGCCTTCTCTGTTGTCGCCGCCTGTTGGGCGTCGGCAAGTGCCGTCTTCAGTCCTGCAAGTTCCTTGGTGAGGGTGTCGATCTGCGCCTTCAGCGGTTCGACCTCGGCGCTCGGCGCGCCGTTCGTGCCCGGTTGAGAGGCGGATTGTTCGAGAGCAGCGATGCGGCCTTCGAGCGCGGTATTGTCGACGACTGCGGCGGGCGTGGGCAGTGCTGCGATCTGATCGCGCAGTGCCTGCAGCTCCTCGGACACGGATTGTCCGACGCCGGCGCTGCGATCGGGTCCAAGCGCCGGGATGAAGCCCGCATATTGCAGACCGCCGAACCCGAGCAGCGTGACGAGGCCGCCGACGATGCCGGCAGCAAGTGCGCCGGAGCTGGAGACCGGCTTTTGCCGCGGCGTTGGCTCGGGATCACGCGTCACGACATGTGGTGGCTCTTCGGCGAAAGCAGCCGCGGCAGCATCGGCCGCCGCATCCGCGCGCTGCTCCTCGATTTCCTCCTCAAGGCGGGAGCCTGCAGCGCTGTCGTCACCGCTGTCGACCGCTGCTTCATCCGACGTTGCGTCGACTTCGATGCGCGTTGCCGCGGGGTCCGTTATCGTCTCGCGGCTTGCTTCTTCCTTCTCCGGTTCCACAACTGTTTTTTCCGCTTCGAGGTCGATCGTCAGCGGTTCCTTCTCGGACTTCGAGCGGCGCGGCGGGTTTTCCGATACCATGGTGACCTCTTACCGTTGGTTCCTGTCGGCTCTTCTCAAACCTAGTCAGCCCAAACGACGAGGGAAAGCCCCTTCGTTCCAATTTTGGTTGAATTCGGCATTAGAGGATGCTGAAAAGGCTTTCTTCGTCGGGCCTTGCGGCAACCTCCCGCATCGCGTCGTGCGGCAGCGCATCGGCGATCGCAGCGCTGAGGCAAAGGTAGCGCGAAGCGAAGGAGGGAGCGCTGATGCCACTCTCGGACAGGAGGATTGCGAGCCGGCTGGCCGTTTCACGGGAGTAGAGTAGAACGGCGCCGAATGGCCCAGTCCGGGTGGCGTCCTGCAAGGCGCCAGCGGAGTGGGCGATGGGTTCCATGCGATAGCATTCCACCGCTTCGTGATCGATGCCGCTCTGCCTAAGCGCGCTTTCCAGCCCTTCGGAGCGCGGCGTTCCTGTCAGATAGAGGAGCGGCCGTTTTGCCCGAGTTCCGATGGTCGCGGCGATGAGCGCGGCCAGAGCTTCGCCGGTTCCGTTACCGACGCGGATATCGGCAAAGCCGAGATCTTCTGCGGCCCGCGCGGTCGCCTCGCCAACGCAGAAGCACGGGATCGCCAAGTGATCTGTCGGGCTGCCGTTGAGTGATGCCAGAACCCGGACGGTTTCGGCACTGGTCAGGATCGTGGCCGCATATGGCATCTTCAGTGCTGCGTTGGCGGCGGCCGGGAGATGCGTGGCCTGCATCAATGGCAGGAGGACCGGCTGGTGGCCGACAGCCTCCAGCCGCCGTGCCGTCGACTCGGCGGCGGGAAGCGGCCGGGTGACGAGCACGCGCATCGGCTCAGGTCCAGCTTGCAAAGAAGCCAGGGCCGGCCTTGGCGCGGATCTCCTCGCCTGCCTTCTTGCCGAGCGCTTCGGCGTCGGTGGTCCTGCCTTCGATCGTGACGCGATGGTACGTCTGGCCATCGGGCGTGAGGATCATGCCGGAAAAATTGAGATGGGTGCCATCCGACGTCGCGAGACCGGCAATCGGCGTGCGGCAGGAGCCGTCGAGGGTCGCAAGGAAGCCGCGCTCGCAGGTGACGGCTTCGTGGGTGCGCGGATCGTCGATGGCGGCAAGCAGATCGTTGATGCGGCGGTCGCCGATCCGGCTTTCGATGCAGATCGCGCCCTGTGCCGGGGCGGGGGGGAAATCCGTAGGGTCGAGCAGTTCGGTCGGAACGTCGGTCATGCCGAGCCGCTTCAGCCCGGCATAGGCGAGCAGCGTCGCATCCACCTGGCCCTCGGCGAGTTTTCTCAGCCGCGTTTCCACCTGGCCGCGATAGGTAATGACATTGATATCCGGGCGAAGCCGGCGGATCAGCGCCTGGCGACGCAGCGACGATGAACCGACGGTCACGCCTTCAGGCAGTTCCATCAGCTTGCGCGCCGTGCGGCCGATGAAGGCGTCGCGGATATCCTCGCGCGGCAGGAAGGCGGAAAGACAGAGCCCATCGGGCAGCTTCGTCGGCATGTCCTTGGATGAATGCACGGCGAAATCGAGCTCGCCCGAGAGCAACTGCTGCTCGATCTCTTCGGTGAACAGGCCCTTGCCGCCGATCTCGGCAAGCGAGCGGTCGGTGATCCGGTCGCCCTTGGTCGAGAGGATGATCACCTCGAACATTTCCGGCGCCAGACCATGCGCCGCTGCGAGACGATCGCGCGTTTCATGGGCCTGGGCGAGCGCCAGCGGGCTGCCGCGCGTGCCGATCCGGAAAGGTTTTGTTTGCATCAAAGGCTATCCATTGTTACCGGAGTTCCGTGTACCCACCTTTCGGTGCGACCGCAATCTTTGAGTAGTTCCTGATGTCTCCGCCCCTGCGCATCCTCGGCATAGAAACAAGCTGCGACGAAACCGCCGCTTCCGTCATTTTGCGCGATTCCGACGGCAAGGGCCACATTCTTGGCGACGTTGTTCTCAGCCAGCTGGAAGAGCATAGCGCCTATGGCGGCGTGGTTCCGGAGATCGCGGCGCGCGCCCATGTCGAGGCGCTCGATACGCTGATCGAGGAGGCGCTCTTGCGCGCCGACGTGACGCTTTCCGACATCGATGCCATAGCTGCGACAAGTGGTCCCGGTCTGATCGGGGGGCTGATTGTCGGCTTGATGACCGGCAAGGCGATCGCGCGGGCAACCGGCAAACCGCTCTATGCCGTCAACCATCTCGAAGGCCACGCGTTGACGGCGCGGCTGACCGACGGGCTTTCCTTTCCTTACTTGATGCTGCTCGTTTCCGGCGGCCATACGCAGCTCATCCTCGTCAAGGGTGTTGGCGAATACGAACGCTGGGGCACGACGATCGACGATGCTCTCGGCGAGGCCTTCGACAAGACGGCGAAGCTGCTCGGTCTTCCCTATCCGGGTGGCCCGGCGGTGGAGCGTGCGGCGCTCGCCGGCGATCCGCAGCGTTTCGATTTTCCACGCCCGCTCGTCGGCGATGCCCGGCTTGATTTCTCGTTTTCGGGGCTGAAGACGGCGGTGCGTCAGGCGGCGCAATCACTGGAGCCGGTGACGGAGCAGGATATCGCCGATATCTGCGCCTCCTTCCAACGGGCGATCTCGCGCACGCTGAAGGATCGCGTCGGTCGCGGGCTGAAGCGCTTCAAGGCGGAACACGCCGGCGTGGCGCGCCCTGCTTTGGTGGTTGCCGGTGGCGTTGCGGCCAACCAGGTGCTGCGTTCGACGCTGCAGACCTTGTGCGCGCAGTCAGGCTTCGAGTTCATCGCACCGCCGCTTTCGCTCTGCACCGACAACGCGGCGATGATCGCCTGGGCCGGTGCCGAACGGCTGGCGGCGGGCATGGCCGCCGATGGCCTCGATGTCGCGCCGCGCTCGCGCTGGCCGCTCGACGCGCAAGCGCAGGCACTGCTGGGCTCCGGCAAGCGCGGCGCCAAGGCATGATCGCCAGAATATGACGGATAGAGGAATGAACGACACCTCCAAGATCGGGCCGAAAATCGTCGTGGTCGGCGCTGGCGCCTTCGGTACCGCCCTGGCTGCAGTCGCGGCTTCCGCCGAAGGCAGCGACGTGACGCTGCTTGCCCGCCGCCAGGAGATCGCCGAAGCGTGCCGCAATACGGGTCGCAACGAGGATGCCCTGCCGGGCATCGACCTGCCCCCGAGGCTGAAACATACGGCTGATGTCTCGGTTCTCACCGATGCCGAAGTCGTGCTTTTTGCCATGCCATCCCAGGCGCATCGCGATGCAGCACGGCAATATGGCCCGCAGATCAATGCTGACGCTACGATCGTCACCTGCGCCAAGGGCATGGAGCAGGCGACCGGTCGGCTGCTGACCGACGTGCTGGCGGAGGAACTGCCCGGCCATGCGATCGGTGTGCTCTCCGGCCCTGGTTTTGCCGCCGATATCGCCAAGGGGCTGCCGACCGCCATGGTGGTCGCCGCGGCCGATGCGGAGACCGCGACGATGCTTGCCGAGGTGCTTTCCGGCCCGACCTTCCGCCTCTACCCGTCGCACGATCGTATCGGCGTGCAGCTCGGTGGTGCGCTCAAGAACGTGCTGGCAATTGCCTGCGGCATCGTCGAGGGGGCCGGTCTCGGCGACAGCGCCCGCGCCGCGCTGATCTCGCGTGGCCTTGCAGAGATGTCTCGCTTCATTGTCGCGGAGGGTGGTGAGGCCGATACGGTGCGTGGTCTCTCGGGCCTCGGCGATCTCGTGCTCACGGCCACCAGCCACCAGTCGCGCAACCTGCGCTTCGGCATCGCGCTCGGCCAGAACGGCCGCGCCGATGGGCGCAAGGGCGAGCTGGTCGAAGGCGCCTTTGCGGCTTCCGTCGCCGCGCGCGTTGCCCATGATCTCGGCGTTGAAATGCCGATCACCGAAGCGGTGGCCGCGATCATCGATGGCAAGCTCGATGTTCGCACCGCACTTGAACAATTGATGACACGCCCGATCACCCAGGAATGAAGAGGCAGCGGGATTAATGCGGTCTGCGCTCGCATTCCGTGCCAAACGACAACTTCAGGAGGAAGCATGCTCTTCGCACTTCATTGCACCGACAAGCCAGGCGCCCTGCAGCTCCGGCTCGATACGCGCCCCGATCATGTCGCATATCTTAACGATCTCAATGCCAAGGGTATCCTCAAGATGGCAGGGCCGTTTCTCGGCGATGATGGCAAGCCGACCGGCAGCCTGGTGATCGTCAAGGCCGAGACCATGGACGAGGCCCGTGCTTTCGCCGGAGCGGATCCCTATGCCAAGGCGGGTCTTTTCTCCAATGTCGAGATCAAGGCCTTCAACTGGGTCTTCAACAATCCGGAGGCCTGAGACGCGATGGCGCATTGGCTCTACAAATCCGAACCGTTCAAGTGGTCCTGGCAGATGCAGAAGGACGCTGGTGCCAAGGGCACCGAATGGACCGGCGTGCGCAACTATCTGGCGCGCAACAACATGCGGTCGATGCAGATCGGCGACAAGGGCTTCTTCTACCACTCGAACGAAGGCCTGGAGATCGTCGGCATCACCGAGGTCTGCGCTCTCTCCCATCCGGATTCGACCGCCGAGGGTGACGCCCGCTGGGACTGCGTCGATATCCGCGCCGTGGCCGACATGCCGCGCCCGGTGACGCTGAAGGAGATCAAGGACAATCCGAAGCTCGCCAAGATGTCGCTCGTCACCTCCATGCGCCTGTCGGTGCAGCCGGTGACCGAGGACGAGTGGATCGAAGTCTGCCGTATGGGCGGGCTCGACAATCCGCCGCGCTAGCGGTCCGAGTGGCGCCTGGACCTTCGGGCAGGCGCGGAGAATTTCGTGAAGACCGATCCGGAAAGCTTCATCCTCGAAAACACTGACGTGCTCTCGCCGCCACATGTGCCGGAAATCCGCCTGCATCTGGCGACCGAGGCGCATGAGCTCTGGCTGAAGACGGAGGAAGAATTGCAGGAGATCGGCCTGCCGCCGCCGTTCTGGGCTTTTGCCTGGGCCGGCGGGCAAGGGCTTGCCCGCTATATCCTTGATCATCCCGAGATGGTGCGCGGCAGACAGGTCGTCGACTTCGCCTCCGGCTCCGGTCTCGTGGCAATCGCCGCGATGAAGGCGGGGGCGGCATCGGTACTTGCCGCCGATATCGATCCCTGGGCGGAAACGGCGGTCCGGCTCAATGCCGACCTCAATGGGGTCGCTCTTTCCTATACGGGCGAGGATGTGACCGGCCGCGATCTTGAGGCCGATGTCTATCTCGCCGGCGACGTCTTTTACGACAAGGCCTTTGCCGATCAATTGAAGCCGTGGTTTTTTGACCTGGTGGCCAAGGGGGCGACGGTGATCGTCGGCGATCCCGGGCGCTCCTATTGCCCGCGCGAGATAATGACGGCCCTTGCCAGCTACGAAGTCCCCGTGACCCGGGCGCTGGAAGACAGCGAAGTCAAGCGCACGACCGTCTGGCGCTTCGGCACTGTTGCAGGCGATTGACTGCCCAAAGGCCTTCGATCCCAATTCCCACAAGAGCGGGGGGAATGAACATGGCATTTACGGGTATGAACTATCCGGCGGTGCTGATCGCCGCGATCACGGCGTTCGTCATCGGCGCGATCTACTAAGGCCTTCTCGGCAAACCCTGGATGAAGGCTGCGCGCATCGATCCCGCGGCGACGAAAATGTCGCCGGTTCTCTTTGCCACCTCCTTCGTGTCGGAATTGGTGATGGCGACCATGGTCGCCGGTGTCGTTAGGCATTTGGGGCCGGGCGCGGTCGCGCTCGCCAACGGCGTCGTCTCGGCCTTCTTCCTCTGGCTCGGCTTCATCGCGACGATGCTCGTCGCCAACCACGGCTTCGGCTGGGACCTGTCGCTGATCGACGGCGGACACTGGCTCTTGGCGTTGCTGGCAATGGGCGCGATCATCGGCGCCATGGGCGCGTCGGGCGATCCGGCCGGCAGCGCCGTGACTAACGCCGGATCACGCAGACGCCGTGTTCGTAAGTGCAGGAGCCGTTCATCGTCTGCGGCGTGACATTGATGATCTTGCCGCGTTTGTTTTGCGGCGGCGCTTCGGACTGCCCCTCGTCGGCATAGCCGTAGTCGCCTTCCTGGTTGAAATAGATGCCGTTGCCGAGGTCGATATAGGCGGATATGCCGCCGCCATAGGCGCCGAGGCCCGGAATGCTGTCCGGAAACCCGTCATCGCCATAGTAGCCCTGGCGATAGTTGCGGCGCTGTCCACCGGATGTCCAGATCTCGCGGCCGGCCCTGTCGCGAACCCATCCGCCGCCGCTTCCCCAGCGTTCGACATAGGGGCCGGCATAGGGGCGATACTGCGGGAGGCGAACATGCCGCGTGCGTGTCTCGACTCCCGGCAGTCCGTTGGCGATGTCCGTGCGACCACCGTGGCGACGGCCCCCCGATGTCCAGATGTCGTTGCCTGCCCTGTCACGGACCCATCCGCCGCGATGCTCCCAGCGTCCAGCGTAGGGGCCGGGATAGGGGCGATATCGGGGGAAGCGAACGTGCCGGGTGCGGGTGTTCACTTCCGGTGGACCATTGTTGCCCGCCCAGTCACGACGGGGGATGCGATTGCGGTTCCAGCCGTTGCGGTAGCTCATGCCGCCGAACTCGAAGCCGCGCCCCGGGTGACCTTGATACATGCGGACATGGTTGGTTCGCGTCTGAACGCCGCGTGCTCCGCCCCAGTCACGGGCCTCCAGGGGCATGCAGGTCGTGGCGATGACCAGGCCGGCGAGCGCCAGCACTTTGGTCGCATGGATTGCCTTGAACAGAGTCATTCTGTTCGCCCTCCGGATGACACTTAACAATTGGTTAAGATCACTCTCGCCCACTTTCGCGGGAAAGTCACGGAATTGCTTGGCTTTTTGCTGCTATCGTTAACGGATGCGCATGTCTCCGGCAGGCTGAAAAATGGCGCAATTCGTCTAATCGATTAAATTGATTTTGCACTGCAAACACACTTGTCGTTAAGCATTATGGTGATTAAAGGTCCGAAGGACTGAATTGCGCACAATCAGGTGCGATACCGGACTAAAATCGTCCACTTTTAGGGCGTAAATCCGGGCATTTCCGTGAGGTTCCGATGACGGATGTCACAAGAAGCCGGCCGCTGTCGCCGCATCTTCAAATCTATAAGCCGATCCCGACGATGGTGATGTCCATTGTGCACCGCATCACCGGCGGCGCGCTCTACTTCGGCACTATCCTCGTTGCCTGGTGGTTGATCGCCGCTGCGTCGGGTGAGGCCTACTACGACTGGGTGAGCTGGCTGTTTGGCACGCTGATCGGCAAGCTGGTGCTCTTTGGCTATACCTGGGCGCTGGTGCACCACATGCTCGGTGGCCTGCGCCATTTCATGTGGGATCTCGGCTACGGCTACGAGAAGCACTTCGCCACCAAGATGGCGAAGGCGACGATCATCGGTTCGGTGGCGCTGACGCTGCTGATCTGGGTGGTCGGCTATCTCGTCCGCTAACTGAGAGGAAAGTCACCCATGGATATGCGCACACCTCTCGGCAAGGTCCGCGGTCTCGGTTCCGCCAAGGAAGGCACCGATCACTTCTGGCGCCAGCGCCTGACGGCGGTCGCCAACGTTCCGCTGCTAATCTTCTTCGTCATCTTCCTCGTTCGCTACGCCGGCGCGCCCTATGCGGATGTCGTCGCCGCGCTTGCGAACCCCTTCGTTGCCGTCGTCATGGCACTTGTCGTGCTCTCGGGCCTCATCCACATGCGGCTCGGCATGCAGGTGATCATCGAAGACTACGTGCATGGCGAAGGCATGAAGATTGCTCTTCTCATGCTCAATACGTTTTTCACGATCGCGGTTGGCGGGCTCTGTCTCTTCGCCATCCTGAAGATCGCTTTTGCAGGGTAATTTCGCCATGGCATCGAACAGTTCACCCGCTGCAAACGGCAAGGCCTATCAATATGTCGACCACGCCTTCGACGTCGTCGTCGTGGGTGCCGGCGGCGCCGGTCTGCGCGCGACCCTCGGCATGGCCGAGCAGGGTCTGAAGACCGCCTGCATCACCAAGGTCTTCCCCACCCGCTCGCACACGGTTGCCGCCCAGGGCGGCATCGCCGCATCGCTGCAGAACATGACGCCGGACAGCTGGCAGTGGCACCTCTATGACACCGTCAAGGGTTCCGACTGGCTCGGCGACGTCGACGCCATGCAGTATCTCGCCATGGAAGCGCCGAAGGCGGTCTATGAGCTCGAGCATTACGGCGTGCCGTTTTCGCGCAACGCCGAAGGCAAGATCTACCAGCGGCCGTTCGGCGGCCACATGCAGAACTACGGCGAAGGTCCACCGGTGCAGCGCACCTGTGCGGCTGCCGACCGTACCGGCCACGCCATCCTGCACACGCTCTATGGCCAGTCGCTCAAGAACAATGCCGAGTTCTTCATCGAGTACTTCGCGCTCGACCTGATCATGTCGGATGACGGGCGCTGCACCGGCGTCGTTGCCTGGAACCTCGACGACGGCACGATCCATCGCTTCTCCGCCAAGATGGTGGTGCTGGCGACCGGCGGCTACGGCCGCGCCTATTTCTCGGCGACCTCGGCGCACACCTGCACCGGCGACGGTGGCGGCATGATCGCGCGCGCCGGCCTGCCACTGCAGGACATGGAGTTCGTCCAGTTCCACCCGACCGGCATCTACGGCGCGGGCTGCCTGATCACCGAAGGTGCACGTGGCGAAGGCGGATATCTCGTCAACTCCGAAGGCGAGCGCTTCATGGAGCGCTATGCGCCGTCGGCCAAGGATCTCGCCTCGCGTGACGTCGTTTCGCGCTGCATGACAATGGAAATCCGCGAAGGCCGCGGCGTCGGCAAGAACAAGGACCACATCTTCCTGCACCTGGATCATCTGGATCCGGCCGTGCTGCACGAACGCCTGCCGGGCATCTCGGAATCGGCGAAGATCTTCGCCGGCGTCGACGTGACGCGCGAGCCGATCCCGGTTCTGCCGACGGTGCACTACAACATGGGCGGTGTTCCGACCAACTACTGGGGCGAAGTCTTGAACGCCGACGCCCAAAACCCGGAGCGCATCGCGCCCGGCCTGATGGCGGTCGGCGAAGCCGGCTGCGCCTCGGTGCACGGCGCCAACCGTCTCGGCTCCAACTCGCTGATCGACCTCGTTGTCTTCGGCCGCGCCGCTGCCATCCGCGCCGGTCAGGTGATCGACCGCAACGAGGCGGTGCCGGAGCTTAACAAGGCTGCCTGTGACCGGATCATGGACCGCTTCGACCGCCTGCGTAACGCCAATGGCTCGACGCCGACGGCGGTGCTGCGCGAAAAGATGCAGCGCGCCATGCAGGAAGACGCGGCCGTGTTCCGCACCCAGGAATCGCTGGAATCGGGCTGCAAGCGCATCTCGGCGATCTGGAAGGAACTGCCCGACATCAAGGTCACCGACCGCTCGATGATCTGGAACTCCGACCTCGTTGAGACGCTGGAACTCGAAAACCTCATGGCCAATGCCATCACGACGATCTACGGCGCCGAAGCGCGCAAGGAGAGCCGTGGTTCGCACGCCCGCGAGGACTTCACCGAAGGCGCGCTCGGCGGCCGCGACGACGTCAACTGGCGCAAGCACACGCTTGCCTGGGTCAACGAAGCCGGCGACGTCAAGCTCGACTACCGCCCTGTTCATACCGACCTGATCGCCGACGGCATCGATCCCAAGAAGATCGAGCCGAAGGCCCGCGTCTATTGATCTTGAGGAACAAGCCAAATGGTTGAACTCGCTCTCCCCAAGAATTCGCAGATGACGGAAGGCAAGGTCTGGCCGAAGCCGCAGGGCGCGACCAACGTTCGCGAATACCGCATCTACCGCTGGAACCCGGATGACGGCGCCAATCCGCGCATCGATACCTTCTACATCGATGTCGACGATTGCGGCCCGATGGTGCTCGACGGTCTGCTCTACATCAAGAACAAGATCGACCCGACGCTGACCTTGCGCCGCTCCTGCCGCGAAGGCATCTGCGGCTCCTGCGCCATGAACATCGACGGCACCAACACGCTCGCCTGCACCAAGGGCATGGACGAGGTGAAGGGCGCGGTGAAGGTCTATCCGCTGCCGCATATGCCCGTCGTCAAGGATCTGGTTCCTGACCTTACCAACTTCTACGCCCAGCACCGCTCGATCGAGCCCTGGCTGAAGACGGTTTCGCCGACGCCGGCGAAGGAATGGAAGCAGAGCCACGAGGACCGCCTGAAGCTCGACGGCCTCTACGAGTGCATTCTCTGCGCCTGCTGCTCGACCTCCTGTCCGAGCTATTGGTGGAACGGCGACCGCTACCTCGGTCCGGCCGTGCTGCTGCAGGCCTATCGCTGGCTGATCGACTCCAGAGACGAAGCGACCGGCGAGCGTCTCGACAATCTCGAGGACCCCTTCCGCCTCTACCGCTGCCACACGATCATGAACTGCGCCCAGGCCTGTCCGAAGGGTCTGAATCCGGCAAAGGCGATCGGCGAAATCAAGAAGATGCTGGTCGAACGCCGCGTCTGACCGGCGGAATTGGAAACGAAGTTCAGAAGACGGCGGGCCATGGCTCGCCGTTTTCTTTTTGATAAACGGCGATCGACAATTTTTGATTGTGCCACGATTGCAAGGCCTGCTCATTGGCGGCGTGGCGGCGATCGCCCCGAGTGGGCGTCTTGCGGTGGGGCTGTCAGGACGTTTCAATCCTGCAACAGGTCGCAAGGATTCGTCGTCCCTTGATTTGTCAGGTGGATTTGCTGTATTTCGGCCTATATTATCGCGTTGCATCATGGTTCGCGGACACGAACAGGAGTAGGGATATGCGGGTTATTCATGCGGCGGCGGGGCTGGCAGTTGTGCTTGCGCTGACCGGATGCCAACGGACGTCGATGGGCGGTTTCAGCTCCCAGGACGCTTCACCCGCTCCCATCCAGGCTGCACCGGTTCCCTCGGTTTCGTCGAACCAACTTCCGGCGCCGACCGGCAACACCTCACAATTCCCGGCTGCACCGACGAACGGTACGGTGACCCCCGGTACGGTACAGCAGCCCGGCACCCAGGTCGCTGCAGCGGCGGGTGGTGGCCTCGACGTCACCAAGGAATCGATGGTCGGCAACTGGCGCGTATCGAGCGCCGGCAGTTCCTGCGACATGTTCCTGACGCTTACCAATCTCGGTTCCGGCTCGCGCGGCGGTACGCGTGGCTGCGCCGGCGAGCTGACGACCATGGGCTCCTGGGAAGTGGCAGGCAAGCAGGTGGTGCTCAAGGACCGCAGCGGCAATGCCATCGCTCGTCTCTACAAGACGGCCGATGCCCGTTTCGACGGCTCGACCAATGGCGGCCAGCCGGTCAGCCTCAGCCGCTGACGCTTATCCAGCCCGGTCTTGCGCCGGGCTTTTGTTTTCCGGCTCCTCTCGGGTGAGACGTGCTCAATCCTGACGACAGTATCTACCGCAAGCTCGAAGCGCTCGTTGCGAACGGCGAGCGCAAGCGTGACCCGGCGCAGTTTACGATTGCGCGGCGCTTCGATCATCTTTCGGCCGAGCTGCTGGCCAGCCGCCCGTCGCGCAAGACCAATGCGCTTGGCTGGCTGTTTGCCTCGCGCAAGAAGGATCACCCTCCGGTCAAGGGGCTCTACATCCATGGGGGTGTCGGCCGCGGCAAGACCATGCTGATGGACCTGTTTTTCGATACGGTGCCGATCCAGCGCAAGCGCCGCGCGCACTTTCATGAATTCATGGCCGATGTGCACGAGCGCATCTACAAGCATCGCCAGAAGCTGAAGAACGGTGAGACGAAGCAAGCCGATCCGATCCCGCCCGTCGCCTCGGAGCTTTTCGGCGAGGCGCGACTGCTCTGCTTCGACGAATTCTCCGTCACCGACATCGCCGACGCGATGATCCTCGGGCGTCTCTTTGGCGAGCTTTTCGCCAAGGGGTGCGTGCTCGTCGCCACGTCGAACGTGGCGCCGAACGATCTCTATCGCGACGGTCTCAACCGCGGCCTGTTCCTGCCCTTCATCGATCTGCTCAAGGCGAATGCCGAGGTCATCTCGCTGGATACGGATACGGATTACCGGCTGACGAAGACCGACGGCAGCCCGGTGTGGCTGTCACCGCTCGGCCCGGAGGCGGATGCGGCGATGGCGCGCGCCTGGGCAAGCGAGACCCGCAATGCCCCCTTTGCCCCGGCCGAAGTGCCGCGCAAGGGCCGCAAGATTCCCGTGCCGGCGGCATCCGGCAAGAGTGCCCGCTTTGCCTTCGCCGACCTTTGCCAGCAGCCGCTGGGCGCTGCCGACTACCTTGCCATTCTCGAGCGCTATTCGACGATCTTTGTCGATCACGTGCCGCATCTCGGCCCGCATATGCGCAACGAGACCAAGCGCTTCATCCTCCTGGTCGACACCCTCTACGACAATGGGGCCAGATTGTTCGCTTCGGCCGCGGCCGAGCCGCAGGATCTTCTGACCCAGAAAAAGGGCACGGAGGGCTTCGAGTTCGACCGTACGGTTTCGCGTCTGATCGAGATGCAGAGCGAGGAATATGCCGCAGAGCACCCCGCCAATCGTGCTGTTTCATGACGCAGTTGTGACGTAAATTCTTACGTTTACGTAAGAATTTTATGATCTAACCGATTGAAATTCCTTCACCAAAAAGTATCGATTGATATTTTAACGATTGCCGTTTAATGGCTTCCGCGAAGGTTTGGCGTTTGCCGCGTTTCAGGCCTCGATCATATTGGGATCACAAAGGAAGCACTTTCATGGCTCGCAACAAGATCGCACTTATCGGTTCAGGGATGATTGGTGGCACGCTGGCGCATCTCGCCGGCCTGAAGGAACTGGGTGACATCGTCCTCTTCGACATCGCCGACGGCATCCCGCAGGGCAAGGGCCTCGACATTGGCCAGTCCTCGCCGGTCGAAGGCTTCGACGTGAACCTGACCGGTGCCAGCGATTACGCCGCCATCGAAGGCGCCGATGTCTGCATCGTCACCGCCGGCGTGGCCCGCAAGCCGGGCATGAGCCGCGACGATCTTCTCGGCATCAACCTCAAGGTCATGGAACAGGTCGGCGCGGGCATCAAGAAATATGCTCCGAACGCCTTCGTTATCTGCATCACCAACCCGCTCGACGCCATGGTCTGGGCGCTGCAGAAGTTCTCGGGCCTGCCGAAGAACAAGGTCGTCGGCATGGCCGGCGTTCTCGACAGCGCGCGCTTCCGCCTGTTCCTTTCCCAGGAATTCAACGTTTCGGTCCAGGACGTCACCGCCTTCGTTCTCGGCGGTCACGGCGACACCATGGTGCCGCTCGCCCGTTACTCGACGGTTGCCGGCATTCCGCTGACCGATCTCGTCCAGATGGGCTGGGTCACCAAGGAGCGTCTCGAAGAGATCATCCAGCGCACCCGTGACGGCGGCGCCGAAATCGTCGGCCTCTTGAAGACCGGCTCGGCCTACTACGCTCCGGCCGCCTCGGCGATCGAAATGGCTGAAGCCTACCTCAAGGACAAGAAGCGCGTTCTGCCCTGCGCCGCTCATCTGACCGGCCAGTACGGCGTCAAGGACATGTATGTCGGCGTTCCGACCGTCATTGGCGCCGGCGGTGTCGAGCGCATCATCGAGATCGATCTCAACAAGGCCGAGAAGGAGGCGTTCGACAAGTCGGTCGCTTCGGTCGCCGGTCTTTGCGAAGCCTGCATCGGCATTGCGCCGAGCCTGAAGCAGTAATCGCCTCCCGTCGGGCAGACGCTTGGATCTGCTCGACCTCTTTGTTTTTGCCGCATTGGTGCGGGTAGGTGCCTTACCTGCCCGCACAATGCTCCAGACAGGAAAAACACCATGAACATTCATGAATATCAGGCCAAGGCTCTCCTGAAGAGCTATGGCGCACCGGTCGCGGAAGGTGTCGCGATCTTCTCTGCCGACGAGGCTGAAGCCGCTGCCAAGTCGCTCCCGGGCCCACTTTACGTGGTCAAGAGCCAGATCCATGCCGGCGGCCGCGGCAAGGGCAAGTTCAAGGAACTTTCCGCCGACGCCAAGGGCGGCGTGCGTCTTGCCTTCTCGATCGATGAAGCCAAGTCTCATGCCAAGGAAATGCTCGGCAATACGCTCGTTACCGCGCAGACCGGCCCTGCCGGCAAGCAGGTGAACCGCCTCTACATCGAGGACGGCGCCGACATCGAACGCGAACTCTATCTGTCGCTGCTCGTCGACCGCTCGGTCGGCCAGGTCGCCTTCGTCGTTTCGACGGAAGGCGGCATGGACATCGAGGCTGTTGCGCACGACACGCCGGAAAAGATCGTCAACGTCGCGATCAACCCGGAAGCTGGCGTCACGGCCGCCGATCTCGCCAAGCTCACCTCGGCCCTGAAGCTTGACGGCGAAGCCAAGGCTGACGCCGAAAAGCTCTTCCCGATCCTCTACAAGGCCTTTGTCGAGAAGGACATGAGCCTGCTCGAGATCAACCCGCTGATCGTCATGAAGAACGGCCGCATGCGCGTTCTCGATGCCAAGGTCTCGTTCGACGGCAACGCGCTGTTCCGTCACGACGACATCAAGGCCCTGCGCGACGAAACCGAAGAAGACGCCAAGGAAATCGAGGCCTCCAAGTGGGACCTCGCCTATGTGGCGCTCGACGGCAACATCGGATGCATGGTCAACGGCGCCGGCCTTGCCATGGCGACGATGGACATCATCAAGCTCTACGGCAAGGAGCCGGCAAACTTCTGCGACGTCGGCGGCGGCGCCGGCAAGGAGAAGGTCGCGGCAGCCTTCAAGATCATCACGGCCGACCCGAAGGTCGAGGGCATCCTCGTCAACATCTTCGGCGGCATCATGAAGTGCGATGTCATTGCTGAAGGTGTCGTTGCGGCCGTGCAGGAAGTCGGCCTCAAGGTTCCGCTGGTCGTTCGTCTCGAAGGCACGAATGTCGAGCTTGGCAAGAAGATCCTGAACGAATCCGGCCTGGCGATCACCGCCGCCGACGATCTGGATGACGCTGCCAAGAAGATCGTCGCCGCGATCAACGGCTAACTGAAGGACCAGACCTAATGTCGATTCTCGTCAACAAGAACACCAAGGTCCTCGTTCAGGGCCTGACCGGCAAGACCGGCACCTTCCACACCGAACAGGCGCTTGCCTACTACGGCACGCAGATGGTCGGCGGCATTCACCCGAAGAAGGGCGGCGAAACCTGGACCGGCTCCAAGGGCGAAACCCTGCCGATCTTCGCGTCGGTTGCCGAAGGCCGTGAAAAGACCGGTGCGGACGCATCCGTGATCTATGTTCCGCCGGCAGGCGCCGCGGACGCGATCATCGAAGCGATCGATGCCGAAATCCCGTTCATCACCTGCATCACCGAAGGCATCCCGGTTGCCGACATGGTGCGCGTCAAGGCTCGTCTCGACCGCTCCAAGTCGCGCCTGCTCGGCCCGAACTGCCCCGGTATCCTGACGCCGGAAGAATGCAAGATCGGCATCATGCCGGGCTCGATCTTCCGCAAGGGTTCGGTCGGCATCGTCTCGCGCTCCGGCACGCTGACCTATGAAGCCGTGTTCCAGACCTCAAACGAAGGCCTCGGCCAGACGACGGCTGTCGGCATCGGCGGCGACCCGGTCAAGGGCACCGAGTTCATCGACGTGCTCGAGATGTTCCTGGCGGACGAAGCCACGACCTCGATCATCATGATCGGCGAAATCGGCGGCTCGGCCGAAGAGGATGCGGCGCAGTTCCTCATCGACGAGGCGAAGAAGGGCCGCAAGAAGCCGATGGCCGGCTTCATCGCGGGCCGTACCGCGCCGAAGGGCCGCACGATGGGTCACGCTGGCGCCGTCGTTTCCGGCGGCAAGGGCGATGCGGAATCCAAGATCGCCGCGATGGAGCAGGCAGGCATTCGCGTGTCGCCGTCGCCGGCCCGTCTCGGCAAGACGCTGGTCGAAGTCCTCAAGGGCTGATCTTAAAGACTTCTGCCCGGGCCGGAGCGACCCGGCCCGGGCAGTCTGCCTGCCGCATGTTTCCTTGGCTGATTCAGGATCAGGACATACGGCAACCCTACTGCCACGGCGATCCCGGCGCGTCCCTTCGATGCGCGGCGCCGTAGGAAGGCCTGGCGCCAAACGCGCCGAACGAACATGAACGGCCGGGATACCCGGCAACCCAACTTCAGTCAGGAGGCGGACGGATCAGTCCGCGTGAGACCATGACAAGGCAAGAGGCCAACGAGCAATTCCAGCTCACATCCTTTCTGGACGGCGCCAACGCCGCCTATATCGAGCAGCTCCAAGCACGCTATGAAACGGACCCGGCGTCCGTGTCGGCCGAATGGCAGGCCTTCTTCAAGGCGCTCGCCGACCGGCCGGAAGATGTCGTGAAGGCAGCCAAGGGCGCCTCCTGGAAAAAGAACAACTGGCCGATCCAGGCCAATGGCGAACTTGTCTCCGCGCTTGATGGCGACTGGGGCACGGTCGAGAAGGTCATCGAAAAGAAGGTGAAGGCGAAGGCTGAGGAAGCCGCCGCTGCTACCGGCACAGTCGCAAGCGCTGCCGACATCCATCAGGCGACGCGCGATTCCGTTCGCGCCATCATGATGATCCGCGCCTATCGCGCCCGTGGCCACCTGCACGCCAAACTCGATCCGCTCGGCCTTGCTGCCCCGGTCGAAGACTACAACGAGCTTTCGCCTTCGAACTACGGGTTCGAGGACAAGGATCTCGACCGCAAGATCTTCATCGACAACGTGCTCGGCCTCGAATACGCCAGCATTCGCGAGATGGTCGAAATCCTCGAGCGCACTTACTGCTCGACGATCGGCGTCGAATTCATGCACATGTCCAACCCGGAAGAGAAGGCCTGGATCCAGGAACGTATCGAAGGGCCGGACAAGGGTGTCGAGTTCACCCCGGAAGGCAAGAAGGCGATCCTGCAGAAGCTGATCGAGTCGGAAGGCTTCGAGCAGTTCATCGACGTCAAGTACAAGGGCACCAAGCGCTTCGGTCTCGACGGCGGCGAATCGCTGATCCCGGCGCTTGAGCAGATCATCAAGCGCGGCGGCCAGGAAGGCCTCAAGGAAATCGTTCTCGGCATGGCCCACCGCGGCCGTCTGAACGTGCTCTCCCAGGTCATGGCGAAGCCCCACCGTGCTATCTTCCACGAGTTCAAGGGCGGCTCCTACGCACCTGACGACGTCGAAGGTTCGGGCGACGTGAAGTACCACCTCGGCGCTTCCTCCGACCGCGAGTTCGACGGCAACAAGGTTCACCTGTCGCTGACGGCAAACCCGTCGCACCTCGAAATCGTCAACCCTGTGGTCATGGGCAAGGCCCGCGCCAAGCAGGACCAGATGGCAACGGTGTTCGAAGGCGACATCATTCCGCTGCGCGAACGCTCCAAGGTCATGCCGCTGCTGCTGCATGGCGATGCCGCCTTTGCCGGCCAGGGCGTGATTGCCGAAATCCTCGGCCTTTCCGGCCTGCGCGGTCACCGCGTTGCCGGCACGGTTCACTTCATCATCAACAACCAGATCGGCTTCACCACCAATCCGGCTTTCTCGCGCTCGTCGCCCTATCCGTCCGACGTCGCCAAGATGATCGAGGCGCCGATCTTCCACGTCAACGGCGACGATCCGGAAGCGGTCGTCTATGCTGCCAAGATCGCGACCGAATTCCGGATGAAGTTCCACAAGCCGGTCGTCATCGACATGTTCTGCTACCGCCGCTTCGGCCATAACGAAGGCGACGAGCCGGCGTTCACCCAGCCGAAGATGTACAAGGTCATCCGTGGCCACAAGACGGTCGTCCAGCTCTACTCCGACCGCCTGGTCGCCGAGGGCCTGATGTCGGAAGGCGAAGTCGAAAAGATGAAGGCCGACTGGCGCGCGCACCTCGAGCAGGAGTTCGAGGCCGGCCAGTCCTACAAGCCGAACAAGGCCGACTGGCTCGACGGTGTCTGGTCGGGCCTGCGCTCGGCCGACAATCAGGACGAACAGCGCCGCGGCAAGACCTCGGTGCCGATGAAGCAGCTCAAGGAAGTCGGTCGCAAGATCTCCGAAATTCCGGCGGGCTTCAACGCGCACCGCACGATCCAGCGCTTCATGGAAAATCGCGCCAACATGATCCAGACCGGCGAAGGCGTCGACTGGGCCATGGCTGAAGCGCTCGCCTTCGGCACGCTGGTCACGGAAGGCACCAAGATCCGCCTGTCGGGCCAGGACTGCGAACGCGGCACCTTCTCGCAGCGCCATTCGGTTCTCTACGATCAGCAGACCGAAGAGCGCTACATCCCGCTCGCCAACCTGTCGCCGACCCAGGCCCGCTACGAGGTCATCAACTCGATGCTCTCGGAAGAGGCCGTGCTCGGCTTCGAATACGGCTATTCGCTGGCACGTCCGAATGCGCTGACCCTCTGGGAAGCCCAGTTCGGCGACTTCGCCAACGGTGCACAGGTCGTCTTCGACCAGTTCATCTCGTCGGGCGAACGCAAGTGGCTGCGCATGTCGGGTCTCGTCTGCCTGCTGCCGCACGGCTATGAAGGCCAGGGTCCAGAGCACTCGTCCGCCCGCCTCGAGCGCTTCCTGCAGCTTTGCGCAGAAGACAACATGCAGGTCGCCAACGTCACCACGCCGGCGAACTACTTCCACATCCTGCGCCGCCAGGTGAAGCGTGATTTCCGCAAGCCGCTGGTGCTGATGACGCCGAAGTCGCTGCTGCGTCACAAGCGTGCGGTCTCCAGCCTGTCGGAAATGGCCGGCGAGAGCTCGTTCCACCGCCTGCTGTGGGACGATGCCGAGGTGATCAAGGATGGTCCGATCAAGCTGCAGAAGGACTCTAAGATCCGTCGCGTCGTGCTCTGCTCGGGCAAGGTCTACTACGACCTGCTCGAAGAACGCGAAAAGCGCGGCATCGACGATATCTACCTGCTGCGCGTCGAACAGCTCTATCCGTTCCCGGCCAAGGCGCTCATCAACGAGCTTAGCCGCTTCCGCAACGCGGAGATGGTCTGGTGCCAGGAAGAGCCGAAGAACATGGGCGCATGGTCGTTCATCGACCCGTACCTCGAGTGGGTTCTCGCCCATATCGATGCCAAGTATCAGCGCGTGCGCTACACCGGTCGTCCGGCTGCCGCGTCGCCGGCAACGGGCCTGATGTCGAAGCACCTGGCGCAGCTTGCCGCCTTCCTCGAGGACGCGCTGGGGGGCTGACGCTCCCCTCGCTCTGAGCCAACAGAAACAGATATCTGAATCAACGGAACAAAAATCATGGCAACAGAAATCCGCGTTCCCACCCTCGGCGAGTCCGTCAGTGAAGCGACCGTCGGCACCTGGTTCAAGAAGGTCGGCGACGCCATCAAGGCCGATGAACCCCTGCTCGAACTCGAAACCGACAAGGTGACGATCGAAGTGCCGGCGCCGGCCGCAGGCACGCTCTCCGAAATCGTCGCACAGGCCGGCGAGACCGTCGGTCTCGGCGCGCTGCTCGGCCAGATCGCCGCCGGCGCTGCCAGCGCAGCTGCTGCTCCGGCTGCTGCTGCCGAAAAGAAGGCCGAGCCTGCTGCTGCCGCTCCGGCTGCCCCGGCCGCCGCTGCAGTACCCGCTGCCTCGTCGATGCCGCCGGCACCGTCCGCCGGCAAGCTGCTTGCCGAAAACAACCTGTCGGCCGACCAGATCGACGGCTCCGGCAAGCGTGGCCAGGTGCTGAAGGGTGATGTGCTCGCCGCCGTCGCCAAGGGCATCTCGACGCCGGCCGCTTCCGAGCCGGCCAAGGTCCAGGCCCGTGCGCCGTCGACGGCGGAAGACGTCGTTCGTGAAGAGCGCGTCAAGATGACCCGCCTGCGCCAGACGATCGCCAAGCGCCTCAAGGACGCTCAGAACACGGCTGCCATGCTCACCACCTACAACGAGGTGGACATGAGCGCCGTCATGTCGCTGCGCAACAAGTACAAGGACATCTTTGAGAAGAAGCACGGCGTGAAGCTCGGCTTCATGGGCTTCTTCACCAAGGCCGTGACCCATGCGCTGAAGGAAATCCCGGCTGTCAACGCCGAGATCGACGGCACCGACATCATCTACAAGAACTACTGCCACATCGGCGTTGCCGTCGGCACCGACAAGGGTCTTGTGGTTCCGATCGTTCGCGACGCCGACCAGATGTCGATCGCCGAAATCGAGAAGGACATCGGTCGTCTCGGCAAGGCTGCGCGCGATGGCGCGCTGTCGATGGCCGACATGCAGGGCGGCACGTTCACCATCTCCAACGGTGGTGTGTACGGCTCGCTGATGTCCTCGCCGATCCTGAATGCGCCGCAGTCGGGCATTCTCGGCATGCACAAGATCCAGGAGCGTCCGGTCGCCATCGGCGGCCAGGTCGTCATCCGACCGATGATGTACCTCGCGCTCTCCTACGATCACCGCATCGTCGACGGCAAGGAAGCCGTGACCTTCCTCGTGCGCGTCAAGGAAAGCCTCGAGGATCCGGAGCGTCTGGTCCTCGACCTCTGATTTCTGAACTATGTGGGGGCGCCTAGGCGCCCCCGTCGATTGCCGAGTGTTTCGGCTGAAGCGATGGTAAGCCATCGCCGACCGGCTTTGCCGCGGAGCCCGCCCCCTTCGGCGTGTCAGACTGATCTGGATTGTGCCTGATATTTGCGAGGGGTCATGGAAGCTGCAGCAGCGTCGACGGAAATCTGGGTGCTTGGCTGGAGCGCCGTGTTCCTCATCGTCCATATCATCGTACAGGCGACATCGCTCGACCTCGCTGGCGATCTCGGTTTCAAATACCTGCTTGGTCCGCGGGACGAGCAGAAGGTCCCAAAAAGCGTTATCGCCGGCCGTCTGCTGCGCGCGCTGCGCAATATGCTGGAGACCTATCCGGTCTTCGCCGCGCTCGCGCTTGCCCTGGCGGTGACCGGCAAGACCGGCGGCCTTGGGGCGATCGGCGCCGTGACCTGGCTTCTCGCGCGCGTCGTCTACAGTCTGCTCTACGTTGCCGGCGTTCCCGTGCTGCGCACCCTCGTCTGGTTCGTATCGATCATTGCGCTGTTGCTGATGGTCGTGCGGCTGATGGCTTGAGCTTCGTTACGAACGAAAGCAAGAGGAGACCGTTGCATGGCATTCGGACCCAACGTTCCGCCGATCCAGGCCCATATCTGCGTCAAGGACGGCCTTGCCGCCATTGCCTTCTACGAGAAAGCGCTCGGTGCTGTGAACACGTTCCACGCGATGGCCGAGGATGGCAAACGCGTCATGCATGCCAATCTTGCCATCTATGGCGGCGAGGTGATGTTGCATGACGAGTTCCCGGAATTCGGCGGCAGCGTGCTGTCGCCGAACACGATCGGCGGAACCGGCATGGCGATCAGCATCAACCTGCCGAACCCTGCCGATGTCGATGCGGCCTATGCAAAGGCGATCGGTGCCGGGGCATCGACAGTGCTGGAGCCGCAGGATACCTTCTGGCACGCACGCTACGCGCGCATTCAGGATCCCTTCGGCCACGTCTGGGCCTTCAACGCACCGGTCGCACAATCATGAGCCAATATCTTCTCGAACTCGCATCGCTGATGGCGATCTTCGCCTTCGCCATCGTCTCTCCGGGCGCAGACCTTGCGATGGTCATGCGCCAGTCGATCGTGCATGGCCGCCGCCCGGCGATCATCACCTCCTTCGGCATCGGCACGTCGCTGATGTTCCATGTGACCTACACGATCCTCGGCCTCGGGCTGATCATTTCGCAGTCGATCTACCTCTTCAACATCGTCAAATGGTGCGGCGTTGCTTACCTGATCTATATCGGCATCAAGGCGCTGCGTGCCGGCCAGACGGAAATCAAGGTCGAGCGTGCCGAAAACAGCGACGCGGCCAAGGGCCAGTCGGCCGCCAAGGCCTTCGGCCTCGGTTTCGCCGCCAATGCGCTCAACCCGAAGCCGGTCTTCTTCTTCCTGTCGATCTTCTCGACCGTCGTCAGCGCGCATACGCCAATCCTCATCAAGTTCGGCTACGGGCTCGTCATGGCTACCTGCCTGATCCTCTGGTTCGTCGGCGTCAGCCTGTTCATGACGACGCCGCGCATGCGCGCTGCCTTCACCCGGGCCAGCAAGTGGATCGACCGTACCAGCGGCGTGGTCTTCATCGCCCTTGGCCTCAAGCTCGCGACGGAGAAGGCCGCCTGATCATGGTTGCTCGTCGCCTCACCTTCATCCTGCTCTGCTCTGCGCTTGCAGCGCCGGCTGCCGCTGCCGATTGCAAGCAGTCGCACGCGATCTACGCCGATCGCGACGGCGGCTACGAACTGCGCTTCGAACCTGTTGGCTCGGCAAGTGCCGCGACCAGCAATCACTTCAAGGTGGCGGTTCTGAAGCCCGGGCTGCTGCTCGACGGCGTGGTGATGCCGGCGGGCGAGCCAGAGCGGGCGACGGGGCTGATCATGCACAATTGCCCGGAAGGGGATACGACCGGCGAGGAACTGCGCGCCTGCACGGTGTGGCAGGGTGTCGTCTATGCGCTCGACAAGGCGGGCGCGATCAGCGAGATCCCCGCCGAAACCGAGCCGGCGGCCGCGCAATTGCTGCTACCGGATTTCGGCCCCTCACTCAGAGCATCGAGCGCTTGGGGCAAAGGCAAGGCCGAAGCCGACAGCTGGGATTCCTTTGCCCTCAAGGGATGCGCCGCATGAGCCAAAACCCTGTTCTCCTCGTGACCGGCGGCAGCCGCGGCATTGGCGCTGCGGTCTGCCTGGGTGCTGCAAGAGCCGGCTGGCGCGTCGTTGTCAACTACGCCAGCAACCACGATGCGGCGGATGCCGTCGTGCGTGCGATCGAAGCGGCCGGCGGTACGGCGATCGCGGTTCAAGGTGACGTCGGCGCCGAGGCGGATATCCAGGCGATCTTTGCAGCGGTCGATGCGGCTTTCGGCCGGCTGGATGGCCTCGTCAACAATGCCGGCATCATCGGACAGACTGCACGCGTCGATGAAATGTCCGTCGATCGGCTGGAACGCATGTTCCGCATCAATATTACCGGCTCCATCCGCTGCGCGGCGGAAGCTGTGCGCCGCATGTCGACGCGCTACGGCGGCAGCGGCGGCGCCATCGTCAACATCTCCTCCGCCGCTGCCGTGCTTGGCTCGCCAGCGCAGTATGTCGACTACGCCGCCTCGAAGGGTGCAATCGACACCTTCACCGTCGGGCTGGCGCGCGAAGTGGCGACCGAGGGCATTCGCGTCAACGCGATCCGCCCCGGCATCATCGATACCGAGATCCACGCCTCCGGCGGCCTGCCGGACCGGGCCCGTGATCTCGCCCATACCATTCCCGTACAGCGACCCGGCACCGCCGAGGAAGTCGCTGACGCGGTTCTCTATCTCCTGTCGGACAAGGCGACTTATGTGACGGGAGCAATTCTCAATGTCAGCGGCGGACGCTAACCGTCCTGAAGGAAGGATATTCAAATGGCATATGATCTCATCGTTATCGGCAGCGGCCCCGGCGGCTATGTCTGCGCCATCAAGGCGGCGCAACTCGGCCTGAAGGTTGCCGTCGTCGAGAAGCGCGCCACCTATGGCGGCACCTGCCTCAACATCGGCTGCATCCCGTCGAAGGCGCTGCTGCATGCTTCCGAGATGTTCCACCAGGTCGCCCATGGCGTCGACGCGCTCGGCGTCGAGGTCGCAGCACCGAAGCTGAACCTTGCAAAGATGATGGCCCACAAGGACGCGACCGTTAAGTCCAACGTCGATGGCGTCTCGTTCCTGTTCAAGAAGAACAAGATCGACGGCATCCAGGGCACCGGCAAGGTGCTCGGCCAGGGCAAGGTCTCGGTCACCAACGACAAGGGCGAGGAGCAGATCCTCGAAACCAAGAACATCGTGATCGCCACCGGCTCCGACGTCGCGGGCATTCCGGGCGTCAAGGTCGACATCGACGAGAAGGTGATCGTTTCTTCGACCGGCGGCATCGCGCTTGAAAAGGTCCCGGCCAACATGATCGTCGTCGGCGGCGGTGTCATCGGCCTCGAGCTCGGCTCGGTCTGGGCCCGTCTCGGCGCCAAGGTCACGGTCGTCGAGTACCTCGACACGATCCTCGGCGGCATGGACGGCGACGTTGCCAAGCAGTTCCAGCGCATGCTGGCCAAGCAGGGCATGGACTTCAAGCTCGGCGCCAAGGTGACGGGTGTGGTCAAGGACGGCAAGGGCGCCAAGGTAACCTTCGAGCCGGTCAAGGGCGGCGACGCCCAGACGCTCGACGCCGACGTGGTGCTGATCGCCACCGGTCGCAAGCCCTACACCGACGGCCTTGGCCTCGACAAGGCCGGCGTCGTCATGGACCAGCGCGGCCGCGTCGAGATCGACCATCACTTCCAGACGAGCGTTACTGGCATCTATGCGATCGGCGATGTGGTGCGTGGCCCGATGCTCGCCCACAAGGCGGAAGACGAAGGTGTGGCGGTTGCAGAAATCCTCGCCGGCCAGGCTGGCCACGTGAACTACGACGTCATCCCGAGCGTCGTCTACACCCAGCCGGAAGTTGCCTCCGTCGGCAAGACCGAGGAAGAGCTGAAGGCCGCAGGCGTCGCCTACAAGGTTGGCAAGTTCCCGTTCACCGCCAATGGTCGTGCGCGTGCGATGCTCGCCACCGACGGTTTCGTGAAAATCCTGGCTGACAAGGAAACCGACCGGGTGCTGGGCGGCCACATCGTCGGCTTCGGCGCCGGCGAGATGATCCACGAGATCGCCGTTCTGATGGAATTCGGCGGTTCGTCGGAAGACCTCGGCCGCACCTGCCACGCGCACCCGACCATGTCGGAAGCGGTCAAGGAAGCAGCGCTGTCGACCTTCTTCAAGCCGATCCATATGTAATGATCAGGCGAGGGGGCTGCGGCAAGCGGCCCCCTTTTTCCAGCCGTGCGCTTTCGACGTGCCGGCTGTTGTTGCGGCGCATTCGCCCGTGCCGCGTCAGCGACCGCTGACATTCCCCAGGGATATCTCGTGGCGGATCGCGACGATCTCTCACTCTTCGGAAGCAGACCGGACCGCGTGGAAGCGTTCTTCGAACTCGCGTCTGAGGCTGCGTCGCGCTTCGGCTGCGCGCTGCCGGCGCTTGCGGTCGGCCGTGTCGGTGACAAGGGTGGGAACGGGCGTCGGCGCGCCCTCGGCGTCGACCGCGACCATGGTGAAGAAGCAGGAATTGGTGTGACGCCGCTCGCCGCTGCGGATGTTTTCGGCCTCGACGCGGATGCCGATTTCCATCGACGTGCGGCCGGCATTGTTGACCGCGGCCCGGAAGGTGACGAGTTCACCGACATGGATCGGCTGGCGGAAGATCACCTGGTCGACCGAAAGCGTCACCGCATATTGCTGCGAGTAACGCGAGGCACAGGAGAAGGCCACGCGGTCGAGGAGATTGAGCAGTGCGCCTCCATGGACCTTGCCGCTGAAGTTCGCCATGTCCGGCGTCATCAGCACGACCATTTCGAGTTCGCGTGTGTCGTAGCTGGTTTCCATTGTCCGTCTCCAGAATTTGCAAGGTTCCGCTTGAGTTATGCAGCTTGTCGGCGCGAAGGGAAGGGTCCTGTGCTTGGGCGAATGACGGCTCCTGGCAGCTGACCGGGTGTGACGATTGGACCGAGGGCTGCGACAAGCGGTCCCCTGTGCAGGCACGGCGGTGGGCGCAATCATGTTCCAAAGGACAAACGACGCCAAGGCGTCAGGAGGAAACATGAAACCGAGAGCCGTGGCCATATCGTTGCCGAACCGGCATCTTCCGGAAGCCGATTGGGCAGACCGATTCGAGCTCGCCCTTGACGGCAGGGGCGTGACCGCATCGGAAGCGGCCGAACGTTCGCTTGGCCGTTCGCCGCGTTGGGTTCGCGAGTTGCTGCACCTGCGCAATCGAATGGTCTCTGTCGTCGGCCTGAAATCGGCTGCGCCGAAAGCGGGCCGGTTCGGTTTGGTCGGGGCATTTCCGGTGCTGTCGAAAAGCGATGACGAAGTGGTACTCGGTTTCGACGACAAGCATCTCGATTTTCGCATTGTCGTCGATGTCAGGGCGGGATCCGCAGTCAATCAGATCGTCGGTGTCACCACCCTTGTTCGCAGGCACAATACGTTCGGGCGCGTTTACCTGGCGGTGGTCACACCCTTTCACAAGGTGATCGTGCCGACGCTCCTGGCGCGGGTGGCGGGTCCGGGCGGCTGAGCTCAGGTCTTGCTTTTCAGCCCGGATAGCAGCAGATCCAGATTGTCGTTCGCGTTGGTCAAGCGCGCGACCGGATCATCGCGTCTGCCCTCCTGATCGCGACCCATTGGCAGGCGCCGGACTGGACGCTCTTCGTCTTCGCGATCCTTGCGGGGTGCACGCCGAGCATGTCGGCGATGGCTCGGGCGCGATGGACCGAACTCTATCGTGGCCGCCCTGAACTCAAGACGGCCTTTTCGCTCGAGCCGGTTTTCGACGAGATCTGCTTTATCGTCGGGCCGCCCATCGCAGTCGGGTTGAGCGTCGGATTGTTTCCGGAGGCCGGGCCACTGGCGGCTGCGGTATGCCTCGCTGTCGGTGTTACCGGCTTCGTGCTGCAGAGAAGCACCGAGCCCCCGATCATACCGGCGGAGATGGGGGAGCAGGGTTCGGTTCTTCGTTATCCGGCGCGACGCGTGCTCATCGCGGCGCTTGCCGGAATGGGTGTGATCGTCGGCACGATCGACGTGGTCAGCGTGGCCTTCGCTAAGGCCGAAGGACGACCCGCAGCTGCAAGCCTGGTGCTTTCCCTGTATGCGCTCGGCTCCTTTATCGCCGGCCTGGCGTTCGGTGCAGCCAGAATCGGCTTGCCGCTGCCGAAGCTGTTCCTGATCGGCGCGGGCATGACGGCCGCCAGTACATTGCCGCTCCTGTTTGCGGGCGGGATCGGCGGCCTGGCCGTCATGATGTTCATTTCTGGCGTATTTTTCACGCCGACGATGATCGTCGCCGTGAGCATCGGCGAAGTCGCGGTGCCGCCGTCGAAACTGACCGAGGGGCTGACCTGGCTGACGACCGGTCTCGGCATAGGCGTCGCGGCAGGTGCGGCGATGCCAGGGGCGGTGGTCGCGCGCTTCGGCGTGCAGGCGGGCTTCACCATCGCGCTGGCCGCTGGAGCCTTGATCGTTGGGGCTGCGTTTTGGGGCTACCGCCGCCTGTCGAGAGTCGAGGCCGATGGCGGTTGCGAGCACAGCCGAAGCTGTTTCGCGCGCGGGCGCGCAAAGCTGAAAAAGGCTCAGAGGCCCCGCAGATCCGTCGCCGGTCCTGTCAATTGGCGCGTGTCACGGTGAAGCCCTGGGCGCGCAGGAGCTCGACCAGGCCTTCCTTGCCCGGCAGATGCAGCGCGCCGACGGCCATGAAAGCGCCGCCGTCCTTCAGGATCGGTTCGGCGCGTGTCGCCATCGTCTTGTTCCGGTCGACGATGATGCGTTGCTCGAAATCGGCATAGCCGAAATCCTCGGCTGTGCCCTTGTCGGATACGGATCGCATCATCGGCATGATCATGCCGGTGTCGCCGGAGAGATAGAGATCGGTCATCGTCGCGAAGACGTCGTCGATCGTCTTGCCGAGCGCCAGTGTCTCGATCAGCGCGCGCAGGTGCAGTTCGGTCGGAAGAGAATCCATCGCCGCGAGCTGCTCGATCAGCGTCTCCAGGCCCTTGAGCGTCTTGCCCTGGCTGACCGCATCCTCGGCAATCTTCTTGTCGAGGAAGGAGGCGCCGGTCGCCTTGCGGCTGATCTCGCAGGCGGGCAACGCGACGAAGCTCGCGATCATCCAGGGTTTCATGCGCGCAACGAGCGTCAGCGGAATGCCCCGGGCCTTGAGGCCCGCTTCGAGCTGTTCGCGATCGCCAGGCTTCAGGAAATCGGCGATCGTCTTGTTGTCGGGGAACATGGTGAGGTCGGGCCGCATCAGGATCGCGGCGGCCGATTTCTTCTCATCGATGATCTCGTCCGATTCGACGATCACGGTCGAGGCTGCCTCGAAAGCGGCCGGGGCCTCTGCCGGAAGTGCCAGCACACGCGGATCGGTCACGTGCATGGTGCCGAGCAGCCAGGACGCCGCGATGCCGTCCTTCTCGATTTTCCAGAAGATGCCTTTGCCGTTCGGCACGGCGGCGGCTTCCGCTTCGAGTGCTGCGAATCTTGTCGGATCCGACTTGGCAAGGGCGGTGAGCACATTCGAGCCGCCGCATTCGACTTCCTGCGCGTCGGCTTCGGCGACAAAGAAGAGTGCAACGACGAGGCTGGCGGCAAGAACGACATGCAAGAGGGCAATCAGCCAAAGCGTACCGTCGGCGACCCATGCAAACAGGTTGCGGAGCAGGTTTCGATCAGGTCTCGCAAAGGCGGTCATCATTCTTCCCCGACGGTCGGACGGTCGTTGTTGAACCCTAGGCCCTGGCCGGTCACGGCTTCCTTAAAGGGCATGGTTAACCCATCGTTTCGCCAAAAATCAGGCGCGCGGATGGGCGCGGTCGTAGATCTCCAGAAGCCGTGCGGAATCGACACCGGTATAGACCTGGGTCGTCGACAGGCTGGCGTGGCCAAGCAGTTCCTGGATGGTCCTGAGGTCGCCGCCACCGGCGAGAAGGTGGGTGGCGAAGGAGTGTCGCAGCGCATGCGGCGTTGCCGTCTCCGGCAGGCCAAGGGCGCCGCGCAGCTTCTGCATTTCCCTCTGGATGATCGCCGGCTGCAGCTTGGCGCCACGGGCACCGCGAAACAACGGTTCGTCGGCAGCCGGCTGATAGGGGCAGAGCTTGATATAGGCGGCGACGGCTTCACGCGCGGCCTGCATCAGCGGCACGAGCCGCGTCTTGCCGCCCTTGCCGACGATGCGCAGCGACGAGGGCGAGCCGGAGAATTCGCCCGGTGTCAGCCCGAGTGCTTCGGAGATGCGCAGGCCGCAACCATAGAGCAGGGTCAACACCGCGGCATTGCGGGCGGCGATCCAGGGTTCCTCGGCAAGCTGCGCCTCCGAGGTCACGACATTGAGCGCCTCACGATCGGTCAGCGGCTTCGGCAGAGATTTCGGCTGCTTCGGCGAGCGCACGGCGGTTGCACCCGCAGCGTTGGCGAGACCGTTGCGCTCGAGGAAGCGGAGGAAGGAGCGCAAGCCGGCAAGGCCACGGCCGAGCGTTCGCGCGCCGGCGCCACCCTTGCGGCGCTGGGCGAGGAAGCCGCGCAGATCCGCCGGCCTGAGTGTCCGGATGTCGGAAAGGCGCGGCGGCCCGGCCAGATGGCTGGTCAGGAATGTGAGGAATTGACGCGTGTCGCGCTCATAGGCCTCGACGGTGTTATCGGAGAGGCGGCGCTCCCGCATGAGCCCATCGAGCCAACGTTGGCGTTCGGCAAGGAGTTCCGGATGGCCGATGACGAGGAGCTCGTTCATTGTCGCTTCCCAAGTTGGTCCATCGGCGACAATGCCCTGACGCATCTTATGTTTTTGCTAATGCGCCCTTGGAATCTGTCATTCTTCGATCATATAGAATTGCGATGGTCAGCCGGAAAGAATCGGATCGGACTATGGCGGGACGGGATTCGGTGAACGGATTCGCGCATTTTGCTGAAGTAATCGCCCTGGTCTCACAGGGGCAACCTGGGCACATCGTCGACACCCTGATTGCCGAGCGTGGCCAACGCATCGTCAAGAGCCCGATGTGGCCGTTGATGCGGCCCTTTCTCTACGCATTGCTGAACTATCGCAAGGCGCACGAGTTCGCCGATGCTGTCGCCAACATGCCGGGCTTTCACGCCTTCGAACATCTGAGTTCGCTGCTCTCGCTGGAAGTGCGGGTCGACCAGGCCGAGCGCATACCGGCCGAGGGCGGCTTCCTGCTTGTCAGTAACCATCCGACCGGCATTGCCGACGGTATCGCTGTCTTCGACCTGCTGAAGACGCGGCGGCCTGACATGATGTTCTTCGCCAATCGCGACGCCATCCGCGTCAACCCGCGCTTCGTCGAAATGGTCATCCCGGTCGAATGGCGCGAGGAGCACAAGAGCAAGCTGAAGGCCCGCGAGACGCTGCAGGTCACCAATCGGGCGATCGGCGAAGGCAAGGCGACGGTGCTCTTTCCTTCCGGACGCATCGCCTACTGGGCGGACGGTTGTCTCAACGAGCGGCCGTGGAAGACCTCTGCGGTGGGCTTTGCCCGCAAATACGGTCTGCCGATCCTGCCGGTGCACATGAGCGCCCGCAATTCCGGCCTGTTCTACTGGTTCGCCAAGTGGTCGACGGAACTGCGCGACATGACCGTGTTCCATGAATTGCTCAACAAGAAGGGCGATCTCTTCGATTTCCGCATCGGCAACCTGATCCCGCCGGAGGCGCTGGAAGGTGAGCCTGGTGAGGTGACGAAGGCGCTCGAGCGGCACACGGTTCTCGATCTCGCCATGGACGCGGACGCGGCGTTCCAGCCCAGACTGCAAGCGGCGGCTGCGCTCTAGCGACCAGCCGCGCCATGCCCGCCGGACTTCACGCCGGGCGGTGGATCGGCTAGGTCTTCAGCCATGCAGCTACAATCCATGTTTGCCGAAAACTACCGTTCGTTGAAGTCGATCCGCATGGATCTGACCGGGGTCAACCTGTTCATCGGCGAGAACGGCGTCGGCAAATCCAACCTCTATCGCGCGCTGCAACTCGTGCAGTCGGCCATCCGCGGAACCCTGGCGCGGGAGATCGCCGAGGAGGGCGGCATGTCGTCGGCGCTCTGGAGTGGCCGGCGCCGGGCCGACAAGCCGGCGCGCATCCGGCTCGAGACCGAGTTGTTGGACGAGGAACGGGCGATCACCTTTCGCTACCGCATAGAGGCCGGGCTGCGCCCGCCATTGGCGGCGGCAGGGTTTGCCTATGAGCCTCAGGTGAAGGAAGAGGAACTGACCGTTGAGACCGGCCGCCGTCCGGTGACGATGATGAAGCGGTCTGGCCCCGGCATCTTCGTGCGTGGCGAGCGCGGGCGGATGGAGGACTATCCGGAACAGGCGTTGACCTCGGAGACGGCGATCTCGCTGCTCGGCGACGCCGGCCATTATCCGGAGGTCGGAACCTTCCGCCGTGCGGTCGACCAATGGCGGTTCTTCCATGGCTTCCGCACCGATCGCGATTCGCCCTTGCGTCTGCCCTGCCTTGCCGTCACGGCGCCGATGCTCGACGAGACGGGCGTCAACATGGCCGCGGTCTTCGCGACGCTCAGGCACACCCGTCAGGATACGGCCGATCTAGACCGGGCGGTCGCCGACGCCTTTGGCGGCGCCCATCTCGACGTTCCCGAGCCGGGACAGTTCGCCGAGTTCTCGCTGGTCTTTCCGGATTTCCCCAACCGGCCGTTTTCGCCGCGCGAGCTTTCCGACGGGCAGATGCGCTTCCTGGCGCTGGCGGCCGCCCTGCTTTCCTATCGCCGACCCCGGTTCATTGCGCTCAACGAGCCCGAAACGAGCCTGCATCCTGACATGCTGCCGGCGCTTGCCGACATGATCGCCAGCGCCTCCCGCGAGAGCCAGATCTGGATCGTTACCCATTCGGAGAGACTGGCCGAAGAAGTGCGCCAGCGCTCAGGCATCCGTCCGCGCCGGGTGATCCGCAAGGACAGCGCCACCTGGATCGACGGCATGCGGCTGACGGGGCTGATGGACGACGACGAGTAGGCAAAAAAAACCCCGCATCGCTGCGGGGTTTTTCAATTCATTCCTGAACAATCAGGCGATCTTCTGGCCGGTCTTGGCCCAGTCGGCCAGAAACTGCTCGAGGCCCTTGTCGGTCAGCGGATGCTTGACGAGAGCCTTCAGCGTGGCCGGCGGTGCGGTGACGACGTCAGCGCCGATGAGGGCTGCTTCCTTGACGTGGTTCACCGTGCGGATCGAAGCTGCGAGGATCTCGGTCTCATAGCCGTAGTTGTCGAAGATGTGGCGGATTTCGCGGATCAGGTCCATGCCGTCGAAGGCGATGTCGTCGAGGCGGCCGACGAAGGGCGAAACGAAGGTCGCGCCGGCCTTGGCGGCGAGCAGCGCCTGGTTGGCCGAGAAGCACAGCGTCACGTTGGTCTGGTGGCCGTCCGAGGTCAGCGCCTTGCAGGCCTTGAGGCCGTCGAGCGTCAGCGGCAGCTTGATGCAGATGTTGTCGGCGATCTTCGAGAGAACGGCGGCTTCCTTCATCATCTCGGCGTATTCGGTGGCGGTGACTTCCGCCGAAACCGGGCCCTCGACGATGCCGCAGATTTCCTTGGTGACTTCCGTGATGTCGCGGCCCGACTTCAGGATCAGCGACGGGTTGGTGGTGACGCCATCGAGAAGGCCGAGATCGTTCAGCTCGCGGATTTCCTTGACGTCGGCGGTATCAACGAAAAATTTCATGGGGTCACTCCCTTGGGGCACGATTGCCGTTCGGGCGCATATCTACCGGGGAGGAATTCCGTTGGCAGAGATCGCGCGCGTTGAAACTCTGGTGGAACCGTGACAAACCCTGCGCCGGCAAGGCTGCGGTTCGCAGCGCAGTTTTCTTTAACCGAAACACGTGGCAAGGTCACGGCAAAATGACTCGCGATTCAACCGATTTATTCGGCGATTTGCTCGGGCCTGTTTCGGCCCGTCGCGTCGTGCCGGTCCTGGTGCCCATGCCGGCGCCGAAAGCCTATTCCTATGCGGTTCCCGACCACATGGCGGTCGAGCCGGGCTCGATCGTGCAGGTGCCGCTCGGCCCGCGCCTCGTCGTCGGCGTCGTCTGGGATGGAGACGATGACGGAAGCGTCGATCCGAAGAAACTGAAGACAATCGAGAAGGTCTTCGATTGCCCGCCGCTGACGCGCGACATGCGGACCTTTCTCGATTGGGTTGCCACCTATACCGTCACGCCGCCGGGGCTGGTCGCGCGCATGGCGCTGCGGGCGCCGGCCGCCTTTGATCCCGAGCCGATGGTGGAGGCCCTGCGCCTCACCGAGATGCGGCCGGAGCGCATGACGGCGGCACGCGAACGCGTGATCGCTGCCGCCAGCGACGGCTTCTCCTGGACCCGCTCCGGGCTCGCGCATGCGGCCGGCACGTCGTCGAGCGTGATCGAGGGACTGACGCAGCAAGGCGTCTTCGAGACCGTCTTCATGGCGCCGCCGCCGGTCGTCGCCTTGCCCGATCCCGATTTCGTCGCCCCTCGGCTGGAAGGTCCGCAGAAGGATGCCGCCGCCGACCTCCTGGCAGCGGTCGCGGAGGGCGGCTTTTCAGTGTCCTTGATCGACGGCATCACCGGCTCCGGCAAGACCGAGGTCTATTTCGAGGCGATTGCCGCGACGCTTCGGGCCGGCAAGCAGGTGCTGATCCTGTTGCCGGAAATCGCGCTGACGTCGAGCTTCCTCGAACGCTTCCAGGATCGTTTTGGCGCAAAGCCGGCCGAGTGGCATTCGGATCTGGCGCCGCGGACCCGCGAAAAGGTCTGGCGCCAGGTGACCACTGGCACGGTCCGCGTCGTCGCCGGCGCGCGATCCGCCCTGTTTCTGCCGTTCGAAGAACTCGGTCTCATCATCGTCGATGAAGAGCACGACCCGGCCTACAAGCAGGAGGATCGCGTCTACTATAATGCGCGCGACATGGCGGTCGTGCGCGGCCGGATCACCGGCTTTCCCGTCGTGCTCGTTTCGGCAACACCTTCGGTCGAAAGCCGCGTCAACGGAGAGGTCGGCCGCTACAAGCCGATCCACCTGCCGACGCGCTTCGGCGATGCGGCGCTGCCGCGGCTCGGCGTCGTCGACATGCGCCAGCATCCGCCGGCGCGCGGCGGTTTCCTGTCACCGGTGCTCTTGAGCCAGGTCGGCAAGGCCGTCGAGCGCGGCGAGCAGGCGCTGCTCTTCCTCAATCGGCGCGGCTATGCACCGCTGACGCTCTGCCGTGTTTGCGGCCATCGCTTCCAGTGCCCGGATTGCTCCAGCTGGCTCGTCGAGCATCGCTTTCGCGGACAGATCCAGTGCCACCAGTGCGGCTATTCCGAGCGCACGCCGGAAGCCTGCCCGGAGTGCGGCACGCTCGATCACCTCGTTGCCTGCGGCCCGGGGGTTGAGCGCATTGCCGAGGAGGTGGAGCGGCATTTCCCCGAAGCGCGCACCATCGTGCTTTCTTCCGACCTGATGGGCGTCAAACGGCTGAGGCTGGAGCTTGAAGCCATCACGCGTGGCGAAGCCGATATCGTCATCGGTACCCAGCTGGTCGCCAAGGGACATAACTTCCCCCTGATGACGCTGGTCGGCATTGTCGATGCCGACCTCGGTCTGGCAAATGGCGATCCGCGTGCGGCGGAGCGAACCTTTCAATTGCTCTCGCAGGTGACCGGCCGCGCCGGGCGAACCGGCCTCAAGAGCCTCGGCCTGTTGCAGACCTACCAGCCGCAGCATCCGGTGATGCAGGCGATCGTTTCCGGCGATGCGGACGCCTTCTACGACCGCGAGATTGCCGAGCGCGAGAAGGCGCTGCTGCCGCCCTTCGGCCGGCTCGCCTCACTGATCGTCTCGGCCGATACCCGCCAGGATGCCGAGGGTCATGCGCGGGGCTTGCGCATGGCGGCACCACGGACCGACGGCATCACCATTCTCGGCCCCGCGGAAGCGCCGCTGGCGCTGATCCGCGGGCGGCATCGCTTCCGCCTGCTGGTGCACGGCCGGCGCAACAGCGACATGCAGGCCTTCGTCAAGGCGATGATCGCTGCCGGCCCGAAGGAGCGCGGCTCGGTCAGCGTCCAGCTCGATATCGATCCCCAGAGCTTCCTGTAGTCGCAAGTTTCCTGTGATCGTCGTTTTGACGAGGCCGTGGACGATTCACAACCGGCGCGACATGCGCTAGAGAACAAAGACGTTTCGCTTCGTCAGCCAGCCAGACGACCGAAGACGGAAGCAGGACAACGGGCTCATCTGCGGGAACAGGCATGGAGTTCTACATTCCGACGGAAACCGGCGAGTTGCTCGCCTTCAGCGCAGCCGTGGCTGCGGCGCTGATCGGCGTCGTCATGCTGTTTGCGCCGCGGCTTACCTTTCGCACGGCCGGTATCGGCATTGCCGAGGGGCGGCGCGGCGGCTATGCGGAGGCGCGCTCCACCATGGGCGGCATGCATGTCGGGCTCGGCCTTGCCGCCATTCTGTTGGCGCAGCCGATGGTCTACCTTGCCGTCGGAGCGGCGTTTGCGCTTGCCGCCTTCGGGCGTATCCTCTCGATGATGAGCGACAACGGCGGGACGGTCTACAACTGGCTGGCGCTCTTCGTTCAGGCGGCACTTGCCATCCTCCCGCTCGCCTACGTCTTCGGCATGATCTGATCGTGCCGCGGGCCGATCCGCGATTCATGATGCAGGAAACGAATTTACGGCAAAATTCGGCCAAAGGTGGCCGACTTATGCCGCATTCCTGCCGTTCGCGTGTTGCGAGTCCAAACATCCTATGCTAGACGAACCGCGAATTGCGGGGGAAGTGGGTCGCCAGGCCTCGATATCCTGCAAGTTATTGCAGCAAATTCAAGAAGTTAAGTTGACGGCCCACCGCCAGCTCGGTTCTTGGATGAAATTGAGAGAAGCTTGTGCCCGTGGCAGACACATCCCAGCTTATTTCCGGTGTTGCAGAAAGATATGCGTCCTCGCTTTTTGAACTCGCGCTCAGCGCCGGTTCCGTCGAGGCAGTCGGTGCGGATCTTACCCGCGTCCAGGCCCTGATCGACGGCAGCGATGATCTGAAGCGGCTGATCGCAAGCCCGGTCTTTTCTGCAGACGACCAGTTCAAGGCCATTTCGGCGGTTGCCGAAAAGGCTGGTATCTCCGGGCTCGTCGGCAACTTCCTCAAGGTTGTTGCCCGCAATCGTCGCCTCTTCGCGCTGCCGGGCATGATCAAGGCGTTCCGCCTGATCGCCGCGCGCCATCGTGGCGAAATCTCTGCCGACGTTACGTCGGCGCATGCGCTCTCCGCAGCGCAGCAAAACGAATTGAAGGCGACGCTGAAAGGCGTCACCGGCAAAGACGTGGCGGTCAACGTCACCGTCGACCCGTCTATTCTTGGAGGTCTGATCGTCAAGGTCGGGTCCCGCCAGATTGACACCTCCCTTCGCACCAAACTCTCTACCCTTAAGCTTGCACTGAAAGAGGTCGGCTGATGGATATCCGCGCCGCGGAAATTTCCGCAATTCTTAAAGATCAGATCAAAAATTTCGGCCAGGAAGCAGAAGTCTCCGAAGTCGGTCAGGTGCTTTCCGTCGGTGACGGTATTGCCCGCGTCTACGGCCTCGACAATGTTCAGGCAGGCGAAATGGTCGAATTCCCGGGTGGAATTCGCGGCATGGCGCTGAACCTCGAAGCCGACAACGTCGGTGTCGTTATCTTCGGTTCGGACCGTGACATCAAGGAAGGCGACACCGTCAAGCGGACTGGCGCCATCGTGGACGTTCCGGTTGGTCCGGAACTGCTCGGCCGCGTCGTCGACGCGCTCGGCAACCCGATCGACGGCAAGGGCCCGATCAACGCCAAGCAGCGTTCGCGCGTTGACGTCAAGGCTCCTGGTATCATTCCGCGCAAGTCGGTTCATGAGCCGATGTCGACCGGCCTCAAGGCCATCGACGCCCTCATCCCGGTTGGCCGTGGCCAGCGCGAGCTCGTCATCGGCGACCGCCAGACCGGCAAGACCGCCATCATCCTCGACACGATCCTCAACCAGAAGGCCATTCACGACAATGGTCCGGAAGGTGACAAGCTGTATTGCGTCTACGTCGCAATCGGCCAGAAGCGTTCGACGGTTGCCCAGTTCGTGAAGGTTCTGGAAGAGCGCGGCGCCCTGCAGTACTCGATCATCGTTGCTGCGACGGCTTCCGATCCGGCTCCGATGCAGTACCTCGCACCGTTCGCCGGCTGCGCGATGGGCGAATACTTCCGTGACAACGGCAAGCACGCTCTCATCGGTTATGACGACCTGTCCAAGCAGGCCGTTTCCTACCGTCAGATGTCGCTCCTGCTGCGCCGCCCGCCGGGCCGCGAAGCTTACCCGGGCGACGTTTTCTACCTGCACTCCCGCCTGCTCGAGCGCGCTGCAAAGCTGAACGACGACATGGGCGCTGGCTCGCTGACGGCTCTGCCGGTCATCGAAACGCAGGGCAACGACGTTTCGGCGTTCATCCCGACCAACGTGATCTCGATCACCGACGGCCAGATCTTCCTTGAAACCGACCTGTTCTATCAGGGCATCCGTCCGGCCGTTAACGTCGGTCTGTCGGTTTCGCGCGTCGGCTCCGCCGCGCAGATCAAGGCGATGAAGCAGGTTGCCGGCTCGATCAAGGGTGAACTCGCCCAGTATCGCGAAATGGCCGCCTTCGCGCAGTTCGGCTCGGACCTCGACGCCGCTACGCAGCGCCTGCTGAACCGCGGTGCCCGCCTGACCGAACTCCTGAAGCAGCCGCAGTTCTCGCCGCTGAAGACGGAAGAGCAGGTCGCTGTCATCTTCGCAGGCGTCAACGGTTACCTCGACAAGCTGCCGGTCAACCAGGTTGGCAAGTTCGAGCAGGGCCTGCTTTCGTACATGCGTTCGGAAGGCAAGGACATCCTGGAAACCATCCGCAAGGACAAGGCGATCTCCGACGACGTCAAGGGCAAGCTGAAGGCTGCAATCGACAGCTTCGCCAAGTCTTTCGCCTGAGCGGATTTCATTTAGGACGGATAACGGATGCCTTCACTTAAGGATCTGAAGAACCGGATCGCCTCCGTCAAGGCGACGCAGAAGATAACCAAGGCGATGAAAATGGTCGCCGCGGCGAAGCTTCGGCGTGCGCAGGAGGCGGCCGAGGCCGCCCGGCCTTACTCGCAGCGCATGGCTGCCGTTCTCGCCAACATCGCCCAGGCGGTTGGCGCGGACGACAGTGCGCCTGCCCTGATGACCGGAACCGGCAAGGACGATACGCACCTTCTGGTCGTCTGCACGGCTGAACGCGGCCTTTGCGGCGGCTTCAACTCGCAGATCGCCCGTCATGCCCGCGACCACGTTCGCAAGCTGCTTGCAGCCGGCAAGACGGTCAAGATCATCTGCGTCGGCAAGAAGGGCTTCGATATTCTGCGTCGCGAATTCGCGTCGCTGATCATCGATCGTGTCGACCTGCGTGAAGTCAAGAAGATCGGCTTTGAAAACGCCGACCAGATTGGCCACAAGGTCATCGGGCTCTTCGAAAAGGGCGAGTTCGATGTCTGCACGCTGTTCTATTCTGAGTTCAAGTCCGTTATCGCCCAGATTCCGACGGCTCAGCAGCTGATCCCCGCTTCGGCCGGCCCGGACGCAGCGGAAACATCGGATGCTTCGGCTGTCTACGAATATGAGCCGGACGCGGGCGCGATCCTGAGCGATCTCATTCCGCGCAACATTTCCGTGCAGATCTTCCGGGCCCTGCTCGAGAACGTCGCCGGCGAAATGGGCGCGAAGATGAGCGCGATGGACAACGCAACGCGCAACGCTGGTGAAATGATCAACAAGCTGACGCTGAACTACAACCGTCAGCGCCAGGCTCAGATCACCAAGGAACTCATTGAAATCATCTCGGGCGCGGAAGCGCTCTAAGGTTACGAGAAGAGGGTAAGGATTATGGCTAAGGCAGCTACCCCGAAAGAAACCGTAGCGGAGAAGAAGCCCGCTGCACCGAGGAAGGCAGCTTCCGCCAAGACCACAGCAGTTGCCGCAACCGGCGCTGTCGGTCGCGTAACGCAGGTCATCGGCGCCGTCGTCGACGTCGCGTTCGACGAAGGCCAGCTTCCGCAGATCCTGAACGCGCTGGAGACCGACAACAACGGTAACCGCCTCGTTCTCGAAGTCGCACAGCACCTCGGCGAAAACTCCGTCCGCACGATCGCCATGGACTCGACCGAAGGTCTGGTTCGCGGCCAGTCGGTCACCGATACGGGCGCACCGATCACGGTTCCGGTCGGCGACGAAACGCTCGGTCGTATCATGAACGTCATCGGCGAGCCGGTTGACGAAGCCGGTCCGCTCGTCACCTCCGGCAAGCGCGCCATCCACCAGGAAGCGCCGTCCTACGTCGAGCAGTCGACGGAAGCGCAGATCCTCGTCACCGGCATCAAGGTCGTCGACCTTCTCGCTCCTTACGCAAAGGGCGGCAAGATCGGTCTCTTCGGCGGCGCAGGCGTCGGCAAGACCGTTCTCATCATGGAACTGATCAACAACGTCGCCAAGGCGCACGGTGGTTACTCGGTATTCGCGGGCGTGGGTGAACGTACCCGCGAAGGCAACGACCTCTACCACGAAATGATCGAGTCCGGCGTTAACAAGCACGGCGGTGGCGCAGGCTCCAAGGCCGCGCTCGTATACGGCCAGATGAACGAACCGCCGGGCGCCCGCGCTCGCGTCGCTCTCACCGGTCTGACGATCGCTGAAGACTTCCGCGACAAGGGCCAGGACGTTCTGTTCTTCGTCGACAACATCTTCCGCTTCACCCAGGCAGGCTCCGAAGTGTCGGCTCTGCTCGGCCGTATTCCTTCGGCCGTGGGTTACCAGCCGACGCTGGCAACCGACATGGGTCAGATGCAGGAACGCATCACCACCACGACCAAGGGTTCGATCACCTCGGTTCAGGCGATTTACGTTCCCGCCGACGACTTGACCGACCCGGCGCCGGCAACCTCGTTCGCCCACCTGGACGCAACGACCGTTCTGTCGCGCTCGATCGCCGAAAAGGGCATCTACCCGGCCGTTGACCCGCTCGACTCCACGTCGCGCATGCTCGACCCGATGATCGTCGGCGAAGAGCACTACGAAGTGTCGCGTAAGGTCCAGACGACCCTGCAGCGCTACAAGGCTCTCCAGGACATCATCGCCATCCTGGGCATGGACGAACTGTCTGAAGAAGACAAGCTGGCCGTTGCCCGCGCTCGTAAGATCGAACGCTTCCTGTCGCAGCCGTTCTTCGTCGCCGAAGTCTTCACCGGTTCGCCGGGCAAGCTCGTCGCCCTCGAAGACACGATCAAGGGCTTCAAGGGCCTGGTCAACGGCGAGTACGACCACCTGCCGGAAGCTGCCTTCTACATGGTTGGCTCGATCGAAGAAGCGATCGAAAAGGCCAAGAAGCTGGCTGCAGAAGCCGCTTGATAGCACTGTTAAGCCTCGGCGCGGCTAAAGCGCCGAGGCTTTCATCCTGCCTTCGCCTGAGGGTAGGGAAGACATGCACAGCCGCCTTTTAGGTGGCACGCCCACAAGAAGTGAATGGTCATGGCCGATTTCAACTTTGAGCTTGTTTCCCCCGAGCGTCTGCTCCTGTCCGAAAAGGTGACGGAAGTCGTTCTTCCGGCGACCGAGGGCGAGATGACCGTAATGGCCAATCACGCGCCGACGATGACGACGATCAAGCCCGGCGTGGTCACGGTGAAGACGGCTGACGGCAAGATCGAGCGCTTTGCCGTGTTCGGCGGCTTTGCTGACATCCTGCCGACCGGCTGCACGCTGCTCGCCGAATCTGCCGTTCATGTCGACGAACTCGACCGTACGGTTCTTGAAAACCGCATCGACGCGGTTCGTGCCGAGCTGGAAGGCGCGGGCGACGAAAAGAAGACTCGTCTCGAACAGTTTGTTGCCGAACTGACGAAGCTCGGCGAGATCGTGATCCCGGCCTGAAAGGGACACCCGGAAGGGTAACGGATTTGAGAAAGCCCCGCCTTCGAGCGGGGTTTTTTATTGGTCGTCAGTCCTTTGGTGTGGCTTCTCATCTTTAAGTGGGGCCAGATGCAGGCAGAAAGCCGCATGCCATGCCCTTCCGCCTTAACCTTCGCGTCGGTGAATGTCTTGCCCGGATCGGCGCTTTAGCTATTCTTCATCAGAAGCCCTTTATTGGTCCCTGAACGTTCAGCTTAAAAGGAAGAGGCGCCGGCATGACGTCAAAGATTGTCCCGGTGATCATGGCGGGCGGACGTGGCACCCGTCTGTGGCCGCTCTCTCGCGCCGCCGCGCCAAAGCAGTTCCTGCAGATTCTTTCCGATCACTCACTGTTCCAGCAGACGCTGGAGCGTGTGCGCGACGCCAACCAGTTCGAACCGGCGATCATCGTTACGAACAGTGATTTCCGCTTCATCGTTGCGGAGCAGGCGCGGGCGATCAACGTTCATCTGGGCGACATCCTCCTCGAGCCGGTTGCACGCAACACCGCACCGGCCCTTGCCGCCGCTGCTTTCCAGGTTCTCGCCCGTTACGGCAAGGACGCTGTCATGCAGGTGCTCGCCTCAGACCATGAGATCGATGCCGGCGATGTCTACCGGGAATGCATACTCAGGGCCCACAAGGCTGCCCGCCACGGAGAGCTGGTGACCTTTGGTATTACGCCGACCGAACCGGCGACCGGCTATGGCTATATCGAGCGCGGCGAAGAACTGACGGCCGGCACGAACCGTGTGGCGCGTTTCGTCGAGAAGCCAGACCGCGCGAAAGCCGAGGCGATGCTCGAGACCGGGCGCTATCTTTGGAACTCGGGCATGTTCATGCTGCCGGCAAGGACTTTTCTCGAGGAGATGAAACGCCACGCGCCGCAGGTCTGGGAAGCGACGAAGCTCGCGTTGGAGGGGGCTCAGACGGACCTCGACTTCACCCGGCTGCATGCCGAGAGCTTCGCTACCGCGCCTGACATTTCGGTCGACTATGCGGTCTTCGAAAAGACCGAGCGGGCAGCCGTGGTGCCATCTCCCTTCCTCTGGTCCGATCTCGGCAGCTGGGACGCCGTCTGGAAGACGGGAGAAAAGGACGGCGACGGCAATGTCGTCACCGACAAGGCGACGGTGTCGAACACGCGCAATTCGCTTGTTCTTTCGCGCGACATCCACCTCGCGGTGCAAGGGCTGGACGATGTCGCCGTCATTGCCGGCGAGGATGCCGTCTATGTCGGCCGGCTGGCCGATAGCCAGAGCGTCGGTTCCATCGTCAAGACGCTGGCGAAGTCGCCGCAGACCACGGTGCTGACCGAGATCCACCCGACGTCCTATCGCCCCTGGGGTGCGGTCGCGGCCATTTCGGACGGTGAGCGCTTCGCCGTCAAACGTCTGCGCGTGAACCCCGGCAAGAAGATCTCGCTGCAGAAGCATCATCATCGGGCGGAACACTGGATCGTGGTGCGCGGCACGGCGGAGATCACGATGTCCGGGGAAACGCGAATGCTGCACGAGAACGAGTCGGTCTACATTCCGCCGGGGATCGTGCACCGGCTCCACAACCCCGGAAAAATTCCGCTGGAACTGATCGAAGTGCGCACCGGCTCCTATCTCGGCGAAGATGATATCATCCGCATCGAGGACGAATTCGGCCGAAGCTGAGGGGTCGTCCCTCAAAGTGCTGCGGCGACCTTTGCGCGTCTGATCCGACGCGTGGCGCAGTCGGCCCGGACCGATGGAAACGAAAAAAGCCCGGGCGAAGACCCGGGCTTTGTGCAGGTGAGAGCGGGATGTCTATCCCGCTCCAAATTCGGCACGCTTAAAGCTGAAGGATCAGCCGGCGACGCGCTCGGTTTCGCCCTTCTGAGCGTAGTAGTGGCCAAAGCGGTTTGCGAGGAAGGTATCGAGTGCGATGTCTTCCTGGCGAACGAAGCCCTTCGAGGCGATCTTGCCTTCGGCGAGCAGGTCGAGCACGGCGCAGATGCTGCCTGCCGTGGTGATCTGGATACCGCTCTGCATGCGACCGGCGACGACGCCGCTATAGACCTTGTTGGCGTAGGTTTCCTGGATCAGGCGACCGTCGCGGAAGCCCGAAACCGTAACGAAGATCACGACGACGTCCTGGGTGGTGGTCGGCAGGGCGTTTTCGAAGATGTCCTTGAGGACTTCGCGACGGTGGCGCAGGCCGAGGTCGTTCAGAAGCGCCTTCATGATCGCAGCGTGGCCGGGATAACGGATGGTCTTGTAGTTGAGCGTCCGAACCTTGCCCTTCAGCGTTTCGCAGAGGGTGCCGAGACCGCCCGACGTGTTGAAGGCTTCATAGGTGACGCCGTCGAGCGAGAATTCTTCGCGCTCTTCCATGGCCGGAACTTCGATCAGGTTGCTCTCAACGATCGCCTCGCAGGGCTCGATGTATTCGTTGATGACGCCGTCGGTGCTCCAGGTGAGATTGTAGTTCAGAGCGTTCGACGGATACTGCGGCAGAGCGCCGACGCGCATGCGCACGCTTTCCAGCGTCTGGAAGCGGCTGGCGAGATCGTTGGCGACGATCGAGATGAAGCCCGGTGCGAGGCCGCACTGCGGAATGAAGGCCGTGTTGGCCTTGGCGGCGATCGCCTTGACCTGGCGGGTGGATTCGACGTCTTCGGTGAGGTCCAGGTAGTGGATGCCAGCTTCAGCGGCAGCCTCGGCGATCGCGACCGTCAGGTGGAACGGAGCGGCGCTCAGAACCGCGAACTTGCCGGAGAGAAGGGCGACGAGTGCCTTCTTGTCGCCGATGTCGACGGTCGCCGTGGTGATCGCAGCGTGCTTTTCAACCTGCTCCAGCTGTTCGGCGGCGCGGTCGGCGACGCAAACGCTGTAGTCGCCGGTGTGGGCGAGCATGCGAGCAATGGTGGAGCCGATCTTGCCTGCTCCGATGACGACGATATTCTTCATTCTTTCCCCCAGGGCATGAGAACTGTGTGTGCCCTATTGTCGTGGCAGGGGGTGTTGATTTGAAGCGCTGATATGACTAAATCGCCTAGCTAAATTCGGCAGATTGCCCAACTGGACCGACGAAATGCAAATCACGGACAAGGATCGAGAGCTTCTCGCCATCCTCAGCGAAAACGCCCGCATGCCGACGGCGACGATCGCACGCAAGCTTGGCCTTTCACGCACGACGGTACAGGCCCGCATCGAGCGACTGGAGCGCGAAGGTGTCATCGCCGGCTATGGCGTGCGTCTGTCGGAAAGCTACGAAAAGGGGCTGGTCAAGGCGCATGTGCTGATCACCATCGCGCCGCGGGCGCTCTCCCGGGTCACTCCGGAGCTGAGCGCAATCCGCGAAATCCAGACCCTGCATTCTGTCAGCGGCAGTTTCGATCTCATCGCCGTGGTCGCGGCGACGTCGATCAGCGAGCTCGATCTCCTGATCGATCGTATCGGCGAGATTGACGGCGTCGACCGGACGCTTTCGTCCATTATCCTCTCGACCCGGATCGACCGGTAGACGGCCGCTTACCAGCGCTTTCAAGCCATGTCTACGGCTTGCCGGAAGGGGCGGCGGCTTCGTTTCCGGCGCCCGTACCTTCGGGCACTTTGGCCGGGACGTTCCAGGCCGTCGGTCCGCGAACGAAGGTCCGCACGCTGCCGTCGGCATAGGCGAGCCACTTGCTGCGGTCGAAGTAAAGTTCGGCAATGCTCTTTGGTCGTGCGCGCGGCGGCTGGTTCGCAAGGAAATTGAAGCGCGGTGTCACCTCATCGGACTCGCGCTTGAACTGGATGCGGCTGCCGAAACGCTTGAGGTCGAATTCCCTCAGTGCCTGGATCTGCAGGGTGATGCTTGCGGCGTCGGCCCAGCGCACATGTTCGAGGAACACGGACGCCGCCCGCGCTGCTGCGGTGGTCACGGCCTGGCGGTCCTCTTGACGTTCGATGTTGAGCTTGACGCGGAAGGAGGTGATTTCCTCCTCGCCGCTGCCTTTGACGAAGATGAAGATCGATGAGGGCTTGTCCTCGCCAGGACGCGGGAAGGAGACGAGTGACGAGCATTCCCATTGAGCGCGCTCGCCGGCACCGGCTTTCCATTCGAGTTCGCGAAAGCCGGCGTCGCGCAGCTCGTCGCAGAGTGCCTTGGGATCGCTGCGGATGACGCGCATGAACTGCTGCTCCGGCGTCTGCAGATCCTGGAAGGTCCAGGCGGGCAGGGCGATGCGCGGCGGTTCGCGCCTTGCCGGCCTTTCGGCCGTCGGTTCGGAGGGCTTGTTGCTCTCGAGGAAGGTCGTCGGCAGGCCCAGGGCCACGAGCGCTTTCTTGAGGTTGCGCTGTTCGTTGGCAAGCAGGGCCGTTGCGAGAATAGCCGTGACGATCAGGATGAGGGCGACGAGAAAGAAGCGCAGTCCAGTCCGACCGGCGGGCTTTGGAGCCGGCGTCTTGCCACGGGTCGCGCTCATGCTGCCCCGCCTGCCCGGCAGGGCGCGACGTGGCGCAGGACCTCCAGCAAAGATTGATCGGTCGGCCGGGCTTCCATGATCTCAGTTATCAACGGGTCTGGACCCTCTTCATCCCCGAAATCCGCAGCGGCGGCAATATGCAACCGCCGATATCGGCGGACGACTGTTGCATCCCGGCACAACGCGCCGCTGAAGTGGAGCTGAGGTGAACTAAGAAGTTGAAATCCAGGGACGATTCCATAGTTTCGAGACGCAACAGCAGATGGGACAAACCATGGCAGTAAATCCGGCCGAGCTTGTGATCGATGCATCGCTGGTCCGGCGGCTGATTGCGGCACAATTTCCGCAATGGTCGGATCTTGAGGTGCACCCGATCGAGCCCGGCGGCTGGGACAACAGGACGTTCCTGCTCGGCGACCGGATGACGGTGCGCCTGCCGAGCGCCGAGCGCTATGTCCTACAGGTGGAGAAGGAACATCGCTGGCTGCCGCGGCTGGCGCCCGTTCTGCCGCTGCCCATTCCGGTTCCCTTGGCCAAGGGTGTTCCCGGGGAAGGGTTTCCCTGGTGCTGGTCGGTCTATCGCTGGCTTCAGGGCGATACACTGGCGGTGGAGCGGGTCGCAGATCTTCGGGATATGGCGAAGGATCTCACGCATTTTCTGCGCGCCTTGCGACAGGCGGATGCTGTCGATGGCCCCTTGCCCGGCGACCACAATTTCCACCGCGGCGGTCCACCTGCCTTCTATGATGAGCAGACGCGTCAGGCGCTCGCGTTGCTTGAGGGACAGGTCGATACGAAGACGGCCCGGGAAGTCTGGGAAGCCGCACTTGCCGCGCCGTTCGGGGGGCCACCTGTCTGGTTTCACGGTGATGTCGCCTGGGGCAACCTGCTGGTGAAGGATGGCCGTTTAAGTGCGGTTATCGATTTCGGCACTTCGGGCATCGGCGATCCCGCCTGCGACCTCGCGATCGCCTGGACGTTCTTCCATGGCGATAGCCGCGAGGTCTTCCGTGATGGCATTGCACTCGATCGCGGCGCCTGGGCACGCGGGCGTGGCTGGACCCTGTGGAAGGCGCTGATCGTGCTTGCCGGCATGACCGGGGCGCGGGAAAGCGAGAAGGCAAGGCAGCTTGCGGTGATCGAAGAGGTGCTTGCGGATCATCGCCGCTTCGGCTAGCGCCCAAGCCCCGATCGGGCGCAAGCCAGCTTGACCCCGCTGCGAATTGCCTCTAGGTCAGGCGCACGCGGGACGACCCGCGTCGGTGCTTCGCCTGGGGACGGCCCCAGTATCTCGACCGAGATACTTGGAGTCGATCGCATCATGCAGCCCCAAAGCTCGCGGCACGCCCGCACGCCCTTTCCCTTCCTGGAACAGCCTGATCAACCCATCGGAAGCGTTCGCTTCGTGGGACGATTCCGGCCGCAGATCGCTTATCCAACACATTGACGCGTCGGCGGCCGCCGTCGCGTGCCGCAGATGTTTCGCCACCAACGCACGAGGTTGATGATGGCCGGACCCATCGAACAATTTGAGATCAAGTCACTCCTACCGATCGCCGAGATCGGCGGTCACCAGATCAGCTTTACCAACTCGGCCGCTTACATGCTGTTGACGGTTGCGATCGCCAGTCTGTTCCTGATCCTGTCGACGCGCAGACGTGGCCTCGTTCCGAACCGGGCGCAGTCGGCGGCCGAGATCCTCTATGAGTTTGCGGCAAAGACGCTGCGTGACAATGCCGGGGAGAAGGGCATGCGCTTTTTCCCGCTGGTCTTCTCGCTGTTCATGTTCATCCTCACCGCCAACCTGATCGGCATGTTCCCCTATGCGTTCACGGTGACGAGCCATATCGCCGTGACCTTCGCACTGGCAATGCTCGTGTTCCTGACGGTCACGCTCTACGGCCTCTACCGGCACGGCCTCGGCTTCCTCAGGCTGTTCATGCCGTCGGGCGTACCGTTGATTCTGGCGCCGATCATCATCCCGATCGAGGTGGTCTCCTACCTCTCGCGGCCCGTCAGCCACTCGGTTCGTCTCTTCGCGGTCATGCTGGCCGGTCACATCACGCTCAAGGTTTTTGCCGGCTTTGTCGTGGGGCTCAGCGGCTTCGGCGCGCTCGGCGTCCTGGCTGCGATCATGCCCCTACTGATGACGGTGGCATTGACCGGGCTCGAACTGCTGATGGCGCTTATCCAGGCCTATATCTTCACCATGCTCACCTGCATGTATCTCAACGACGCGCTCCATCCGAACCATTGAGAAGATGAAGGAGGCTCCCTGCAAGGGGAGCCTCTTTGTCATTCGACTGCCGTTCGCCGCGCTTCGTTCCGGTAGGTTCGCCAGGAGGACCATACAAAGGCGAGCAGGAACATCGCGGTCATCAAGAGCACGATGGTCGGCGCTGGCGCGCTGTCGATGAAGAAGGAAAGATAGACGCCGCAGAAGGAGGCTGTCATCGCGATCAGCACGGCGACGATGAGCATGGCGCCCATGGTGCGTGTGATCAGGAAGGCGATGGCGCCCGGTGCGATCAGCATGGCGATCGCAAGGATTAGCCCCACCGCCTTCAGCGCGCCGACGATCGTCAGCGACAGGATCGCGAGCAGGCCATAGTGCAGCCAGTTGACCGGAAGACCGACGGCTTTGGCCTGGGCGGGATCGAAGGCGTGCAGCAGGAAATCGCGCCATTTGACTGCGAGAATGCCGGTGGCGATCAAGGCGATCACGCCGGTCTCGATAATGTCCGGCCAGCCGATGCCGAGCATGTCGCCGAAGAGGATATGGTCAAGGTGAACGTCGCTCTGGATCTTGGTGTAGAGCACCAGCCCGAAGCCGAACATGCCGGAGAAGACCACGCCCATGACCGTGTCCTGCTTGATGCGGCTGTTCTCCTTGAGATAGCCGGTGAGCAGCGCACAGGACATGCCGGCGGCAAAGGCGCCGACGGCCAGCGGCAGACCCACGATGTAGGAGATGACGACGCCCGGGAAGACCGCGTGCGAGATCGCATCGCCCATCAGCGACCAGCCCTTCAGGACCAGGAAGCAGGAAAGCAGCGCCGTCGGGACAGCCACCAGCACCGAGATCAAAAGCGCATTGCGCATGAACTCGAATTCGAAGACGGCAAGCAACATGTCGAGCGAGATCATCGGGCAACCTCCGCCGGTTCGGCGCCGCGCCTGCGCGCAGCGAGAAGCCCGTGCTTCGGGGCGAAAACGAAGGCTGTCATGAAAATCAGGGTCTGCAGCACGATGATGATGCCGCCGGTGGCGCCATCGAGGAAGTAGCTGAAATAGGCGCCGAAGAAGCTCGTCAGTGCGCCGATGGCGACGCTGATCAGGATCAGCCGGGGGAAGCGGTCCGTCAGCAGATAGGCGGTTGCCCCCGGCGTTACCACCATGGCGATGACGAGGAAGGCGCCGACGGTCTGCAGTGCTGCGACCGTACAGGCCGAGAGTAGCGTGAAGAACAGCACCTTGAGGAAGGTGGTGGGAATGCCGATCGAGCGCGCGTGGCTCTCATCGAAGAAGGTCACCATCAGGTCCTTCCACTTCACGGTCAGAATGGCGAGCGAGACGATGCCGATGATGGCGAGCTGCAGCGTGTCGGCAGGCGTGATCGCCAGGATGTTGCCGAGCACGATCGTCTGGATGTTCACCGATGTCGGCGACAACGAGACCATGAACAGTCCGAGGCCGAAGAAGGAGGTGAAGATCAGGCCGATGATCGTGTCCTCCTTGAGCCGGGTGCGCTGGTTGAGGAACAGCATGGCGCCGGCGGCAAGCGCCCCGGAGAAGAAGGCGCCGAGCGAGAAGGGCAGCCCCAGCATGTAGGCGCCGGCGACACCGGGAACGATCGAGTGCGAGAGGGCGTCACCGATCAGCGACCAGCCCTTCAGCATCAGATAGGAGGAGAGGAAGGCGCAGACGGCGCCGACCAGTGCGCTGACCCACATGGCGTTGAGCATGTAGCCATAGGTGAAGGGTTCCAGGAGCGTGGCGATCATTTGCCGTTCGGCTCCCCGTTGGTCTCGGGTTTTGCCGGCTGCGCCACCATGCGGTCCTTGTCACCATACATGACCAGCGGGCGTTCGTCGTCGGTGATGACGGCAAGCTGCCGCGGGTCGGCATCGTCATGCAGGTTCTCGCCGCCGAGCACGAAATGCCGGAGCACGCCGCCGAAGGCGAGCTCAAGGTTTTCGCGGGTGAAGGTGGTTTCGGTCGGGCCGTAGGCAAGCACGGTGTTTTTGAGCAGCACGGTGCGGTCGCAGAATTCCGGCACGCTGCCGAGGTTATGTGTCGAAACCAGCATGACCCGGCCTTCGTCGCGCAATCCGATCAACAGGCGGATGATCGCGTCCTCGGTTTTCACGTCGACACCGGTAAAGGGTTCGTCGAGCAGGATGACCTTACCATCCTGGGCGAGCGCGCGCGCCAGGAAGACGCGCTTCTTCTGGCCACCCGAGAGTTCGCCGATCTGGCGCTTGCGGTAGTCGCTCATGCCGACGCGGGCGAGCGCCGCCTCGACCGCCTCGTGATCCGCCTTCTTCGGGATGCGCAGCATGTTCATGTGGCCGTAGCGGCCCATCATGACCACGTCTTCGACGAGAACCGGGAAGTTCCAATCGACCTCCTCGGCCTGCGGCACATAGGCGACGAGGTTCTTCTTCAGCGCATCCGGAACAGAACGGCCAAGGATCGAGATCTCGCCGCGCGACAGGCGGGCAAAGCCCATGATCGCCTTGAAGAGCGTCGACTTGCCGCTGCCGTTGACGCCGACGAGCGCGGTGATCGTGCCCGTCGGGATTTCGAAAGTGGCGTCGCGCAGGGCGCGCAGCCCGTTGCGGTAGGTGACGGTCGCGCCAGAAACACGGATACCGCTGCCTTGCTCGCCGGATACCGGCGTCGGGCCGGAGCGGGTCTTCACCTGGAGGTTCATTGCGAGAGGCCTTTGGCGATGGTTTCCGATGTGACGCGCAGCAGGTCGATATAGGTCGGAACCGGACCGTCCGCTTCGCTCAAGGAATCAACGTAGAGCACGCCGCCATATTTGGCACCGGTTTCGCGCGCGACCTGTTCGGCAGGATCCGGCGAAATCGTGCTTTCGGAGAAGACGACCGGAATGTGGTTGGCCCGGACGGCATCGATCACCTTGCGGACCTGCTGCGGGGTGCCCTGCTGATCGGCGTTGATCGGCCAGAGATAGAGTTCCTTCATCCCGAAATCGCGGATCAGGTAGCTGAAGGCGCCTTCGCTTGAAACGAGCCAGCGCTTGTCCTCGGGAATCCTGGTGATCTCGGCGCGGATCGGCGCAATGGCTGCCTCGATCTTCTGCTTATAGGCCTCGGCATTGGCCTTGTAAGTCTCGGCGTTGGCGGGATCGTACTTCACGAAGGCGTCGCGAATGTTGTCGACATAGATGAGGGCTGCCGACGGCGACATCCACGCATGCGGGTTGGGCTTGCCGCTGTAGGGGCCTTCGGCGATGCCCATGGGCTCGACACCCGTCGAGACGACGACACCCGGAACGTCGTCAAAATTCTGGAAGAACTTCTCGAACCAGCGCTCGAGGTTCAGGCCGTTCCAGAGGATCAGCTTGGCGTCATGCGCCTTCAGGATGTCACGCGGTGTCGGCTGGTAGTTGTGGATCTCGGCACCTGGCTTGGTGATCGATTCGACGATTGCCGCGTCGCCCGCGACGTTTTTCGCCATGTCGGCAATGACCGTGAAGGTCGTCACTGCCTTGAATTTTTCCTGCGCCCAAGCGGCGCTGGGAACGAGCGCGATGGTTGCCAGGGCAGCTGCCGCTGCCAGGATCGCGCGCTTCGTCTGATCGATCATTCGCTACTCCCAGATGTTGACATCAACAGGAGTAGGGGAATGATTTGCATAAGTCAATGCAAATGCGAAGCATTCGCAACTGGCTATTTTCAAAGCCAGTGCCCTTGGCTAGTGTACGACGATGAAACAGAACAAGAATCGTGTCGAAGAACTGGAAGGCGTCTTGAGGGATGGCGGCGTGCGCGTAACGCGCCAGCGCTCCGCCATCCTGAAAATTCTCGCCACCGCCGAAGACCATCCGGATGCAAACGAACTGCATCGTCGGGCGAAGGAAATCGACGCCACCGTCTCGCTTTCGACGGTGTACCGGACACTGTCGGCGCTCGAGCAACAGGGCGTGGTGCACCGCCATGCCTTTGAGAGCGCGACCGCGCGCTTCGAGACCGCCGACGCGCCGCACCACGACCATCTGATCGACATCGACACCGGTGCCGTGATCGAGTTTCGTTCAGACAAGATCGAGCAGTTGCAAGCGGAGATTGCCGCTGAGCTTGGCTACGATCTCGTGAGGCACCGCCTCGAGCTCTACTGCCGCAAGCGCAAGGACTGAGCGAAGCTCCTCGGAGCCGTTGCGCTTCTGATGTCGCGCAACGTCTGCTGCTGCTTTCAAATGAAAGAGCGTCAGCCGCGACCCGCGACAGCGGAGGTGCGCCGCCGCGCCGGTATCGTCATGGCCGCAACGCCGATGATGACACATCCAAGGCCGACCCAGGCGGTGTCCGATAGCCGCTCGCCGAGGAAGAGCACACCGATGGTGACGCCGACGGGCACGCGAAGATAGGCCTGGGCCGTGGCGCCGACGGAACCCAGCGTCTGGATCAGCCGGAAATAGATGGCGAAGGCGAGCGCGGTCGAAAAGACGGCAAGCCCGAGAAGTGCGAGCAGCGAGTCCATCGACGGCGCAAGCGTCCAGGGCCTGTCGACGATGAGGCTCGTCGGGATCAGCAGCACCGTGCCTGCCATCAGCGAGCCGGCAGCGGGCATCATCGGGTCGAGCCCCCTGAAACTGCGCCCGAAGATCGCAGCACCCGCATAGCAGACGGTGGCGAGCACGACGGCGAGCTGCGGCAGCAATTGTTCGCCAAGGCCGCCGAAGGCTTCCATGCCGATGATCAGGCTGATGCCGGCCATGCCGGCGATGACGCCGACGAGCTTGCGGGCGGTGACCGGCTCGTGGCGGGTGATCAGGACCGTCATCAGGAAGGCGAAGATCGGTGTGGTCGCATTGAGGATGGAGGCGATGCCGGCATCGATCGTCTGCTCGGCCCAGGCAATCAGCGTGAAGGGTACGACGCTGTTGAGGCAGGCCTGGAACATGAACCGCCGCCAAGTTGCCACGTCGCGCGGCATTTTCAGGCCACGCCAGCGAAGCACCGCATGCAGGATCGCGCCGGCGATCAGAGTCCGGGCGGCAATCAGCGTGACCGGCGGAATCGTTTCAACGCCGATCTTGATGAAGGTGTAGGAAGCGCCCCAGAGCGTGGCAAGCGCAAGCAGCAGGAGGAGCTCGAGGGTGAGATTGGTCTTGGCCATGGGAGAGAACCTTCGTGTCGTCATCGTTGCCATTCTTCTAGCGCGGCCGCGTTGTCCGATGCTTCGGTGGCGGTCGAAGTATCGGGATCTCGTTTTTGCAGAAGACGACGAAGCCCCGGCCCACCTTTCGGGGGACCGGGGCGGATGTTTTCGGCGCTGCCTTAGTGGCTGTCGGCGAGCTTGGCCGCGTTGACGGACGCGGACCGTTCCAGGCTCAGGCCGTTGAAGAAGGCGTTGAGCACCACAGCAGAGATCGAGGCGAGCACGATGCCGGACTCGATGATCGGGTGGATCGCATGCGGCAGCCACATCAGGTAGTTCGGCGCAATCAGCGGGATCAGGCCGAAGCCGACCGAGACGGCAACGACGAACAGGTTGTTGCGCGACGACTTGAAATCGACGGTCGACAGGATGCGTACGCCCGTGGCTGCCACCATGCCGAACATGACGAGGCCGGCACCGCCGAGTACGAAGGTCGGCACCGCTTCGACGAGCGCGCCCATCTTCGGGATCAGGCCGAGCGCGATCATGATTACGCCGCCCATCACGCAGACATAGCGGCTCTTGACGCCGGTGACGCCGACGAGACCGACGTTCTGCGAGAAGCTGGTATAGGGGAAGGTGTTGAACAGGCCGCCGATCATGGTACCGAGGCCATCGACCCGGAGACCCGCGGTCAATTGCTGCTGCGACACCGCGCGGTTGGTCATTTCACCGAGCGCCAGGAACATGCCGGTCGATTCGATCATCACCACGATCATGACAAGCGACATGGTGGCGATCAGTACCGGATCGAAGATCGGCATGCCGAAGCGTAAGGGGGTGACTACGGCGAACCAGCCGGCATCCGCCACCCGGTCGAAGTGCATCATGCCGAGCGCGGCGGCGACGACGCAGCCAAGGACGACGCCGGTCAGCACCGCGATGTTGCTGATCAAGCCGCGGCCGAAGCGCGCGATGACGAGGATCGACACGAGCACGAAGGCGGCAAGCGCGATGTGGCTCGGCTGTGCATAGATCGGGTTCGGCGTCGTGGCCCCAAGCACCAGTCCGTCCGGCACCGCCGGTCCGCCTGTCTCAGCGGCCTTCTTCAGCCCCGCCAGCCATTCGGCATGGGTCGGGTCGACCAGCTTCGGCGCCGTCGGGCCGAAGGGATTGCCGAAGATCCAGTTGACGCCCACACGCATCAGCGAAACGCCGATGACCAGGATGATGGTGCCGGTGACGATGGGCGGAAAGAACTTGAGCAGCCTGCCCATCAACGGCGCGAGCAGCAGCGCGACGAGACCTGCACCGATGATGGCGCCGAAGATCATACGCGCACCTTCCTGGCCCGGTGTCATTGCCGCCATCGAAACCATCGGGCCGACGGAGGCGAAAGTGACACCCATCATGACCGGAAGGCGGATGCCGATGCCGCGGCCGAGGCCGAGCGACTGGATGATGGTGACGATGCCGCAGACGAACAGATCGGCCGAGATCAGGAAGGCGACGTCCTGTGGGCTGAGCTGCAGCGCCCGGCCGACGATCAGCGGCACCGCGACCGCACCGCCATACATGACGAGAACATGCTGGATCCCAAGCGTTGCGAGCCTGCCCACCGGCAGCTTCTCGTCCACCGGGTGAATGCTGGAAACGTCGCTCATGGTTCCTCCTCCCATTGCATCGACCAGTCCGGGCTCCCCGTCCTCCAACGGGGAACTGCAATTTTTCCGTGCCGAGGCAGAATGTCGCAAGTATCGCCAAAACGAAAACACTTTCCGGAATCCGGAGGGAATAGGCGATGGCGAGCGTGGCAGGGATGATTGCTTTCGACCCAATGCCACCAACGGATGCAACGTTGCCGCAATGCAGCGCGGCCATGGTGCGACCATTGCCGCGCAGGTTGCGGCGCAGCTGTTTGGGACCGCGATCGATGAATCCTTGGCAACCCGCCCTCGCATTCCACCGCCTGTTCGGCATTTTGCTCGTGCTTGCAATCGCCCTATGGCCGACAGTCGTGCGCGCTGATGGTGCGACCTTTCCCGGCCAATGGCAGCAGGTGGCGTCGGGCATGGATGCGTGTGTCGCCTGCTGGGTCGAGATCAGACGCAACGGCCCGGTCTTGAAAGTGACCGGCAAGGGTGGCTGGGTTGCCGTCGCCCATGTCGGGAGAGCGGGAGACGACAACAGCGCCGAGGGCATCGGCCGCTGGGGCGAAAGCGACGCGAGCCACTACAGTGGCCAACCGTTCGACATACGCGTCGCGATCGTCGACAAGCATCTCTACATGGACATGCTGGTGCAGATGGACGATGGCTCGACGCGGGCCGTCAGAGCGATCTTCGACAAGCGCCGATCGGAAAAGTCCGGGCGCCGCGTGATGGTGAAATCGTAGAGCTTCGCTTCCGATCAGACCTCGCCTGATCTTGCGCCGTTTGCCGGGAAGAGGTTGGCGGCCATGAAATCTACGAAGACGCGCAGTTTCGGCGAGAGATGTCGGCTGGATGGCCACAGGATCCGGTAGGTGCCGCAGCGGCGCAGCTGGTTTTCGAGAACCGCTACGAGCGTTCCCTCGCGCAGCTGCCGACGGATCGTGAAATCCGGAAGGCAGACGATGCCAAGCCCTTCCTCGGCCATATGGATCAGCGGCTCCAGCGCATTGGAGACAGTCGTCACCGGAACATCGACACTCGCCTCTGTGCCGTCCTCCATCAACGGCCACGGCTCAAGCCTGCCCGTCGAGGGAAACCGATGGTGCAGGCAGTGATGGCGTTCCAGATCCTTTGGCGTTACCGGCGTGCCATGTTTCTCGAAATAGGCCGGTGACGCGACGAGAATGGGATGAAAGGTTCCGATCTGGCGTGTCATCAGGCGGGAATCGCCGAGCTCGCCGCTCCGGATCACGACATCGAAACCTTCCTCGATGACGTCGACCATGCGGTCGGAGAAATCGAGATCGATCTCGACCTCCGGATAGGTGCGCATGAAAGCCGTCAGCGTCGGCATCAACAGCATGCCGGCCATCGGCAGGCTGACGCGCAGCTTGCCCCGCGGAACCTCCTGGCTCTGCATCAGTTCGGTCTCGGCGGCTTCGACCTCGCAAAAAATCCGCCGGCAGCGTTCGAGAAACAGCGTGCCTTCCGGCGTCAACGTGACGCTGCGGGTACTGCGATGAAAAAGGCGAACACACAAGCGTTCCTCTAGACGAGCAATCGCCTTGCCGACAGCCGACGGTGAAACGCCGAGCTGCGTCGCGGCCCCGGTGAAGCTGCGAGCCTCTGCCGCCTGCACGAAAGCGTTGAGCGCTCCAAGGCTGTCCATTCGTCGTCCTCGTCCGTTGATCGGGATTGCAGATATTTTTGTCCGATATCTTCGGATCTGTAGCGCATTTTTCTTTTATTGGAAGCTCGCCACAGTCCGCCTGCCCGACACAGCGCACTTGAGGCGCGCAACACCGTCGGCGAAAAGGAGAAAACATGCAGCAGGCACTGTTGGCCGGATTCCGTGGGGGTCCGCAACCCACCGTCTTCATCGTCAATGTCATTCACGCCCACGAGGGCAAGCAGGAAGAGGCGTTTCGCCTGATCCAGGACGTCGTGCACTATGTGGCCGAGCGCAAGGAGGGCTTTCTCTGGAGCAACCTCTCCAAGAGCACCGACGGCAAGACGGTGGTCAACATCGAAGCGATAGCCGGCGAAGGGAACGTTGAGGAATTCTTCAGCGACCCCGTGTTCCTCGAAAAATTCGGGGCGCTGCATTCGGTCTCGACCTTTGAGTTCCACACCTATCGCGTTGATGACCTGGTGCTGCCCAAGCGAACGGCACCTGCCGTGTCGGCATAGGCGAGACAGCGAGCCTCCCCAGCCGGCGGCGAACGACTTGCGCGCGTTTCCGTCCCTGCCGCTAGGCGGATGCCGTCGGCGATCACCCTGAAAGACAATTTCCATGCAAACCATCAACCGTACACTTGCGCCAGTGCAGGAAGCTGCATTGCGGCCGCCGGCGATCCCTGAGCGCGGGCTGCCGCTTTCGGCGCTGCTTGCACTTGCGACGGCCGGCTTCGTTACCATCCTCACGGAGGCACTGCCGGCCGGCCTGCTACCGCAGATCGGCGCCGATCTCGGCGTCTCACAATCGCTGGCCGGACAGATGGTGACGATCTACGCGATCGGTTCGCTCGTCGCCGCCATCCCGCTCGTTGCGCTGACGAGGACCTGGCGCCGGCGGCCGCTGCTGGTCGCAGCAATCTCCGGCTTTGCCGTGGTCAACACGGTGACCGCGTTCTCGAACGACTATGTCCTGACGATGGCAGCCCGCTTTGTCGCCGGTGTCTTTGCCGGCCTGCTCTGGGCGCTTGCGGCCGGTTACGCCAGTCGCATGGTGGCGCCTGAGCAACAGGGCAGGGCGATCGCCATCGCCATGCTCGGTGCGCCGGTGGCGCTCTCGATCGGCATTCCCGCCGGAACGATGCTTGGCGCCATGACCGGCTGGCGGCTGACTTTCGGCCTCCTCACCGTGACCACCGTGCTCCTCGTCGCCTGGGTCCTGTGGGCGGTTCCCGACTTGCCGGGGCAGCGCACCGCGCGGCGGCTGGTACTTTCATCGGTGTTTCGGCTGCCCGGCGTCCGGCCAGTGCTCTTCGTGATGTTCGCCTTCGTTCTCGCCCACAACATTCTCTACACCTACATCGTGCCGTACCTGCAGCCGTCGGGCCTGGATGCGGACGCCGACCGGTTGCTGTTCGTCTTCGGCGTGGCCTCGCTGGCCGTCATTCCGATCATCGGGGCGCTGGTCGACCGGCACCTGCGCCTGCTGGTGCTGGCGAGCGCGGCGCTTTTTGCAGCGGCATCGCTGCTGCTTGCTGTCTTCATAGCGCAGCCGCTGGCGATCTATCTCGGTGTCGTTGCCTGGGGTCTGGCTTTCGGTGGCGCGCCGACATTGTTTCAGACAGCTTCTGCAAAGGCTGCCGGCGCGGAGGCCGATGCGGCGCAGTCGATGATCGTCACCGGCTGGAATGCGGCGATGGCCGGCGGCGGGTTGGCCGGCGGGCTTCTGCTCGACAGCGCCGGCGCGACAGTTCTTCCCGTCATGCTGCTGGCGATCCTGCTCCCGGCTCTGGCCGTGGCGTGGCTTGGGCGGCAAGGCTTTCCGCGCTCGCCCCGGTGATCTGCTTACAGGCAACGAAAAACCGGAGCCGTTGCCGACCCCGGTGCCGCATCTCCTGCAAGAAAAAGGCCGCCCGGTCGGGGCGGCCTTCTTTTTTACTTCTGCCAGCTCTTGACCAGATCGTCGTAGTTGACGGTCTGCGGCTTTTCCTTCTCGTTCTCGATCTTCAGCTGTGGAGCGAGGTTGCCCTTGGAAACGGCGTCCTGGTTCCAGTATTCGAGATCGTGCTCTTCGGCGAGCTTCGGACCGATGTCGCCCTGGACGCCCGAACGCTCGAGGCGGGAGAGAACCTTCTCCTGCTCGGCGCACAGCGAGTCCATGGCTTCCTGAGCGGTCTTGGCACCCGAGGATGCGTCACCGATCGCCTGCCACCACAGCTGAGCCAGCTTCGGATAGTCAGGAACGTTCGTGCCGGTCGGCGACCACTGCAGGCGGGCCGGCGAACGGTAGAACTCGATCAGACCGCCGAGCTTCGGAGCGCGGTCCGTGAAGCTCTTGTGGTCAAGCGTCGACTGGCGGATGAAGGTGAGGCCGACATGGCTCTTCTTCACGTCGACGGTCTTCGAGGTCACGAACTGCGCATAGAGCCAGGCGGCCTTGGCGCGGTCGTCCGGCGTGGACTTCAGAAGCGTCCAGGAACCGGCGTCCTGGTAACCGAGCTTCATGCCGTCCTTCCAGTAGACGCCGTGCGGGCTCGGAGCGAAACGCCACTTCGGCGTGCCGTCTTCGTTGACGACCGGCAGACCCGGCTTGACGAAGTCGGCGGTAAACGCCGTGTAGGTGAACATCTGCTGGGCGACTTCGCCCTGCGACGGAACCGGGCCGGATTCCGAGAAGGTCATGCCCTGGGCAGCAGCCGGTGCATAGGCCTTCATCCAGTCGAGGTACTTCTGGATGGAGTACACGGCGGCCGGGCCGTTGGTGTCACCACCGCGGGCGACGCACGAGCCGACCGGACGCGAGTTCTCGTCGACCTTGATGCCCCATTCGTCGACGGGCTTGCCGTTCGGGATGCCCTTGTCGCCGTTGCCGGCCATCGACAGCCAGGCATCGGTGAAGCGCCAGCCGAGCGACGGGTCCTTCTTGCCGTAGTCCATGTGACCATAGACCTTCTTGCCGTCGACTTCGCGGCCGGTGAAGAACTCGGCGATGTCCTCATAGGCCGACCAGTTGACCGGAACGCCGAGGTCGTAGCCGTACTTCGCCTTGAAGTCCGCCTTGTTCTTCTCGTCGTTGAACCAGTCGTAGCGGAACCAGTAGAGGTTCGCGAACTGCTGGTCGGGCAACTGGTACAGCTTGCCGTCCGGCGCGGTCGTGAAGGACTTGCCGATGAAGTCGTCGATGTCGAGGTTCGGGTTGGTGACGTCCTTGCCTTCATTGGCCATGAAGTCGGTCAGGCTGCGGGCCTGCTGGTAGCGCCAATGGGTACCGATCAGGTCCGAGTCGTTGATGTAGGCGTCGTAGACGTTTTCGCCCGACTGCATCTGTGTCTGCAGCTTTTCGACGACGTCGCCTTCGCCGATCAGGTCGTGGGTGATCTTGATGCCGGTGATGTCGGAGAACGCCTTGGCCAGGGTCTTCGATTCGTATTCATGCGTGGTGATCGTTTCGGAAACGACCTTGATCTCCATGCCGGCAAAGGGCTTGGCCGCATCGACGAACCACTGCATTTCGGCTTCCTGGGCCGCGCGGTCAAGCGAGGACATGTCGCCGATTTCGGTATCGAGGAACTTCTTTGCCTCGTCCATGCCGGCGAATGCGGTGCCGGTGAAAGCCAGCAGCATAGCCGCCGTTGTAGTCAAAAGATGCCGTCGCATATTTCCCTCCCTTAGGTTTGCGAATGCGGTTCTTTAGCTTTTCGGGGGGCCGCTTTCGGGCGGCCCCCCAAAATCGGTTCGCCTCAGACGTAGCGGAAGACGCCGACGGCATAGACCAGGGAGAGCGCGAGCGCCCACCACAGGTTCTGCCCGCCGACGAAGCCGAGCCATGCGAGGTGAATGAAGGCGCTGCCGAGCAGCGACACGAAAAGGCGATCGCCCCGTGTCGTCTCGAAGCGCAGGATGCCGACGCGCGGATTGCCGCCCGGCGAGGCATATTCCCAGACCGCCATCATCGACAGCAGTGCGAAGATGGTCAGGAAGAACATGGCCGACGGAAACGACCAGGCCATCCAGCCACCGGCGACCAGCGGCGCGAACCAGTCGCGCGCGCCGTCCTTGACCGGCAGCATGCTCATGAGCAACCCGGCAACGGCACCATAGACGATCAGAACGGCGGCGAAGGGCAGTTGCCAACGGGCCTTGCGAATGGGCTGAGCGGTCATCATACCCTCCCCAGGGCAAAGCCCTTGGCAATGTAGTTGCGAACGAAATAGATCACCAGCGCGCCCGGGATGATGGTGAGCACGCCGGCAGCGGCCAGCACGCCCCAGTCAAGGCCGGAGGCGGATACGGTGCGGGTCATGGTGGCGGCGATCGGCTTGGCGTCCGTGGTCGTCAGCGTGCGGGCAAGCAGCAGTTCGACCCACGAGAACATGAAGCAGAAGAAGGCGGCGACACCGATGCCCGAGGCGATCAGCGGCATGAAGATCTTCACGAAGAAGCGCGGGAACGAGTAGCCGTCGATATAGGCGGTTTCGTCGATTTCCTTCGGCACGCCCGACATGAAGCCTTCCAGGATCCAGACGGCGAGCGGCACGTTGAACAGGCAGTGTGCAAGGGCAACCGCGATGTGCGTGTCGATCAGGCCGAAGGCCGAATAGAGCTGGAAGAAGGGCAGGGCGAAGACCGCCGGCGGCGCCATGCGGTTGGTCAAGAGCCAGAAGAACAGGTGCTTGTCGCCGAGGAAGCGGTAGCGCGAGAAGGCATAGGCTGCCGGCAAGGCTGCTGCGACCGAGATCACCGTGTTCATCACCACGTAGATGATCGAGTTGATATAGCCGTTGTACCAGGACGGATCGGTGAAGATCACCTCATAGTTCCGGAGCGTCGGATTGACCGGCCAGAGCGAGAAGGTGCTGAGGATCTCGCTCGTTTCCTTGAAGCTCATGTTGACGAGCCAGTAGATCGGCAAGAGCAGGAAGACGATGTAGATCGTCGGCACCAGCCAGGAAAGGCGTTCGGTAAGCGGTTTTGTCTGCATGTTTTTTCTCCTCCCGCCTTTATCAGCCTTGCGCGTCGCTCGTGGTCATCACGGTGTAGAAGATCCACGAGAGCAGCAGGATGATGAGGAAGTAGATGATCGAAAGCGCTGCCGCCGGACCGAGGTCGAACTGGCCGATGGCCGTCTTGACGAGGTCGATCGACAGGAAGGTGGTCGAGTTGCCGGGGCCGCCGCCGGTGACGACGAAGGGCTCGGTATAGATCATGAAGCTATCCATGAAGCGCAGCAGGAAGGCGATCAGGAGCACGCGCTTCATCTTCGGCAGCTGGATGTAGCGGAACACCGACCAGCGCGAGGCGCCGTCGATCTTGGCGGCCTGGTAGTAGGCATCCGGGATCGAGACAAGGCCGGCATAGCACAGAAGAACGACGAGGCTCGTCCAGTGCCAGACGTCCATGACGATCAGCGTCACCCATGCGGCGACCGGGTTCTGCACGTAGTTGTAGTTGATGCCCATGGCTTCGAGCGTGCGTCCGAGCAGGCCGATATCGACGCGGCCGAAGACCTGCCAGATGGTGCCGACGACGTTCCACGGGATCAAGAGAGGCAGCGCCATCAGGACGAGGCAGACCGGCACGCCAAGGCCCTTCTTAGGCATGTTGAGCGCGATGATGATGCCGAGCGGGATTTCGATCGCCAGAATGATCGCCGAGAAGATCAGATTGCGGGTGAGCGCGTCCCAAAAGCGGTCGGAGGTCAGGACCTGCACATACCAGTCGGTGCCGGCCCAGAAGAACTCGTTGTTGCCGAAGGTGTCCTGGACCGAATAGTTGACGACGGTCATCAGCGGGATGACGGCCGAGAAGGCGACCAGCACGAGGACCGGCAACACCATGAACCAGGCCTTGTTGTTCCAGGTTTTTTCCATGCTCAGGCCTCCTCGCCGACGCGCCAGGAATCGGCGTAGATGTTGATGGCTTTCGGATCGAAGCTGACGCGCGGATCGGCGGGGATTTCGCCGTCCTCATCGACGATGATCGAGATCGGCTGGTCGGCGAAGCGGGCGCGCACAATCTTGTGGCGGCCGATGTCCTCGACCTTGGTGATCGCGACCGGCATGCCCTCGCGGCCGAGCGAGACGAACTCCGGACGGATCCCGAGTTCGGTCTTCGCACCGGCTTTGACCTTGGGCAGGAAATTCAGGGCCACATGTTCGCCGCCAACGGTCGCAGTGTTGCCGTCGAGCTTGACGGGCAGCACGTTCATGCCCGGCGAACCGATGAAATAGCCGACGAAGGTGTGGCGCGGACGCTCGAAGAGCTCAGCCGGCGTACCGATCTGGACGATCTGGCCGTCATACATGACGACGACCTTGTCGGCGAAGGTGAGGGCCTCGGTCTGGTCGTGGGTGACGTAGACCATGGTGAAGCCGAACTGCTTGTGCAGCCGCTTGATCTGCGAGCGCAGCACCCATTTCATTTCCGGATCGATGACGGTCAGCGGCTCGTCGAACAGAATTGCGCTGACGTCGTTGCGCACCAGGCCGCGACCGAGCGAGATTTTCTGCTTCTGGTCGGCGGTGAGGCCGCGGGCGGTCTTCTTTGCCCAGCCGCCAAGGCCGATCATCTCGATCGTCTCCTTGACGCGGCGGTCGACCTCGGCCTCCGGCACATGCCGGTTGCGCAAGGGGAAGGCCAGGTTGTCGTAGACGGTCATCGTGTCGTAGATGACCGGGAACTGGAACACCTGGGCGATGTTGCGTTCCTGGGTCGAAAGATGCGTCACGTCCTTGCCGTCGAAGAGAATACGCCCTTCCGACGGGTTGATCAGGCCCGAGATGATGTTGAGCAGCGTGGTCTTGCCGCAGCCGGACGGGCCGAGCAGCGCATAGGCGCCACCGTCGTTCCACTCGTGATGTACTTCCTTCAGCGCGTAGTCGTTCTCAGACTTCGGCTTGGCGCCGTAGGCGTGGCGGATATGTTCCAGGTCGATGCGTGCCATGTTTTCCTCCCAGCGCCTCCTCAGGCCGCGCCGCCAATGGCGCGTCCATCCGGCCCGAAGGCCATGAGATGACGGGTATCGACGAAGACCTCGAGGGTCGCGTCCGGTTCGATGTCGTGAATGCCCGGCGCCAGCATGACCCAGCGCGCATTGGCAAATCCGACGTGAATGAAGCTCTCGGATCCAGCGATTTCGGAGATCGCGGTCTTCACGGTAAGCGCATCGCCGCCGCCCTGCGGGCGATCGAACGAAATATGGTGCGGCTGGAAGGCGACGGTGCAGGGACCGTCGGCAATGCCGTTGAGATGTGACGGCACCGCGAGCACCGGCTTGCCGTCAAGCGTGAAGGTCGCGCCTGATTTGACGAGCGCGATGCAGTTCAGCGGCGGATCGGCGAAAGTGCGGGCGGTGATGAGATCGATCGGACGGCGATAGACGTCGATCGTCTTGTCGAACTGGGTAATGCGGCCCTGGCTGAGGGCTGCTGTATTACCGCCGAGCAGCAGCGCTTCCGAGGGCTCGGTCGTTGCATAGACGAAGATGGCGCCGGAAGCGGCGAAGATCTTCGGAAGCTCCTCGCGCAGTTCCTCGCGCAGCTTGTAGTCGAGGTTGGCGAGCGGCTCGTCGAGAAGCACGAGGTCGGCGTTCTTGACGATGGCGCGCGCCAGCGCCGTGCGCTGCTGCTGGCCGCCCGAGAGACTGAGCGGCGTGCGGTCGAGATAGGGCGTCAGCTTCAGGAGCTCGGCAGCCTTGCGCACTTCGCGGTCGATGGTCGCGGTATCGGCGCCGCTGATGCGCATCGGCGAGGCGATGTTTTCATAGACCGTCATCGCCGGGTAGTTGATGAACTGCTGGTAGACCATGGCGACCGAGCGCTTCTGCACCGGCTGGCCGGTCACGTCGATGCCGTCGAAGATCAGCGCACCGGAGGCAGGCTTGTCGAGACCGGCCATCAGCCGCATCAGCGACGTCTTGCCGGAAAGAGTCGGGCCGAGCAGCACATTGAGCGACCCCCTCTCCAGCACCAGGTCGGTCGGGTAGATATGCGTCTCCCCGCCCACGACCTTGGATATCTTCTTCATTTCAAGCATTGAATTCTCCACCCAGCCTGTCGGCAGTCCCGAGCGTTTCCACCACAGCGCGGAAACACTCTCTTATCGTTTCCACATTTCCGGACGCCGCACGCCTGCGTGCCTTTGTCAGAAATGCTCCAGATGCGAGCGTGTTCAAGCGGCTGCGTTGGCCGCGCCTCGCATGTATTCCTCCAGTGCTAGCGCCTCGCCGGGCGTCAGCTTCAATCCCAACTTCGTACGGCGCCACAGCACGTCCTCAGCGTGCCGTGCCCATTCCTGCCCGATCAGCCACTTGACTTCGGCCTCGTAGAGGTCGGCGCCGAAGCGACGGCCAAGGGCCGCTTCGCTCGTTGCCGAGCCCAGGAGGGCTGCCGCCCGCGTGCCGTAGAGACGCACGAGGCGTCGGGCATGTGCAGGCGCAAGGAAAGGATATTGTTTCTGCAGTCTTGCGACTTCTTCGGCAAAACCCTGGGTCGGAAAGTCTCCGCCCGGAAGCCGTGAGCCGGCGGTCCATTTCGATCCCTTGACGCCGATCGCCTCGCCGATCTTTTCGAGTGCGGATTCGCCGAGGCGCCGGTAGGTCGTGAGCTTGCCGCCAAAGACGTTGAGCAGCGGCGCTGAGCCCTTGTCGCCTTCCACACGCAGCACGTAGTCGCGGGTCGCTTCCTGCGCCTTGCTGGCGCCGTCGTCATAGAGCGGGCGCACCGCCGAGTAGGTCCAGACGATGTCGTCCTTCGTCACCGGCTCGAGGAAGTATTCGCTGGCCGCCTGGCAGAGATAGTCGACCTCGGCGTCGCTGATGCGCACGTCGGCCGGATTGCCCTTGTAGTCGCGGTCGGTGGTGCCGATCAGCGTGAAGTCTTCCTCGTAAGGGATGGCGAACATGATGCGGCCATCCGGATTCTGGAAGAAATAGGCGCGCGGATCGTCGAACTTCTTCTTCACAACGATGTGGCTGCCCTGCACGAGGCGCACATTGTGGACGTCGTTCTTGCCCAGCGCGCCGGAGAGCACCGCATCGACCCAGGGGCCGGCGGCGTTGACGAGCATGCGGGCCTTAAGCGTCTTGCGTTCGCCGGTTGCCTGGTTTTCGGTCTCGATCGTCCAGAGCGCACCGTTGCGCCGTGCGGAGACGACCCGGGTGCGAGCCATGATGACGGCGCCGCGATCGGCGGCATCGCGGGCGTTGAGCACCACCAGGCGGGCATCGTTGACCCAGCCGTCGGAATATTCGAAGGCCTTGTTGAACAGGCGCTTCAGCGGCTTGCCGGCCGGATCGCGGTTCATGTCCAGCGTCGCCGTCGCCGGCAGCAGCTTGCGGCCGCCGATGTGGTCGTAAAGGAAGAGGCCGAGGCGGATGAGCCAGGCCGGGCGCAGGCCGCCCTTGTGATAGGGCAGGACGAAGCGCATCGGCCAGATGACGTGCGGCGCCATCGCCCACAGCACTTCGCGCTCCATCAGTGCTTCGCGCACCAGGCGGAATTCGTAATGCTCGAGATAGCGCAGGCCGCCATGAATGAGCTTGGTGGAGCCAGACGACGTGCCCGAGGCGAAATCGTTCATTTCGGCCAGGGCGACCGAATATCCGCGGCCGACCGCGTCGCGCGCGATACCGCATCCATTGATGCCGCCGCCGATGACGAAGACGTCGTAGATTGCCTGCTCTGACACTGCTGTTTCCCCTCCACATTTCGCAACGCACAAATTGATGCATCAGCGAAAGTGAAATCAGTTAAAACGAAAACATATCGAATGTCAAACGAATGCTCCACGAATCTTTAGGGGTGCCTAAACCTCATGCTTCAGGAGTCGGTTTCGATCAGCCGAACGTCCTGTTCGGCGCAGATTTTCCTGACATTTTCGAGCGTACAGCGATCGGTGATGAAGGTCTGAACCTGGGAGATATGACCGATGCGCACCGGCGCGGTTCTTTCGAACTTGGTGGAGTCGGAAACAAGGATGACATGGCGCGCATTGGCGATGATTGCCTGCGCCACTTTCACTTCGCGGAAATCGAAATCGAGAAGCGCGCCGTCATGGTCGATGGCCGAGGCGCCGATGACCGCGAAATCGACCTTGAACTGCTTGATGAAGTCGACGGCCGCCTCGCCGACGATGCCGCCATCGGAGCCGCGCACGACGCCGCCTGTTATCACTACCTCGATCGAGGGGAAGACGCGCAAGCGGTTGGCGACGTTGATGTTGTTGGTGATGACCATCAATTCCTTGTGGTCGAGCAGGGCTTCGCCCACGGCTTCAGTGGTGGTGCCAATATTGATGAACAGCGAGGCATTGTCGGGGATGAGCTCGGCGGCGGCCCTGCCGATTGCCTGTTTCTCCGGGGCTGCGATCTGCCGGCGGGCGTCGTATTTGACGTTTTCCTTGCCACTCGGGAAGATGGCGCCGCCATGAATGCGGTTCAGAACCTTGGCGTCGCAGAGGTCGTTCAGGTCCTTTCGGATGGTTTGCGGCGTGACGGAAAAGCGCTGCGCCAGCTCCTCGACAAGCACGCGGCCTTCGCTTTTTGCCAGCTCCAGAATTTCCGCCTGCCGACCTGTCAGGTACATTTCATCCTCCCCATTTTCGTTTTGTTTCATAATATGCAAAAACGAAAGCTGCGCAATTTCAGAATCGGCGTTTGCGTTGAAATCACTTTCGCTGCAGATCAAGATGTGCGGGCGCGTTGCATTCGTTTCGCCGATGGGCGACGCTGTCTGAGGCGTGAAGAGGGGAAAGACATGTTCCATCCGGCCTTGTTCAGAGGCATGACCGTCGTCGTTACCGGAGCCGGTCGCGGCATTGGCCTGGAAGTTGCCCGGCAGTTCCTGGACTGCGGCGCCCATGTCCTTGTCCATGCCGGCCGGTCGATCGGCGATTTGCCTGATTTTCTCGAATCGGCGGCGACCGAGGGCCGGGCCCATGTCGTGACGGCGGACTTTCTGGCGCTCGGCGGCGTCGAGGGGCTCGCCGACGTGGTCCGAAGCCGATTTGAAAGCATCGATATCCTCATCAACAATGCCGGCACGATGGTCGGTCGCTTTCCGGCGTCCGAACTGACCGATGAGCAATACCAGACCGTCGTTCAGCTCAACCAGACGGCGGTCGTCGAAATGACGCGGGCGATGTTACCGCTGTTGCGCAAGGGCACCCATCCGGCCATCGTCAACACCGTCTCGATCTCGGCGGTCACCGGCGGTAGCGCCGGCTCCTCGATCTATTCTGCCACCAAGGCATTCGTTGCCACCTACTCCAAGGCGCTGGCGCGCGAGCTCGCGCCCGAGGGCATCCGGGTCAACTGCGTTTCGCCGGGCACGATTACCACCGAGTTCCACGAGCGCTACTCGTCGCTGGAGAAACTGGAGGCCACCCGCAAGACCATTCCGCTCGGCCGGCTGGGCACGGCGGAGGATTGTGCGCCCGCCTATCTGTTCCTCGCCTCGCATGTGCTGTCGGGCTACATCACCGGCCAGGTGCTGGAGGTCAATGGCGGGCAGCTGATCACTTGAGACGCGCATTATGATCGACAAGCTGGAAATGTTTCTTGTCCTGGCGCGCGAAAGGCACTTCGGCCGCGCGGCGGAGGAATGCGGCGTGACGCAGCCGACCTTGTCGGCCGCCATCCGTCAGCTTGAGGATCAGCTTGGTGTCATGCTCGTCAGCCGCGGCTCGCGCTTCCAGGGGCTGACGCCGGAGGGCCAGCGCGTGCTCGAATGGGCGCGCCGCATCGTTGGCGATGCCCGCACCATGCGCGAGGAGATGCGGGCGGCGCGCAAGGGGCTTTCCGGCCATATCCGGCTGGCAGCGGTGCCGACGACGCTGGCAATGGTGCCGATGATCACCGCGCCCTTCCAGGAGAAGCACCCCGATGTCACGTTTTCGGTGCTTTCGACCACGTCGCTGCAGATCCTGGCGCTGCTGGAAAATCTCGAGATCGACGCGGGCTTGACCTATCTCGAGAACGAGCCGCTCGGTCGGGTGACCAGCGTGCCACTGCAGGTCGAGCGCTATCACCTCGTCACCGCCGCCGGAACGCCGCTTTCCGAGCGGGAAAGCGTGACGTGGAAAGAGGTTAGCGACGTTCGGCTTTGTCTATTGACGGCCGATATGCAGAACCGCCGCATCGTCAACCAGCATTTTGCCGAGGCCGGCGTCGTTGCCAAGCCGACGCTCGAATCGAACTCGATGATCGTGCTTTTCTCGCATGTGCGCACCGGTCGCTGGGCCAGCATCATGCCGTTCAACGTAGCGAAATCATTCGGTTTTCACGAGGATATCCGGATGATCCCGATCGTCGATCCGGATGCCCGCCACACCGTCGGCCTGGTTGCGACGCATCGTGAGCCGTTTACGCCGCTGGTCTCGGCTCTGCTGCACGAGGCGCGCATTCTCGGCGAGCGAAATCAGGTTCAATAGATTTTTTCTATCGATCGACGGAACAGCCTTATTGACCCTTCGGGCCATAAGCGCGAAGGTTTTTGATCAAGGCCGGAGACCGCCGAGGAACGGCCTTCGCCAGGAAGTAAAGTCGGCTGGACCGGTTGCCCGTTTCGGGACTTGCCATTCCAGCCCACGAGCCGGGAGGGCTCCTGTTGAACATCCATCAGTCGCGCACCGACGTCGCGGAAACCACGCTCGCCATCGTTGAGGAGCTCAAGGGGCTCGAAGGGCCGTTGCTGCCGATCCTGCACGAGCTTCAGGAAGAGTTCGGCTATGTGCCGCAGGACTGTCTTCCGGTCATTGCGCGCGAGCTCAACCTGTCGCGCGCCGAAGTCTATGGCGTGATGACCTTCTACCATGACTTCCGCGAGCACCCGGCCGGACGCCATGTGCTGAAGCTCTGTCGTGCCGAAGCCTGTCAGTCGATGGGTGGTGATCAGCTTGCCGAGCGGGCCAAGCGCCTGCTCGGAATCGATTTCCATCAGACGACGCCGGATGGGGCGGTGACGCTGGAACCCGTCTACTGTCTCGGGCTCTGTTCCTGCGCACCCTCCGCGATGCTTGACGGAGAGGTGCATGCGAGGGTCGATGTCGCCGATCTCGAAGCGCTCGTTCAGGAGGCGCGTCGATGACCAAGAAGATCTACATTCCGCGTGATGCCGCTGCCGTAGCGCTCGGAGCTGAGAAGGTTGCCAAGGCCATGGCTGAGGCGATCGCTGCCCGCGGTCTTGACGCGGTCATCGTGCGCAACGGTTCGCGGGGCATGCACTGGCTGGAGCCGCTGGTCGAGGTGGAGACGGCTGGCGGTCGCATCGCTTACGGTCCGGTCAAGGCGCGCGACGTCACCTCCTTGCTTGATGCAGGCCTGCTTGACGGCGGCGACCACGCGCTCTGTCTCGGGAAGACCGAGGACATTCCCTTCCTCAAGCAGCAGACGCGGCTGACCTTTGCCCGCTGCGGCGTCACCGATCCGCTCTCGCTCGACGATTACCAGGCGCATGGCGGCCTTGCCGGCCTGCGCAACGCCATCGCCATGGCACCGGAGGCAATCGTCGCCCAGGTGACCGAAAGCGGCCTTCGCGGCCGCGGCGGCGCGGGCTTCCCGACCGGTATCAAGTGGAAGACGGTTCTCGAGGCGGCGGGGACACGCAAATACATCGTCTGCAATGCCGACGAGGGCGACAGCGGCACCTTTGCCGACCGGATGATCATGGAGGGTGACCCCTTCGTTTTGATCGAGGGCATGGCGATTGCCGGTATTGCGACCGGCGCCACCAAGGGCTTCATCTATACCCGCTCCGAGTATCCGCATGCGATCGCCGCTATGGCGGAGGCGATCGAGATCGCGCGTAAGGCGGGCGTGCTCGGGACCTCGGTGCTCGGCTCCGGCCGGGCCTTCGACATGGAGGTGCGCGAGGGCGCCGGTGCCTATGTCTGCGGCGAGGAAACGGCGCTTCTGAACAGCCTCGAAGGCAAGCGCGGCATCGTGCGCGCCAAGCCGCCGCTGCCGGCCCACAAGGGCCTCTTCGACTGTCCGACCGTGATCAACAATGTGATCTCGCTCGCGTCAGTTCCCATCATCATGGACAAGGGCGCTGCCTTCTATCGCGACTTCGGCATGGGCCGATCGCGGGGCACGATCCCGATCCAGATTGCCGGCAACGTCAAGCATGCCGGCCTGTTCGAAACGGCCTTTGGCCTTGCGCTTGGCGAGATCATCGACCATATCGGCGGCGGCACGGCGAGCGGCCGGCCGGTGAAGGCCGTGCAGGTCGGCGGCCCGCTCGGAGCCTATTTCCCGCGGGCGCTGTTCGACACGCCGTTCGACTACGAGGCCTTTGCCGCACGCGACGGTCTCATCGGCCATGCCGGCATCGTCGTCTTCGACGACACGGTCGACATGCTGCATCAGGCCCGTTTCGCCATGGAGTTCTGCGCGGTCGAAAGCTGCGGCAAGTGCACGCCCTGCCGCATCGGCTCGACCCGCGGCGTCGAGGTGGCCGACAGGATCGCCGCCGGCATAGAGCCGGAGAAGAACCGCGAGTTGCTCGCCGATCTCTGCAACACGATGAAGTTCGGTTCGCTCTGCGCGCTCGGCGGTTTCACGCCCTATCCGGTGCTCAGCGCCATGACCCATTTCCCGGATGATTTTCAGCCGGCACCGCGCGTTGAAGCGGCGGAGTGAGGAAAAAGACCATGTCTCTCATTCATGAAATCGACTACGGCACTCCCGCTTCCAGGTCCGAAAAGCTGGTGACGCTGACGATCGACGGTCGCGAGGTCACCGTGCCCGAGGGCACCTCGATCATGCGGGCGGCGATGGATGCCGGCATCGAGGTGCCGAAGCTCTGCGCCTCCGACATGATGGATGCCTTCGGCTCCTGCCGGCTCTGTCTCGTCGAGATCAAGGGCCGCGCCGGCATGCCGGCCTCGTGCACGACGCCGGTGGCGGCGGGCATCGAAGTCTCCACCCAGACGCCGCGGCTGAAGGATGTGCGCCGCGGGGTGATGGAACTCTATATCTCCGACCATCCGCTCGACTGTCTGACCTGTGCTGCCAATGGCGATTGCGAACTGCAGGACATGGCCGGTGCCGTGGGGCTTCGTGACGTGCGCTACGGTTATGAGGGAGAGAACCACGTCACGGCGCGCAACAATGGCGAGATCAATGCCAAGTGGATGCCGAAGGACGAGTCCAACCCCTACTTCACCTATGATCCGGCGAAGTGCATCGTCTGTTCGCGCTGCGTGCGCGCCTGCGAGGAAGTGCAGGGCACCTTTGCGCTGACCATCGGCGGCCGTGGTTTCGACAGCCGCGTTTCCGCCGGCATGGCGGAAGACTTCATGTCGTCGGAATGCGTCTCCTGCGGCGCCTGCGTGCAGGCCTGCCCGACGGCGACGCTCACCGAAAAGTCGGTCATCGAAATCGGCCAGCCGGAACATTCCGAAGTGACAACCTGCGCCTATTGCGGCGTCGGCTGCTCGTTCAAGGCGGAAATGCGCGGCGAGGAGCTGGTGCGCATGGCGCCGTGGAAGGACGGCCAGGCGAACCGCGGCCATTCCTGCGTCAAGGGTCGGTTCGCCTATGGCTACTCCAACCACAAGGACCGCATCCTCAACCCGATGATCCGCGAGAAGATCTCCGATCCCTGGCGCGAGGTCACCTGGGAGGAGGCCTATGCGCATGTGGCTTCGGAATTCCGGCGGATCCAGTACCAGTACGGCCGCGACTCCGTCGGTGGCATCACCTCGTCGCGCTGCACCAATGAAGAGACCTATCTGGTGCAGAAGCTGGTGCGCGCCGGCTTCGGCAACAACAATGTCGACACCTGCGCCCGCGTCTGCCATTCGCCAACCGGCTACGGCCTCGGCCAGGCCTTCGGCACCTCGGCCGGAACGCAGAATTTCGACAGCGTCGAATTCACCGACGTCGCCGTCATCATCGGCGCCAACCCGACCGACGGCCATCCGGTGTTCGGTTCGCGGCTGAAGAAGCGGCTGCGCGAAGGCGCCAAGCTGATCGTCATCGATCCGCGCCGCACCGACATCGTGCGCTCGCCCCACGTGGAGGCGGCCTATCACCTGCCGCTGCAGCCCGGCACCAATGTCGCGATCCTGACGTCGATCGCGCATGTGATCGTTACCGAAGGGCTCGCCAACGAGAAATTCATCCGCGAGCGCTGCGACTGGTCGGAATACGAGGACTGGGCGGCCTTCGTCGCCGAGCCCTATCATGGCCCCGAAGCGACCGAAGCCTATACCGGTGTGCCCGCCGATCTCGTGCGCGGCGCGGCCCGACTCTATGCCACCGGCGGCAACGGCGCGATCTACTACGGTCTCGGCGTCACCGAGCACAGCCAGGGCTCGACCACGGTCATGGCGATCGCCAACCTCGCCATGGTCACCGGCAATATCGGCCGGCCGGGCGTCGGGGTGAATCCGCTGCGCGGCCAGAACAACGTGCAGGGCTCCTGCGACATGGGCTCGTTCCCGCACGAGCTGCCGGGCTACCGCCACGTGTCCGACGATGCGACCCGCGAAACCTTCGAAAAGCTCTGGGGCGTTCAGATCTCCAACGAGCCGGGCCTGCGCATCCCCAACATGCTCGATGCCGCCGTCGACGGTACCTTCAAGGGCATCTACATTCAGGGCGAAGACATCCTGCAGTCGGACCCCGACACCAAGCACGTGGCCGCCGGTCTCGCCGCGATGGAGTGCGTCGTCGTGCACGACCTCTTCCTCAACGAGACGGCCAACTACGCGCATGTGTTCCTGCCGGGCTCGACGTTCCTTGAGAAGGACGGCACCTTCACCAATGCCGAGCGCCGCATCAACCGGGTGCGCAAGGTGATGACGCCGAAGAATGGTTATGCCGACTGGGAGGTTACCCAGAAGCTGGCGCAGACCATGGGCCTCAACTGGAATTACCGCCATCCGTCCGAAATTATGGACGAGATCGCTGCGACGACGCCGAGCTTCGCGTTGGTCTCCTACGACTACCTGGAGAAAATGGGCTCGGTGCAATGGCCCTGCAACGAGACGCACCCCGAGGGATCGCCGATCATGCATGTCGACGGCTTCGTGCGTGGCAGGGGCAAGTTCATCCGCACTGAGTATGTGGCGACGGACGAGCGCACCGGTCCGCGCTTCCCGCTCTTGCTCACCACCGGCCGTATCCTTAGCCAGTACAATGTCGGCGCCCAGACGCGGCGCACCGACAATGTCGTCTGGCATGCGGAGGACCGGCTGGAAATCCACCCGCACGACGCCGAACAGCGCGGCATCCGCGACGGTGACTGGATCAGGCTTGCGAGCCGCGCCGGCGAGACGACGCTGCGTTCGCTGATCACCGATCGCGTGGCGCCCGGCGTCGTCTACACCACCTTCCACCATCCGACGACGCAGGCGAACGTCATCACTACGGACTTCTCCGACTGGGCGACCAACTGCCCGGAATACAAGGTGACGGCGGTGCAGGTGATGCCGTCGAACGGTCCGTCGGACTGGCAGGTGGACTATGACGAGCAGGCCCGCCAGTCGCGTCGGATTTCCGGCAAGCTGGAGGCGGCCGAGTGATGGCTCCGGCCGCGACCGACCATGGCGACGTTTAGGACATCAGCAACCGTTCCCGAGGGAGCCCGTCGCAACGGCGTGCTTCGGGACGGTTCGCGCGCCGTTCCGGAGGAAACGCCGGTTGCCTTCAGCTATGGCGGCTCGACCCATGCGGTGATGATGGCCACGCCCGGCGATCTCGAGGATTTTGCCGTCGGTTTCAGCCTGACCGAGGGCATTATCACCCATCCCGACCAGATCGAAACGGTCGATGTCGTCGCCGAAACGGTTGCCGGCCATCTCGGCATCGACTTGCAGATCGTACTTCGCGACGAAGAGAACGACATGCTCCGCCAGCGCCGCCGGCACATGGCGGGTCCGGTCGGATGCGGGCTCTGCGGTATCGAATCGATCGAGCAGGCGGTGCGGCCAACGCCGGATGTTTCCGGCGCGACGCTGACTTTGTCTGAAGAGGACGTGGTTTCGGCCGTGGCCCTGCTCAACGGGCAGCAACCGCTGCATTTCGAGACGCGCGCCGTGCACGGTGCCGCCTTCTATGTGCCGGGGCGCGGGCTGATTGCGGTGCGCGAGGATGTCGGCCGCCATAATGCGCTCGACAAGCTGGTCGGTGCTGCTGCGCGCGCCGGCTTCAGGGGCAGCGAGGGCGCGGTCGTCGTGACCAGCCGCGTGTCTGTCGAGATGGTGCAGAAGACGGCGGTGGTCGGCAGCCCCGTGATCGTTGCCATCTCGGCGCCGACGGCACTCGCCATCCGCACGGCGGAAGCCGCGGGCATGACGCTGATCGCGTTGGTGCGCGGAGACGAATTCGAGATTTTCACCCATGCCGAACGCATCAAGTCCGGAGCTGTCGCCGATGTCGCATGACAACACCAACGCCAAGCTGATCTACATGGCGAACCAGATCGCCACCTTCTTCAAGAGCCAGCCAGCGAACGAGGCGGCCCAGGGCGTTGCCACCCATATCAACAAGTATTGGGAACCGCGCATGCGGCGCAAATTGTTCGAGCATATCGACAATGGCGGGGAAGGGCTGACGCCGCTGGTGCTGGAAGCGGCGGCAAAGATCAAACGCCCGGAAGCCGCCTAGAGCGCCGTACGTTCGGCTAAACACACCAAGGGCACTCTAGTACTTTGATTCTAGGACATCTTTCTGCCTCCAGTGATTTCACTTGAAAACCGGATGCTCTAGCCTGCTTTCAACACTGGCCACGGGTTCTCTGCACTCAGCCGGCGTGGCACTTTTCCAAGCAAGTCAGTGCTTCCTCTGAAAAGATTTAAGGGAAGGCGGCTACCGGTCGCCGCCTTCCCCATTCCCGAGCGCGGGGTGCAGGGATGTGCGCTCAGAAATTCTGCCAGCCATCCGCGGCCGGTGCCGCGGCAAGTGCTGTTCGCCCACCGCCGCGCATGGCGCGGGCGGTCGCCTGCAGCCGGGCCGGCTGCGCGCGGTCGTCGAAGTGGCGGTTCGCGTCGATGATCTGGGCTTGCTCGCCATAGCGGAACTGTCGGAGCAGTTCGTGCAGGGCGTCCGCCTCGCGCGCCATGGCGTGGCTTGCAGCGGTGCTCTCCTCGACCATCGCCGCATTTTGCTGCGTCGCCTGGTCCATCGAGTTGACAGCCTGGTTGATCTCCTTGAGACCGGTTGACTGTTCGCGGGCGGCCTCGACGATCGCCGAGACGTTGGCGTTGATTTCCTGGACCTGGATGAGGATTTCTTCGAGTGCAGCACCCGTCTGCCCAACCAGCGACACGCCGTTCTTCACGTGTTCGGTGGATGCGCCGATCAGCGCCTTGATGTCCTTGGCCGCACTTGCGGAGCGTTGCGCCAGTTCGCGCACTTCCTGGGCGACGACCGCGAAGCCCTTGCCGGCTTCACCGGCGCGGGCTGCCTCGACGCCGGCGTTCAGCGCCAAGAGGTTGGTCTGGAAGGCAATGTCGTCGATGACGCCGATGATGTTGGAGATTTCTCTCGACGATTGCTCGATCTGGTCCATCGCGCCGATGGCGCTCTTGACCACATTGCCTGAGCGTTCGGCACCGGCCTTGGTCTTGGCCACCAGTCCGCCCGCCTCTTCGGCCCGGCGGCTGGAGTCGGCAACCGTCGTGGTGATCTCGTCGAGGGCGGCGGCGGTTTCCTCGACCGAGGCCGCCTGCTGTTCCGTGCGCTTCGACAGATCGTCGGCCGCTGAGCGGATTTCGCGAGCGCCGGAGGCAATCGCGCTGGCATTGTCGCCGACGGTCCGCATCGCTTCGCGCAGCTTGGCGGTCGCCCCGTTGAAGTCGGTCCGCACCGCTTCCATGCTGGGCACGAAGGGCGTGTCGAGATTTCGGGTCAGGTCGCCCTCGGCGAGCGCCCTGAGACCTGCGCCGAGGCTGTTGATGGCGCTCATGCGCTCGCTGACGTCAGTCGCGAACTTGACGACCTTGTAGACCTTGCCGCTGAAATCGCGGATCGGGTTGTAGGCCGCCTGGATCCAGATCTCCTTGCCGCCCTTGCCGTAGCGCACGAACTCGTTGGAGAAGAACTCGCCGGCGGCGAGACGTTTCCAGAAATCGGCATATTCGGCGGTGCGGGCGTAGTTCGGCTCGCAGAACATGCTGTGATGCTTGCCCTGGATTTCCTGGAGGCTGTAGCCGAGTGCGGCGCAGAAATTCTCGTTGGCCGTCAGGATTTCGCCTGTCGGCGTGAACTCGATGACTGCCTGGGAGCGGGAGATCGCGTCGAGCTTGCCGGCATCCTCGGTTGCCCGCGCCTTGGCGGCGGTTATGTCGGTTGCAAGTTTCACGACCTTGTAAGGCTTGCCGTTGCGGAACACCGGGTTGTAGGTCGCCTGGATCCAGATTTCGCGACCGCCCTTGGCAATGCGTTTGTAGGCATTGGCGTCAAATTCGCCGCGGCCGAGCCTGGCCCAGAAGTCGCGGTATTCCTGCGTCTGGGCGTAGTCTGCAGTGCAGAACATGCGGTGGTGCTGACCGACGATTTCCTGGAGGCTGTAGCCGATCGCCTGGCAGAAGTTCTCGTTGGCAGTCAGGATATTTCCGGTGAGGTCGAACTGGATGATGGCCTGCGATTTTGAAAGTGCGGCGACGATCTGGCGCGCATCCGCGATTTTTCCGAGAGCGAACATGATAACCCTCTAATCTGGTTCGTGGTTCAAGCCGGCTACGTGCGTGCTGTCGACAGGGCCTGCGGGCCAAAGCGGCGCAACTCTCTGGACTAGGACAAAGGCCGGCTTGCCGAAAAATGTCTGGTCCGTTCTACGGCCGGCCCTTACGGGCCAGCGGCTTCGTGCTTCGTAGGGAGAGTTCGAACTACCGGGCTTCATGCCCAAGGCGCCGTGTTTATGCAATCTAGGTTAGTAACAGGACTATTAAGCGGGTGTTAAAATAGCAACTATCAAATTTCAGTTGTAAAAACTCGCATGTCACATTTGAGTTGAATTAGCTAATTCTTTATTTCTAATTTGCGGTTTGCGCCGAGTCGGCAACGCGAAAAACAAAGGCCACCCTGCCATATGCAGGGCGGCCCTTGGGATAGCTTGTCGTCTGGTGCCGGCTCAGGCGGCCAGTTCTTCGACTTCGCGTTCCTTGAACATGCGCGCCAGATTGAGAAAGCAGATCATGCCGTTTTCGTTTGCGATGATGCCTTCGGCAAAGCTCTTGTCGAAGGATGCCGTTACTTCCGGCACCGGTTGCACCTGGCTGCCCTGAACGGTGAGGATGTCGGAGACGCGATCGACGACGAGGCCGATGACCATGTTGTGCACTTCGGCGACGACGATGGCGCTGCGTTCGTTGGCCGTGGTCGACTTCATGCCGAGCTTGTGGGCGAGATCGATGATCGGGATGACCGTGCCACGCAGGTTCATGACACCGATCACTTCCGGCGGCGAATGCGGGATTGGGGTGGAGGGCGCCCAGCCGCGGATTTCGCGGATCGTCGTCGTCTTGACGCAGAATTCCTGATCGTGGAGGCGGAACGCAATGATTTCCAGCGTCTCGCCGTCAAACCCGGCCGTCCTGAGTGTGCTTGTCATCGAAGGTCCTTCCAGCTTTCCGGTCGACGCCCATGGGCGCGACATCGCCAAACTCGAGATATCTCCGCATGGCTGCCGGCGCACGGGAGCGCGGCGATGGTCCATTGGGGAGAGATCCTTACAGTCCGCCGATCACATCCGGCGGGGCGCAGCTGCATCATGCGCGGAGGAACCGCTTTGCGCTTTGGGAAGGGACTATAGGCCGGGATTCGTTAAGACTTGCTTTTGCAAGTGCTTAGTGCAGTTCCAGGAAAAGTGTGAAGCGGTTTTCCGTCCGGAATTGCGTCGCTTCAAGGACGATCTGCCCCGAAAATGATCGGGGCAGATCGGATCTACAGCACCGCGCGTCTTATCAGACGCGCAAAGGTCGCTGTAGCACTTTGAATTTGCTGCATATTTTTGTCCTTAAATCGGAGACGATTTAAGGAAACATGCAGTAGCATCAGGCGGAGGCGAGGACGGCCGCGAACTGCTCGACGGCCCAGTCCACCTGATCGGGGGTGATGACGAGCGGCGGTGCGATGCGGATGGTGTCGCCGTGGGTGTCCTTGGCGAGGATGCCGCGCTCCTTCAGCGCTTCGCAATATTTGCGGGCGCCGCCGGCTTCCGGTACCAGTTCCACCGCCAGCATCAGGCCGCGACCGCGCACTTCCTTGATGATGTTGGAACGGATGTCGGTGAGGCCCTTCTGGAAGCGCTCGCCCATCTTTGCCGAATTCTCGATCATACCTTCCTCGGTCAGCGCCTTCAGCGCCGCACGGGCGATGGCGCAGGCGAGCGGGTTGCCGCCGAAGGTCGAACCGTGCTGGCCGGGCTTCAGGACACCCAGCACTTCGGAGTTCGAAAGCACGGCCGAGACCGGGTAGAAGCCACCGGAGAGCGCCTTGCCGATCAGCGTCACGTCGGCCTCGATGGCTTCGTGCTCTTCGGCGAGCAGCTTGCCGGTGCGGCCAAGGCCGGTCTGGATTTCGTCGAGGATCAGCGTGATGCCGTGCTTGGTGCAGAGTTCGCGGACCGTCGTGAAGTAGCCGACTGGTGGGACGATGACGCCGGCTTCGCCCTGGATCGGCTCGACCAGGAACGCAACCGTGTTTTCGTTGATCGCTGCGCGGAAGGCGTCGATGTCGCCGAAGGGCACGACCTTGAAGCCCGGCGCGAAGGGACCAAAGCCGGTACGGGCGTCCGGATCGGTCGAGAAGCCGACGATGCCCATGGTGCGGCCGTGGAAGTTGTTGGAGCAGACGATGATCTCGGCCTTGTTCTCGGCCACGCCCTTGACCTCGTAACCCCACTTGCGCACCGCCTTGACGGCAGTTTCGACGGCCTCGGCGCCCGAGTTCATCGGCAGCACCTTGTGCGAGCCGGTCAGCGCTGCGATTTCCTCATAGAAATGCGCGAGCTGGTCGTTGCGGAAGGCGCGGGAGGTGAGCGTCAGCTTCTGCGCCTGCTCCATCATCGCCTTCAGGATTTTCGGATGGCAGTGGCCCTGGTTGACCGCGGAGTAGGCCGAAAGGCAATCGAGGTAGCGATTGCCCTCCATGTCCCAGACATAGACGCCTTCGCCGCGCGAAAGCACCACGTCGAGCGGCTTGTAGTTATGCGCGCCGAGCCGGTATTCGGTTTCGATCAGGGCTGCCGTCGTATTCATACATCGTCCTCCAGTGTTTTCTATCTCAGGCGCTGCGGGTCGGCCGGTCGAGCACGCGGCGACCGAAGAGGCTCGCCGTCAGTTCGACCAGGATGCGCGCGCTCTTGCCGCGGTCATCGAGGAAGGGGTTGAGCTCGACGACGTCGAGCGAGGAGACCAGCCCGCTTTCCCAGAGCATTTCCATGATCAGGTGCGCTTCGCGGAAGGTTGCGCCGCCGGGCACGGTGGTACCGACGCCCGGCGCCAGTTCCGGATCCATGAAATCGACGTCGAGGCTGACATGCAGCAGGCCGTTGGCGGCGCGCACCTCTTCGAGGATCTGGCGCATGATGTGGGCCATGCCGAGCTCGTCGACGGCGCGCATGTCATAGACGCGTACGCCATGTTCGGTGATCTCTTCGCGCTCGCGGTCGTCGACCGAGCGGATACCGACCTGGAAGACCTTCTTCGGATCGACGAACGGTCGGTCGGCCGGCAGAATCGGAGCGAACTCCGCTTGGCCACAGAAGTAGGCAACCGGCATGCCGTGCATGTTGCCGGACGGCGAGGTCGACGGCGAGTTGAAATCGGCATGCGCATCGAGCCAGAGCACGAAGAGCGGCCGGCCGACTTCGGCGGCGTAACGCGCCATGCCGGAGACGCTGCCCATGGAGAGCGCGTGGTCGCCGCCGAGGATGATCGGGAAGTGGCCCTTGCGAACCGTGTCGTGGACGGAATCATGCAGCGCGCGGGCGAAGGCGCCGACGATCTGCAGGTTGTTGGCGCCCGGGTGGTTGGCGAGGTCGCGGGCCGGCAGCGGCTTGACGTCGCCGTCGTCGTGAACCGTGTGGCCGAGGTCGCGCAGCACCGTGTCGATGCCGGCGATGCGCAGCGCCGTCGGCCCCATGGCCGCGCCGCGTCGTCCAGAACCTTCCTCGATGGGTGCGCCGATCAGCGTGATGGTCGTCATATCCGCCCGATTCCTTCTCAAGATAAATCCGTATGTTCCCGGTTGGGATCGCGCGGATTATGGCCAAAATGCGTGTCAGCAAAAAGATGGAAAACTGCCGATTAGTGAGATAAAATCGACAGATTGATAAGTGCGTTCTTACAAAGTGACAGCCGATGGATGATCTCGATCAGGCGCTCATCAGCGCCTTGCGCCAGAATGCGCGCATCCCCGTTTCAACGCTATCGGAAATGACGGGCGTATCGCGTGCAACCGTTGCTGCCCGCATCGACAGGCTCGTCGCCAATGGCACGATCGCTGCCTTTACCATCCGCACCGGCGCGGAAATTCCGGCGTCCGGGGTCCGGGCCGTGGTGATGATCGAGGTGCACGGAAAGATGGCCGACCGCGTTGCCGAACAGTTGCGGGGCCTGCCGCAGGTCCGGGCGCTGCACAGTACCAATGGCCGCTGGGACTTCATCGCCGAACTCGAGGACCGTGATCTCGTCTCCTTCGACGAGACGTTGCGGCGCATCCGCCTGATCGACGGCATCACGGTCACGGAGACGAATATCCTGTTGAAAACCAGCAAGATGACCGGCGCATTCTGATTGTTTTTCCCCGCCCTGAACCGGTAACGAAATCAGGCCTCAGAGGCGAATTGTTCTTGCTTTGTTCTCGTGTTCCGCTATGATGTCGGCCTCACCCAAGATGGAGGATGTCATGGTTGCCAATGGCGGCAGGCTTGCCGATCGGCAGATCTGTGTGAAGCTGTTTGTCAGGCATGGCGACGAGGATCGCGCCATCGCCTTTTACCGCGAGGCGCTTGGCGCCGAGCTTTTGCAGCGGCACGAATGGCCGAGCGGGATCCTGACGAGTGCGGACTTAAGGATCGGGGAATCGGTCTTCCGGATTGCCGGGGCGAACCCGCGCCGCGATGCGGAACCCAAGCTTGGGGGGCCGCGCTCGCCGCATGCGCTGGGTACCACGGCGGTGATCCTCGAACTGCACGTGCGGGATGTCGATCGTGTCATCGGCCGGGCGATCGGCGCCGGGGCCAGTCTGCGCAATCCGGCCGAGACGTTGTCGACCGGCGATCGCGTCGGCGCCTTCATCGATCCCTTCGGCCATATCTGGGCCTTGTTCAACGCCATCGAGGATGCCGACATCGTCGACCTCAGCATCGAGGCCCGCAACGCCGCCTGAGGCGTTGCGGGTCTTTCGTCGTATTACTTGCGGTGACTTGGCACCAGGACAAGGGTCTTCCGGAAGCGGGGCCTTTCGCAGGCGATCAGAAGAACTCGTCAAGCAGGCAGTAGAAATCGCGCCTTTCCGCATCGTCCCGGTCGACGCCGTAGCGTGCCAGAAACGGCTGCACCCATTCTTCACCGAGATTGTGGGCGATGCTGCGGCAGGCAAGCGCGATGTCCTGATAGGGATCGGCGACACCGAGCCGGCTGCAGTCGATGAAGCCGGAAAGCCGGCCGTTCTTCTCGATGATGTTCGGCAGGCAGGCGTCGCCATGGGTCACGGCGAGCCTGCCGGTCGAAGGGATGCGGGCTTGCAACTCGGCAAAGAGATCTGTCGCCGTGCGGCCGAGCCGTGCTTCGTCGAAATCGCTTTCATCGATCACGCCGGCTTGGGTGCGCGTTCTCGCGATGGCGACGCGTTTTTCGATCCGGTGATCGAAGGGGCAATCGCTGACATCCAGTGCATGCAAGCGCTTCAGGGCATCCGCAAGGACGACGATCCGGTCCTTGGGCGACAGGTTCGTCGAGGCAAGGTCCGTGCCCTCGACCGCCTGCAGCAGCAGCCAGTTCGTGTGCGTTTCGAAGGCGCAGGCGATCACCTGCGGACAGGGCATGCCATGTGATCCCAGCCAATCGAGCCGCGCCGCTTCGTCGACGAATTCGCTGAAGGAGCCAGCAGCCTCGACTTTCAGCACCAGCATCGGGCGATCCGGCGCCTTCAATAGAAAAATGCTTGAGTCCGACTGTCCAAGCACATCCCGGTTCCATTGATACCCGGCGACAAGCGGAAGGAGCGGGTGGGGCAGTTCGGGATGCGGAAAATGAGACAACAAGATAACCACCTGAAAAACGACTGAAACAGAAAGCGCCGCGACCACGGCCAGATGCCGATGTAGGTTTGGGAAAGTGGCAACTCCACGCGCCGATAGTACAAGTTTCGCCCGACCCGTCGCATGATGCGCCGATCGCGGTGCGCCTTCGTCAGATCTCCGCCAAAACTTCGCAAATACCGCTTGAGCCGAACCCAAGGTCATACCTTAGACGATGTTTCGAGGAGGTCCGCATGGGCATGAATAACAATGAACTTCTGTCGGCCGCCGAATGCGCCGAACGGCTCGGCCTCACGATCCGTGCGCTCAGAGTCTATGAGGACCGCGGGCTGATAACGCCGCGGCGCACGGAGAAGAGCTGGCGGCTCTATGGCGCCGCCGAGATTGAAAGGCTCACGGAAATCCTGGCGTTGAAACGCCTTGGGCTCAGCCTCACCCGAATGACCGAACTCCTCGCCGGCACGGCGCCTCGGGCAAACGCTTGCCGTCCAGCAATCGGCGCTTTCCGACCTGCGCGACCGCGTCGACAACAGCCTGTCGTTGATCGGTGCGGCCCTTCAAAAGATCAACAAAGGCGACGCCGTCTCGATCAACGAACTCATAACACTCGCCAAGGCGACTGGGATGACCGACCTATCACCCGATGCCGTCGCGTGGCGGCGTTACGAGCAGACGCGACCGCGCCACGAAATTCCATTCGATCCGGAAAAGCACGGCGCCCTCGTCGGCGCGTTTCAACTGGACAATGGCGATGTGCTGACGGTCAGGCTCCGCGAGAATGTCCTGTCGGCGCAGATGGCTGGGCAAAGCGCTGTCGATATTTACCCGGAGGCTCGGGATGCCTTCTTCTACCGTGTGGTGGACGCGCAACTTACCTTCGAACGCGACGGTGCCGGGTGTGCCGCGAGTGTCGTCCTACACCAGCACGGGCACGAACTGACCGCCAAGCGCATCGACGAGACAACGGCGCAGGCCCTGGCCGACGGTCTGGAAAAGCGGGTGAAGGAGAAGATCCCGTTTCCAAACAGTGAGCACCTGCTTCGCCGCATCATTTCCGAGCATCAGCGTGGCATGCCCGACTACGAGGCGATGATCGCCCCGCTCGCTGAGTTGGCGCGACAGCAGGCCCAGGCAATCAAAGCTGACTTCGAGCGTCTGGGGCCGCTGCAGTCGCTGACGTTCAAGGGCGTGCTGTCGGACGGCGGCTGGGATGTCTACGACGTGCGCTTTGCTGAAGGCGCGCTGGGATGCGGCTTTACCCTGGCGGCCAACGGCAAATTCAGCGGCATCTATTTTCGACCGGCACTGTAGGATGACCGCGGCCGATTTTTGAGGCGGGTCACCCTGAAGAAATCAAGCCCGCGGATCGGGATCGATCCGCGGGCTTCTTAAATCCGTCTGCCGGGCAGCGTGCCTTTGCGCCGGCCACCGCTCAATATTCCTTTTCGAAGAAGATACCGCCCGATGCGGAACCGTCGCCGGCGGCCGAGCCCTTGAGCTTCACGCCCTTACCGACATCGAGATTGATGACCGCTTTGCTGGAGGAGGAATCTGAGCCCTGCTGCAGCTCGATATAGGTCCGGTCGTTGAGGTATTTACCGGCGCGCACGGAGGCGCCGCCGTGTTCGTCGGTGGTGACGTCGAGATCGTCGACGCCGAGCTTGTTGCGCAGGCCGTCGAGCAGCGACGTCGAGCCGCCGCCGGCCAACTGGCTGACGGCAGAGGCGAGCTGCGCGATCTGGAAGGCGGAGAGGTTCGACAGCGACCGGTTGAAGATCAGCTGCGCCAAAATCTCGTCCTGCGGCAGCGCCGGTGACGACGAAAAGCCGATCTGCGGATTGTTGGCGAGGCCTGCGACCGAGACGGTGATCGTCGTCGCGCCGACGCTCGAAGTTGCCTTGAGGTCGAGCGTCGGGATGAGGTCGCCGCCGAAGCCGATATTGCCGTCGGTGAAGGTCAGGCGCTTGCCCAGGATCTCGAGGCGCCCGCGGCGCATTTCGAAGCCGCCGGAAACGATTGGCTGCACGGCTGTGCCGCGGATCGTCAGATTGCCGGCGAGTTCGGCGTCAATGCCGCGGCCACGCACGAAGACCTGATGGGCGGCAACGCCGAGATCGAAGGCGATGACGCCGCTGGCATTGGCGCCGGCGGCCGGCACCTCGTCCTTGCGCAGGTCCTTGACCATCTGCTGCACCTTGGGCGGCGCATTCTTGTGCTTGATGTCGATCGCCGAAAGCGAGGTCGGTAACTTCTCCGGAATGGTGATCGACGCCTTGCGGATCGTCACCTTGCCGCCGAGCGTCGGCGTCGCGACCAAAGGCCCGGTCAGTGTCATTTCGCCCGCGAGGTTGGCGTTGAACAGCGTGCCGTCGACATAGGTTGCGTTGTTCAGGCGGATCGTCAGATTGGCCGGAAAGCCGGAGCCGGGAACCGTGCCGACAGTGCCTGTCGCCTCGACCGAGCCGCCGGTCGCGAGATTGGCCGACAGCTTCGAGATCGTCGCCTGCTTGCCGTCGAGCGCGACATTGGCCGTCAGGTCGTTCAGCGCCAGGTTGCGACGCACGTCGACCAGGCGGCCGCCAGCCGTGGTCAGAGTGCCGGCGATTTGTGGCGCCTTGGCTGAACCGGAAATGGCGACGTCGATGTTGGCCTGACCTGTCAGCGTGAAGCCTTTTTCCGCCATCAGGTTGGCAATGAGGGCAAAGGGCAGGTTGCCGTTGAATTTCATTGCAATCGGCATGTTGCCGCCGATATCGACATTGCCGCCGCCCCTGAAGGACAGGCCCCCGGCGCCCGAAAGCGTCGTGTCGAGCGTTACCCTGTTGTTGGCGAACTTGCCGTTGGCTGCGATGTCGAAGGCGGCGACCCCGGCGGTGCGGGCGGCGGCGAGCGAGGCGCCAGCCCATCTGAGATCGTAGGCGACAACGGGTGCGGATGCTGTGCCATCGACATCGACGGTGCCGGCGATCGTGCCCTCGGCGCCGAGGTCCGGCGCAAAGGCGTTGACCAGGGCTGCGGGCAGCGCATTGAGCTTGGCCGTGATGTCGAGCTTTTCGCCGGCCGTTCCGTTGACGGCGATGGTACCCTTCGAGGCCTGGATCGTCAGCGTGTTGAGGCGGACGGTGCCGTTTTCGATGGCGATGACCGTCGGCTGCGCGAGCTTCAGCGGGATGCCCTTCGGGGTCGCGCCGAAGGAGGCGAGGCGAATTTCCGTGCGTCCCTTTGCACTTGTGAGATCGCCTTTAGCCGTGAGCGGGCCACCGTCATATTTGCCGTCGATCGAAAAGCCGGTGCGCCCCGCCTGCTGCTGGAAATCGACGGCGAGGCCGGTAACGCGGTTGGCGCCTTGCGCAATGGTCTCTGCTCGGACGCTGCCCTTGATGGCAAGGGCTGCGACATCGGAGATCGTGATATCGGCGGTCGGCTTGGCAATCGTCAGGGCATCGCGCTTGATGCCGCTGCCGCCGGCCTTGACGACGACGGAAGTGATGCCATTCGTGGTCTTGATCGCGGCCGACCCGTTGAGATCGCCGGAGGCCTTCTGTCCGGCCATGGCGGCCAGCAGGCCGAGATCGGGCAGGTTGAAATCGATCGTGCCGTCCGGTTTGAAATCAGGGGTGAAACTGATCGCGCCGGTGAGCTTGTTCTCGCCGACCTTTGCTTCGAGCACGGGGATTGCGGTGCGGCCGTCCTTGGAGACGACGTCGGCCTTGACGTCGATGGCTTGGCCGTCGAGCGCGCCGGTCGCGGTCAGGCTTGCCTGCGGGCTCGATGGGTTGGCCTTCGCGTCAGCCTTGATCGTGAGGTCGCTGAGGGTGCGTCCGGCCAGGGTGGCGCCGCTCGAGGTCAGTTCGGCCTTGATGCCGAGTTCGGCAAGCGGGCCGGTCACGGCTGCGGTGAATTCGGCCTCACCCTTCGCGTCAGCCAGAAGCTTGCCGAGATTGGGAAGTTTCCCCTTGAGATCGGTGGTCAGTTGCCCCTGAGCCATGGCGACGGTGCCTGCAGCCTCGATCGTGCTCGACTTGAGTTCGAGGCCCTCGACGGTGACGCTGCCGTCGTTCGCCGTCTTCACTTCGCCGGCAAGCGCGATGGTGCCGTCGAACTTTGCCGCGGCGGCCGGCGGCAGGGCCCCTGGAACGGCAAAGAGCTTGAATGCGGCGGCAACGGTGTTTTCTTCACGCGAGAAGGTGCCGCTGATCGAGCCGCCGATGCCGGGGCTTTCGATCGTCACCGGATCGAAGCTGACGCTTTCCCGGGTCACCGCAAGGCTGGCATCCACCTTCATCGGCGCCTGGACCAGCCGGGCGAGATTGGCGTCTTTGAAGCCGGCCTCGCCCACTTCGAGCACGGTCTTCACCGGACCCGACTGGGCCTGGAGATTGAAGCCGTCGCTGCGCGCTGAAAGCTTGATGGAACCGAGCGCAACATCCGGCAGCGCGACCGAGGCGACGTCGGCGGCGAGATCGAGGATTGCGGCTTCAGCATCGCCGATCAGCGACAGGTTGACGGCGTTGATCTTTGCCTGCGCCTCGCCCTTCTGCAGCGGCCAGCGGAAGTCGATCGCGCCATTGGTGCCGGCGAGCCGTGCCTGCAGATTGTTGTCGCCCTTGCTGTCGAAGGTGCCGAAGGCGCCAAAGGTGAGCGCGCCGGTCGCGATCTGCCCCTTGTCGACGCGGACCATGCCCTGGCCGTTGAATGCGGCCGCGACGTCGATGCTGGTCTCGCCCTCGAACATTGGTCGCAGTGCCGGCGGCATCAGCGAACCGAGACCGCCGCCACCCGTCACGGTGAGCCGGTGCATGCCGTCGGGTGTCTGGACGTGGCGACCGTCAAGTTTGAGGATCTCGCTGCCATCGAGTGCTGCCGTTGCGGTGCCGGCCCAATCGGAAAGCGGCCCTTGGCCGGTCAGCCTGATGTTGACCGCAGGCTCGTTGGGCAGGCGAAGGAGTTTCGCGAGCACGCCGTTGTTGGGCTCGTCGACGGTTGCCTCCAGCTTCAGTTCGTTGCCGGCCGGGTTGAAGACGATGTCGGCGACGGCGCGGGCTTCCGGCCGGTCGCGCTGGGCGGCGGTGAGGCCAAGGGCGATGCTCTCGTTGGTCGCATTGATCTTGCCGCTGGCTGTCAGGAACTGGTCTTCGCCGGTGATCGCCTTGCCGATGACGATCTCCTTGAGATCGATTGCATCGATCTTGACGTCGACGGGAAGCACGAAGGTCGACCGCACTTCCTTGGTCTCGGTCGAGGGGATCGGCAGGCGCTCGACACGCACCGAACTGGCTGAGATTGCCGCGGCGTCGAAGCGGAAGGAGAGAAGGGCTGCAGGCGACCAGTTCAACTTGAGGTCGCGGACCTCCGCATAGACCCCCTCGCCGTCGAAAAGCGTGATGCTTCCGGCTGCAAACTCACCCGTCAGAAGCGGGCTTGGGTCGGTGATCCGCACGATCTGGTCAGGCGTTGCCGCATATTTCTCGATTGCCCAGGCGACGAGGCGGGCGCCTGGTGTCGTGAAGCCCACGAAGGCGACGAGGAGGAGGGCAACGACCGCAATCACGCCAAGCACACGAAGGCCATAGCGCAGCGTCGCGCGAAGGAAGCGGACGACCTGATTCATGCTCTACCCTTAGCGCAAGTTGCGCTGCAGCGGAATCGCCGCAAGCCGAAACTATCGATAGATGAGGGCAATTTGCCGGAACTGGCTGGAAAACCGGCTTGAATCAGAAGGATTGGCCGATACCGGCGTAAATCCCGTACTTGGTGCCGCCGGGATACTTGTTGAGCGGCACGGCAAAATCGAGGCGGATCGGTCCGAAGGGCGTCGCATAGCGCAGCCCGATGCCGGCGCCGGCGCGAATGTCGGAGAAATCGGGCGTCGTTTTCGCCGACACCGTGCCGGCGTCGATGAAGGGTACGACGCCGATCGTGTCGGTGATGGCGATGCGGGCTTCGAGCGAGGCGTTGACATAGGAACGCCCGCCGGTCTCCCGGTTTTCGGAATTGCGCGGGCCGATCTCCTGGTAGGAGTAGCCGCGCACGGAACCGCCGCCGCCGAGATAGAAGCGACGGTTCGCCGGAATATCCTCAAGCCCGCTGCCGCCGACCAGCACGCCGGCGCCAACCTTGCCCGCGAGAACGAAACGCTTCTCGTCGCCGAGCGCATGGTAACCCGATGCCGACGCTTCGAAGGACGAGAAGAAGGTCTGCCCCTTAATCTCGTAGCTCGGCTTGGCGTTGATCATCGCCCGATAGCCTTCGGTGGCGTTGAGCTTGTCGTTACGGGTGTCGCGCACATATTCGAGCGGAATGGCGGCGGTCAGATAGGAATTTTGGCCGAAGGCATCGTCGATGTTCGCCCAGCTCAACTCGCCGCCGCCGGAGACGGTGTCGGTATCCGAGAGTTCGAACGTGGCGCCGGCCGCACCCGTCAGGATCTTCGCGCGGTAGGCGTCCGGATCCTGGATGTTGGCCTTGAGGCTGGCGGTAAAGGTCGAGGCGGGGCCGAAGGCGCCGGGCTTTGCGAAGAGGACGCCGAGCGAATAGTCGAGCTTGTCCAGTTCCTTCGTCTCGCCGATGCGGTCGACCGAGCCTTCGATGCGCAGCGATTCCGCCCGCCCGAAGAGATTGCGGTGCCCCCAATATCCCGAGAGACCCAAGCCATCCGTGGTCGAAACCTGGGCGCCGAAGCCGAAATACTTATGCTTGCCCTCGGAGACCTCGATCTTCATCGGGATCGAGCCGTCGGGTGACAGCGTGTTGGCTTCCTTGATCGTCACGCTCGAAAACACGCCGAGCTGGCGCAATCGCTCGGATGCCTTGCGGATATCCTCGGGCGAGTAGGGCCGGCCTTCGTTGAGGCGCGAATAGTCGCGCACGAAAGCGGGATCGACGGTCTTGGTTCCCGACACGCTGACATCGCCGACGGGTGCTACCGGCCCACCGCTTGCGCCGATGACGACGTCGACGGTGGAAGTGGCGTGGTTGGCGACGGCGCTGCGTTCGGTAAGCTTGGCGAGCGGTCGCCCCTGCTCGCGCAGGTCGTTCACGACCTTTTCTCCAGCCTTGATGATCAGGGTCGAATCGGCACGGGCGCCGGTAGGCAGGCCATAGTTGTCCGGATTGAAACCGACCGCATCACCCTCGAACCTGACGGAACCGACCTTGAAGACCGGGCCTGGTGTGACGGTGACGGTTACCGGGATTGGCTTGCCGTCCGGGAAGGCGGGATCAGGCGGCAGGCTGTCGATGTCCTGACCGTTGACGCGGATCGCCACGGTGCCGCCGTAGCGGGCCTTTTCATACAGTGCTGCCAGCAGCCGGTCGCGATCGTCGCGCGCGCGGATGGCAAGACCGAGATCGCCAGACACAGGCTTTTCCTGGCCCTGGACCAGCTGCGAGCTGTTTTCCAGCGCTTCCTTCAGTTCCTTGTCTTCAGTGCCGGCGTCGAAGGTAAGCGTGTAGTTGACCGGGTCGATGACCAGCGCTTCCTCTTCGTCGCTCTCGAAGAACTTCATGCCGAAGAGTTTGAAGGCATGGGCATTTTTGGCTGAAATCGGGCCGAGCGCGCACGAGACGGCCACTGCGAGTGCAGTCGCTGCCTTCCAGTACGCAATACTCGACCGTGGTGGGGACATTCGCTTCCGCATCCCGTCTTCAGGCGACCCAATACAAACTGCCTGCTTATGCGGCCGGGTCAATATTGCATGCCTAAGGTTTTCCATCTGTTAACGATGACAGCCGGCTGCATCCACCCCTGATGCCGATTTTCGGTGCCGTTTTCCTGCAAAAAGCTCCGAAATGTTGTCGGTGCAGCACAACCTTAGGCTCCGGATGGGCTGTTGCCAGCCCGGCGCACCGGGATTCTGCCGGGCGCTTGACTGGCCTTGCCTGCGGTTTGTCGGGCCTAGGCGGCTTCCGGCAGTGCCCGCAACTGCGGCACGCGGGAGGCTATGATCACGAGGAACTGGACCAGGAAACCGCTAGCGGCGACGGCAAGGCACGCCTCGACCCCGAAGCGCGCGGCGACGACGGCTCCGAGCGCTGCGCCGATCGGCCGCGCGCCGAAGGTGGCTGTGGTGATGAAGGCGGAAACCCGGCCCAACATCGCATTCGGAGTGACGGCCTGGCGCAAGGTGAGGGTGGCGATCGACCAGAGCACCGGGCCAGCACCAAACAGAAAGAAGCTCAGTCCGGCCAGGGCGCCGGAGGGAAACCAGATCGTCGAGAGCATCACCGTTGCCGCCGCCAAGCCGCCGAGCGGACCAAGCGTAATCATCACGCCGAAGGGGACACGGCGGGCGATGGCGGGTGCGGCGAATGCGCCGATCATCATGCCGGCGCCATATATTCCGATGGTAATGCCGACGCCCGTTGCGGTGAGGCCGATGGTTTGAATGGCATAGGCGACGTAGACCGCCTGCAGCACGAACCAGGCCGTGTTGAAGACGATGGCAGTCACGAGAATGGGCCTGAGCAGCGAGTGCCCGGCAAGGAACTGCGCGCCTTCGATCAGATCTTGAAGGAGTTTACGCTTGGGGCTGGTCGGTTGGTGATGGTCACTGAGGCCGGCAAGCAGGACGACGGAGAGAAGAGAAAGGCATGTGGCGGCGACATAGGCGAACGATGCGCCCGTCCATGCCACGATGGCGCCGCCGATCGCCGGCCCGCCCGAATAGGCAAGGCTGCGGGCAAGTTCCAGCCAGCGGTTGGCATCGGCCAGTTGGGCGCGGGGGACGATCGCCGGAACGAGGGCGGGGGCGGCGACGTTGTAGCAAACGGTGCCGATGGCGCCGACGAAACCCATCAAGCCGAGAAGCGGCAGGGTCAGCAGGCCGCTGACCATCAGAAGCAGCGTGGCAACCAGCGACAGCGCGCGCAGCATTTCCGACGAGACCATCAGCCTGCGCCGCGAGGCGCGATCGGCAATGAGGCCGGCGGGAATGGCGAGCAGCAGGAACGGAAGCGTCTGGGCCATTTGCAGCCATCCGGTTTCCGCCGGGCCGGCTGCAAGCAGAAGCACCGCGGCGAGCGGGGCGGCGGCCAGCGCCATCTGCTCGGAGAACTGTGCAAAAAGATTGGACCAACCGATCCGCTTGAAGGCTGGCGGCAATGGATTGCTGGGTATTTTCGACATGAAACGGCCTCGATGATGATACTTCGAGGAGCAGACGCATTTGCGCGACCGATAACCACCCGGTTTGCGCGCGCCGGATCATTTCTTGGGGCGCATGCCTCGCTTCGCCGGCTTCCGGCACGAAAAACCCCCTCAGGCTTTGCGCCATGAGGGGGTAAATGGTTCCTGCGGAGAGCTCGCGCTACGCCGAAGGGCGATCGACTTCGCTACGCCTTAGCGCGGGCAGGAGTCGATGTAGCGGCGGCCGTAGCGGTCGCGGTAGTAGCACTGGCCAGGCTGCTCGGTGACGTTGCCGATGACTGCGCCGGAAACGCCGCCGATGGCTGCGCCGACCGCTGCGCCACGGACGTCGCCGGTGACCGCGCCGCCAATGATCGCGCCGGAAACGGCACCGATGCCAGCACCTTTTTCCGTCTGGGTGCAGCTTGCGACCGACAGGGCGACCAGCACAAGTGCGATGGCTTTCTTCATTTTGTCCTCTCCGATCTCGACGGATCTGAGCGTCCGCTCAGCCCGTCTCTTGGATGATGGCGGAGCCGGGCTCATCCCGCTCCACCTGAACTTGCAAACCGGAAAATACGCGGCCACCCATGAATGTCCACTGGGGCGGCGGCGCTTTCTTCCGCGTGCAAGATAATGATATCGTTCCTGAACGGGACATGAAGGCTCAGTTCCCCGAGATACAACCCGCGTGGAAAAATTTTGTCGTCCGGCGGGCGGTAGCGGTTGCGGCATTCCAAAAAAAGACAAATGATACAAACAAGCCTGCGAAATCCGGAGGAGCGGATCCGTGGGCGACGGGCATCGATATCAGTTGGCGCGTACCCTAGTCGCGTGAACCATCTCACCCGACTTTTCGGCCGCGCTCGTGTTGGCATTGACCGACCCCGGAGGAGCGAAATGGCGAAAGTGACAATGACGGTCAACGGCCGTCAGGTGAGCGGTCATTGCGACGACCGCACATTGCTGGTGCAATTCATACGCGAAAATCTTAGACTGACCGGAACCCATGTCGGCTGCGACACCTCGCAGTGCGGCGCCTGCGTCATCCATATGGATGGAAAATCGGTCAAGAGCTGTTCCATCCTAGCCGCACAGGCGGCCGGATCCACGATCACCACCATTGAAGGATTGGCGGCGGACGGCGAACTCCATCCGGTGCAGGCGGCGTTCAAGGCCAATCACGGCCTGCAATGCGGCTTCTGCACGCCAGGCATGGTGATGACAGCCGTCGACATGATCCGAAGGCACCAGGGGCAATTGGACGAGGCGACGGTGCGGGCCGAGCTCGAAGGCAACATCTGTCGTTGCACCGGCTACCACAATATCGTCAAGGCGATCCTTGCCGCCGCCGCCGAGATGAGCGGCGCCCGCGTGGCCGCAGAGTAGCGGTAGATAGGGGGCGGGACCTCGCCCCGAAAGCATGTCATCGAAGGACTGTCGCTGGATATCTCGGGAGGAGGTAGGCAATGGGCGTTGAAGGCATCGGCGCGCGGGTTGCGCGCAAGGAAGACAAGCGGTTCCTGACCGGCAAGGGCCGCTATACGGACGACATGTCCGTGCCGGGCATGAAATATGCGGTTTTCGTGCGCAGCCCGCATGCGCATGCGAAGATCGTGAAGGTGGACGCGTCTGCCGCCAAGGGCATGCCTGGCGTGATCGACGTGCTCGACGGCAAGCAGATTCTCGCCGACGGCATCGGCAATCTGATCTGCGGCTGGATGATCCACTCCAAGGATGGAACGCCGATGAAGATGGGTGCCTGGCGGCCCTTGGCGCACGAGACCGTGCGTTACGTCGGCGATGCCGTGGCGATCGTCGTTGCCGACAGCGTGGCTGAGGCGCGCGATGCGGCCGAAGCGGTCGTCGTCGATTACCAGGAACTTCCCGTCGTGATCGATGCGTCGAAAGCGCTCGAGGCTGGCCAGCCGCAGCTGCATCCTGAAGCTCCAAACAACCTGATCTTCGACTGGCAGATCGGCGACGAAACGGCGACCGACAAGGCGATCGCAGCGGCGGCCCATGTCACCGAGGTCACGATCCACAACAACCGGCTTTCGCCCAATCCAATGGAACCGCGCGCAGCACTCGGCATCTATGACGCCGGCGACGACCACTACACCTGCTACACCACCAGCCAGAACCCGCATGTGGCGCGGCTGGTCATGAGTGCCTTCTATAATGTCGCTCCGGAAAACAAGCTCAGGGTGATCGCACCCGATGTCGGCGGCGGCTTCGGCTCGAAGATCTACATCTATCCCGAAGAAATCGTCTGTCTCTGGGCGTCGAGGCGCACTGGCGTGCCGGTCAAGTGGACGTCGGATCGGACCGAGGCGTTCCTGACGGACGCCCATGGCCGCGACCACGTGTCCAAGGTGAAGATGGCCTTCGATGCGAACAATCGCATCATCGGGCTCAAGGTCGACACGATCGCCAATCTCGGCGCCTACATGTCGCTCTTCTCCTCGGCGGTGCCGACCTATCTCTATGCAACGCTGCTTTCCGGCCAGTACGACATTCCGGCGATCCACGCCAATGTGCGCACCGTCTACACCAACACCGCGCCTGTCGATGCCTATCGCGGTGCCGGTCGGCCGGAGGCGACCTATCTGCTCGAGCGCACCATGGAGACGGCGGCGCGCGAACTCGGCGTCTCGCCGGCCGAGCTGCGTCGGGCCAACTTCATCCGCTCCTTCCCGCACCAGACGCCGGTGATCATGAACTATGACGCCGGCGACTACGAGGCGTCGCTGAATGCGGCGATGCAGGCGGCCGACTGGAACGGCTTTGCTACCCGCAAGGCGGAAGCGGAGCGTCGCGGCATGAAGCGCGGTATCGGGATGAGCTGCTATATCGAGGCCTGCGGCATCGCCCCGTCGGCTGCGGTCGGTTCGCTCGGCGCCGGCGTCGGGCTTTGGGAATCGGCCGAGGTGCGGGTCAATGCGGTCGGGACGATCGAAGTATTGACCGGTTCGCACAGCCACGGCCAGGGCCACGAGACGACCTTTGCCCAGCTTGTCGCCGATCGCTTCGGCGTGCCGCTCGACAGCGTCAACATCGTGCACGGCGATACCGACAAGGTGCAGATGGGCATGGGCACCTACGGCTCGCGCTCCGGTGCCGTCGGCATGTCGGCGGTGGTCAAGGCGCTCGACAAGGTCGAGGCCAAGGCCAAGAAGATCGCCGCTCATCTGATGGAAGCGGATGAGAGCGACATCGTCATCGAGAACGGCGAACTGAAGGTTGCCGGTACCGACAAGGCGGTGCCGTGGTTCCAGATGGCGCTTGCCGCCTATACCGCCCACAACCTGCCCGCGGGCATGGAGCCGGGCTTGAAGGAAGGCGCCTTCTACGATCCCGCCAACTTCACCTTCCCGGCCGGCTGCTACATCTGCGAGGTGGAGGTCGATCCCGATACGGGCCGAACCAAGATCGTGCAGTTCGTCGCCGCCGACGACTTCGGCAACATCATCAACCCGATGATCGTCGAGGGGCAGGTGCATGGCGGCATTGCCCAGGGCATCGGCCAGGCGCTGCTCGAAGGCGTGCACTACGACCCCTCCGGCCAGCTGCTGACGGCAAGCTACATGGACTACGCCATGCCGCGCGCCGACGATCTGCCGTCGTTCCAGGTCTCCACCTCGAACACGCCGTGCCCGAACAATCCCTTGGGGATCAAGGGGTGCGGCGAGGCGGGGGCGATCGGTTCGCCGCCGGCGCTGATCAACGCCATCACCGATGCCATCGGCAACAACGCGCTCACCATGCCGGCGACACCTCAGAAGGTGTGGGCGGCAGCGCACGCGGCCAAGTGAACGGGAGGACACCCATATGTACGAGACCCAATATTACCGGGCGTCCTCTATCCAGGATGCCGTCAGCAGAATGGAAGCGGCTGGCGAGGGCAAGTATGTTTCCGGCGGGATGACGCTGATCCCGACGATGAAGCAGCGGCTGGCGGCACCGAGCGACCTGATCGATCTCCGGCATATCGCCGAGATGCAGGGCATGACGGTCTCTGGCCGGTCAGTGCGGATCGGCGCCGCCACGACACACTACGACGTGGCGTCGTCGGCGGCGCTCAAAGCCGTCTGTCCGGCGATCTGCAGCCTTGCCAGCCATATCGGCGACCCGCATGTGCGCCACATGGGCACGATCGGCGGTTCCATCGCCAACAACGACCCGGCGGCCGACTATCCGGCGGCGATGCTGGCGCTCGGTGCGACGATCGTGACCAACAGACGTGAGATCGTGGCGGATGATTTCTTCGTTGGGCTCTTCGAAACGGCCCTCGAGGACAGCGAGATCATCATTGCCATCGCCTTCGACGCGCCTGCGAAGGCTGCCTACCAGAAGTTCGCCAACCCGGCGTCGCGCTATGCAATGACCGGTGTGTTCGTCGCGCGACGGGACAATGGCGACGTCCGGGTGGCTGTTACCGGCGCGGGAGCGAACGGCGTGTTCCGGCATGGCGATATGGAAGCGGCACTCGTCGCCAACTGGTCGCCCGATGCGCTCAGCAGCGTCAGCGTCGATGCTTCGGAACTGCTCTCCGACATTCACGCCGATGCGGCCTACCGCGCCAATCTGGTGAAGGTCATGGCCAAGCGCGCCGTGGCAGCGGCCTGAGCGGCGTGGGGTGCCACCAAACAGACAGCAAAAAAGGGGACGGCTTCGGTCGTCCTTTTTTCATCCTTGCTTGACTTCGATCAAGCTTGAAGGGATGAACATGCGCTAAGGCTTTCTTTGGAATGTTTCAAAACTAGCGTTGTCTCGGTTGAAACGCTTTCACTGAAAGCAGCGAAGATGCTCTGGATCAAAAATGCTAGATCATCTCGGATGCAATCATTGGGCGGGCAGCGCTTGAAGGGCCTTTTGCCGCAGTTGGCAGATGCCGAGCATTCCGAGGTTGACCCCAGGTCGCTTTGATTGAAGAAAAGCGACCGGGCACTGGAGAAAATGATGGATTTCGAGAATTTCTTTAAGAACGAGCTGGACGGGCTGCATCAGGAAGGCCGCTACCGGGTTTTCGCAGACCTCGCCCGTCATCGCGGCCAATTCCCGAAGGCAGCGCGCCACACGGCTGCAGGCGTTCAGGAAGTCACCGTCTGGTGTTCGAACGACTATCTCGGCATGGGCCAGCATTCCGTTGTCACCGAGGCGATGAAGCACGCCATCGACGAATGCGGTGCCGGCGCCGGAGGTACCCGCAACATCTCCGGTACCAACCACTACCACGTCCTGCTTGAGCGCGAGCTCGCGGACCTGCACGGCAAGGAATCGGCGCTGCTGTTCACCTCGGGCTACGTGTCCAACTGGGCCGCACTCGGCACGCTCTGTTCGAAGATTCCTGGCGTCATCGTCTTCTCGGACGCCGGGAATCACGCTTCGATGATCGAGGGGATCCGTCACTCCAAGTGCGAACGCGTCATCTTCAAACACAATTCGGTCGCTGACCTCGAAGCCAAGCTCGCCGCTGCCGATCCGCGCGCGCCGAAGCTTATCGCGTTCGAATCCGTCTACTCGATGGATGGCGACATCGCGCCGATCAAGGAATTCTGTGACCTCGCCGACAAGTACGGCGCCATGACCTATCTCGACGAGGTGCATGCCGTCGGCATGTACGGTCCTCGCGGCGGCGGCATTGCCGAGCGCGAAGGCCTGATGCACCGCCTGACGGTGATCGAAGGCACGCTCGGCAAGGCCTTCGGCGTCATGGGCGGTTATATCACCGGCTCGGCGGCGCTCTGCGATTTCATCCGCTCGTTCGCATCCGGCTTCATCTTCACGACGGCGCTGCCGCCGACGCTTGCCGCCGGTGCACTCGCCTCGATCCGTCACCTGAAGGAAAGCCAGGTCGAACGTTTCGCGCATCAGGAGCGCGTCCGTCGTCTGCGCTCGTTGCTCGACCAGCGTGGCATTCCGCACATGCCGAACCCGAGCCATATCGTGCCGGTCATGGTTGGCGACGCGGCCAAGTGCAAGTGGATCTCCGATCTGCTGCTCGACAATTTCGGCGTCTACGTGCAGCCGATCAACTATCCGACGGTGCCGAAGAAGACCGAGCGCCTGCGCATCACCCCGACGCCGCTGCATTCGGATGCCGACATCGACCATCTCGTCGGCGCGCTGCATTCGCTGTGGTCGCGCTGTGCGCTGGCCCGCGCGGTCGCCTGAGGCGATCGCTGGCTCAGGCTGGCACTGAAAGCTAGAACTTACTGAAGCAGCCCGGCCGCCAAGTGCCGGGCTTTTTCGTCGGCGGCGAAAACATCGTCCATCGTTGCGGCCGCCGGCAGGTGGGCGAGCTTGTCCATGACCTTTTCGACGATTTCGGCCATGGCGAGAAAGCCGGTGCGGCCGGCGATGAAGGCGTCGAGCGCCGTTTCCTTGGCGCCGTTGAGCACGGCCCCCTGCACTCCGCCTTCGACCATCGCGCGGCGTGCGAGACGGATTGCGGGAAAGCGCACTTCGTCCGGCGCTTCGAAATCGAGGCGGGAGAGCTTGGCGAAATCGAGCCGCTCGATCGGCAGGCTGCAGCGGCTCGGATAGGCGAGCGCATAGCCGATAGCCGTGCGCATGTCCGGGCAGCCGAGCTGTGCGAGCACCGAGCCATCGGTATAGCCGACCATCGAGTGGATCACCGACTGCGGATGCACGATCACCTCGACCTGCTCGGGTTCAAGCGCGAAGAGATGTTTGGCCTCGATCATCTCCAGCGCCTTGTTGAACATCGAGGCACTGTCGATCGAGATTTTCAGGCCCATCGACCAGTTCGGATGGGCACGTGCGACATCGGCGGTCACGTGCCGCATCTCTTCCAGCGACTTGGTGCGGAACGGCCCACCCGAAGCCGTCAGGATGATGCGCTCGACCGCATGGCGCTGGTGCTCCTCCAGAACCTGGAAGATGGCGTTGTGTTCGCTGTCGACAGGCAGCAGACGTCCGCCGCCCTTCTTCACCGCCTCGATGAACAGGCTGCCGGCGGAAACCAGGCACTCCTTGTTGGCAAGGGCAATGTCGGCGCCGCGGCTGGCCGCCGCGAGAGTGGGCGCCAGGCCGGCATTGCCGACGATCGCCGCCATCACCCAGTCAGCGTCACGCTCGGCGGCCTCGATCAGGCCGCTCCTGCCGGCGGCAACCGCAATGCCGGTGCCGGCAAGTGCTGCCTTCAGGTTTTCGTACTGGTTTTCGTTGGCGGTGACCGCGAGTTCGGCGCCGACCTTAACAGCCTGTTCGGCAAGCAGAGGAATGTTGCCGTTGCCGGTGACTGCGACCACGTCGAAGCGCTCGCGGCCGCCCAGACGCTCGATGACGTCGAGCGTGTTGGTGCCGATCGAACCGGTCGAGCCGAGAATCGTCAGTCGGCGTTTCGCACTGTCGCGGGATGCCATGCCAATACCCATGTTCTTTTTTTCGGAGGCAATGCACGCGGCGAGTCGCGGATGCAGCGCATGATCTGGTTCAGATCGGTCCGAGTTTTTTATGTTGTGCGCTAGAGCATCCTGCCTTCAAGTGGAATCACTTGAGGGCAGAACGATGCTCTACCATCAAAGTGCTAGAGCGTCCTTTGTGCGTTCAAATGAACGCACGGCGCTCTAGGCTCTACAGGCGAATTCCGCCGGCAACAAGGGCGTGGTCTTCAATCCGTCTCGCGCACGGGCTAAGAATCGGATCTGCTATTTGAGTCGAAGCCTGAAGGAGTTCGCGATGCTGAAAGCGATTGCCGCCGTTTCCTGCGCCTGCGTGACGATCGAAGTGGCGTCTATGCAGCCTGTCGCCGCCGAAAACGTGCCGACGCCGCTGGTCGCCACCTGGCTTGCCGAAGACATTGGCGGCGGCGGGGTGATCGACAACCTTCAGTCGACGCTGGAAATCCGCGAAGACGGCACCTATGGCGGCATGGCCGGGTGCAACCATTTCACCGGCACCTTCAGCCTGTCGGGCAAGAAAATCACCTTTGGTCCTGCCGCGTCGACGCGCAAGATGTGCGTACCGGCGGTGATGGATCAGGAGCGGAAGTTCCTCGATGCGCTGCGCAGCGAGCTCACCTGGACGGTGGAGGGTACGAAGCTCATCCTTGCCAAACAGGGCGGGGCTACTGCCATGAGGCTTGCCTCGATGGCCGCAAGCGCCGAAGAGGTTGATGTGACGATCCGGGTTCCGGGCGCGGGTTCCGTGGATCGGCAATCGGTGCGCTACGACTGCGGCGGCAAGGTGGTGGAGGCGGAATACATCAATGCCGGACCGGTCTCGCTGGTGACCTTCACCATCGACGGCACCTTCGTCGTGGCGTCGAACGTGATCTCGGGCTCGGGCGCCAAATATGCCGGTGGCCAGTACATCTGGTGGACCAAGGGTGACGAGGCGACGCTGTTCGATGCGACGAAGGGCGAAGGGGATCAGGGGATCGCCTGCAAGCCTGCCTCCTGACACCGACACTTCGGCGGCGTGAACGTATTCTGCCTGCGCGTATCGGGCCTGCCGGCCATACAAGTTCACGCCCCGATTGGAACTTTTGCCCTCGCCTCCTAGTTACATTTCCGACGCCATCGCGGCGCTGTTGTAAAAGATGGGAGTTGATCCATGGGGCTGCTTATCGGAATCCTGATTACGTTCCTCGTCATCGTGCTGGTGCTTTACCTCGTCCAGCGGCTGCCGCTCGACGCGCGCGCCAAACAGATCGTCCAGATCATCGTGATCATCATCGGCATCATCTCTCTGCTGAAATACCTGGCCGTCTTCTGACGCGCTGCCTTCCAGGCAAAACGACGACCGCCGGTTCGGATGAGCCGGCGGTTTTTTGATGGATCGGCAGATGCTGCCAGGAATTGACAGCGGCCTCGCCTAGGGTCCGGTCGTCCAGAAGGAGACCCGACGATGCTGTCACCGAACCTTATCCTGCTTTATGTCGAAGACCCCATGGCAAGCACACGCTTCTACATCGACCTCATCGGACGGGAGCCCGTGGCCGCTTTCCCGGCCTATGTCGCCTTCGAACTCGAGAACGGGCTGACTTTCAGCCTCTGGTCCACAGCTGCGCGGGATTTCGTCTCGTCCGGTACCGGCCACCGCTCGGAAATCGCGTTCATGGTGAAGGACGATGCGGAGGTCGAGCGGCTCTACGCGGAATGGCAGAGCCGCGGGATCATGATCGAGCAGGAATTGAAGACCGCTGTCTTCGGCCGCACCTTCGTCGCGCTCGACCCGGACGGTCACAGGCTGCGTGTCTGCCGGCCGGATGGCTAAGGCGCCGCGCAGACGGGCTTCCACCCAACAAAAAAGGCCGGGGCAAACCCGACCTTCCTCATCACCTTCAATCGACGCCAGTTCATCCGTGGTCATCAAGAAGGTATGACTGTTCAATAGCTTCTGTTCGTGACAGGCAAATGACGAACACGCTTTTTTCATTCCGCCACTTCGACCAAGAGCTCGATTTCGACCGGCAGCCCGAGTGGCAGGCTGGCAACGCCAAGGACGATGCGGCCGGACAGCATCTCGGGTCCAAAGATCTCGGCGAGCATGTCGGACGCGCCATCGGCGACCTGAGGGTGATCGCGGAAATCGCCTGACGTTGCGATGTAGACACCGAGCTTGGCGATGGCGGTGACCCTGTCGAGCGAACCGAGTTCCGCCCTGATCGCCGAGAGCGCGCTGAGTGTGGCGATCTCCGCCGCGCGACGTCCCTCATCGGCAGTCAATTCGCCGCCGAGCCGGCCGATGACCTGCGGCTTTCGGTCGATGACCGGCAGCATGCCGCTCAGATAGAGCAGCTTGCCGATCCTGACCGCTTCGACATAATTGCCGAAGGGTGTGGGTGGCGGAGGCAGAGTGATGCCGAGTTCCTTCAACCGCTGTTCTGCGCCAACGGCGGGCGCGGGGATCCGGTCTACCATCGACCCAAATGCGCGCCGCCGTCGACGTTCAGCACCTCCCCGGTTATGCGCGGCGCCCTGGTGAGGAAGAGCACGGCATCGACGATCTCGTCGACGCTGGAAATGCTGTGCATCGGCGAGAGCGTGTTCAGGAAATCCTTCGGATTGTTCTTGTGAAGCGGCGTGTCGACGACGCCGGGAGCGACGATGTTGACCCGGATTCCGTCCCTTGCGTATTCCATGGCGATGTTCTTCGAGATCGCATTGACGCCGCCTTTGGTGAGCATGGCAACGGAAGCGTTCATGCCTGCGATCGGCCGATCGGCGAGCGGCGTCGTGATGCTGACGATGCTGCCGCCTCGCTTCTGCGCCAGCATCTGTTTGATGACGAGCTGGGTCATATGCAGGAAACCCTCGATGTTCGTGGCGCTCAGCTGTCGATAGTCGTCGGCCGTGTAGTCGATGAAGGGCTTGGTGAAGAAGATGCCGGCGTTGTTGACGAGCGCATCGATCGAGCCGAACCGGTCGATCGCGGTTTCGACCACCCGTTTTGCCGTTGCCGGATCGGCGATATCGCCGTCGACGCGCGCCACCCGGTCAGATTCGATGATTTCCCGGGACTGACTGACGTTTCGCGAGGTGGCGACGACGCTGTAGCCTTCACCGAGGAAGGCGTTGACCAGACCGGCTCCGATGCCCTGGGAGGCGCCGGTGACGATTGCGACCTTGTTTGCCATTTGATCTCTCCGTGGCTGGATTGCTTTGGTGAGGTGAATATGGCCGACGCCGCATTGCGCGATTAGACGGAAATATCTGGAATTACATTTCCACTGGTGCAAAAATCGTCACATGGTCGATTTGAACGATATCGCGGTCTTTGCTGCCGTTGCCCAATTCGAGAGTTTCAGCCGGGCAGCGCGGGCGCTCGGCATGCCGGTCTCCACCGTCAGCCGCAAGGTGACGGCGCTGGAAGAGCAACTGGGCGTCACGCTGATCCAGCGGACGACGCGTAAATTGAGCCTGACGGCTCAGGGGCGTGCCTACTATGCGGAGTGCAGCGAACCGCTGAAGCAGCTTCACGACGCCGAACGGGTCTTGAGCGAGGCGCAGAGAAATCCCGAAGGGCTGTTGCGCATCACGGTACCCGTGACGCTCGGGCAGCCGCCGTTCTTCGATTTCCTGTCCGCATTCCTGAAGAAGTATCCTGATATCGAGGTCGATCTCCTCGTCACCAACATGTTCATGGACCTCGTTGCCGAAAACATCGACGTCGCGGTCCGGTTTGGCGACTTGCGCGATTCATCGCTTGTCGCGCAGCGCATCGGCAGAAGCACCCATTATCTCGTCGCTGCCCCTCAGTATCTCGACGAATACGGCGTTCCGTCGCGACCGGACGATCTCAGCGGGCACCGCTGCGTCCTGGTCAATGCCCGGAACAATGAAGCCGAATGGCATCTGGTCCATGGGGATGAAACGATCAGCCTTCATGTGACCGGTGTGGTGTCGGTGCACGATATCCAATCGGCGAGCGCCATGACCGAGCGCGGTCACGGCATCGGCCGGCTTCCGCCGATCTTCTGTGACAGCCTGCTTGCGAGCGGCAAGCTCGTGCGCGTGCTTCCGGGATGGTCTGCCCCCGATGTCTTCGTTCAAGCGGTCTATCCGACGCGACGGTTTCTGCCGTCGCGGCTGCAGGTTTTCCTGCAGGAGTTGAGGGCCTGGCGAGGCCCGGCGTGGCAGCCGTTGCGGTGAGGGCAGGCGTCAGGGTTCGATCTCTTCGAGTTTCTGCGTGAAGACGCTGAAGCCGGCGCGGCGATAGGTGTCCTGCGCCTTGGGGTGATCCCATTCGTCCGTGTGCAGCCAGATACGGTTCGGTCCGCGATCCCAGACGGAACGCAGCGCGCTGTCGAGGAGGAACGGTCCGAGCTTCCTGCCATACGCCTCGGGGACCAGACCGAAATGGGTGAGTTCGACGTCCGGCGTATCGATGCGGTCGAATTCGCAGAGCCCGACCGCCCGGCCCTCCAGCCGCAGGATGTAAAGACCCGTCGAAGGACTGCTGAGGAAGTGGTCGAGATCGGCTGCGGGCATGCTCTGGCGCTGATCCCAGCGCAATGGCTCGCCGACGGCACGATAGAGCGACATGAACGAGGCGGCATCCGGCCGCTCGGACGCGACTGCCGCATGGACGATCGGCGGCGGAAGCGCTTCACCCGCAGGCTGTCTGCACATTTCCATATAGGTGACGAGCAACTGAACCATGAGTACCGGACGAATGCGTTTGTCTGAAGTCTCGCATTTGGGCGGTGCTAAGAGCTGCGTAAACGCCAGTCAGAACGGTTATGGGAACGTGCAGGAAGGTGTGGGTTTCTATCTGTTTGATTTTCATGGTGATCCCGCCGCGATTCGAACGCGGGACCCCCAGATTAGGAATCTGGTGCTCATTTAAGGGTGGAGCGCCAGTTACTATTCTTTACCGCTTCCAGAGGCTAGCGGATTTCTCTTCCGTTGCAAGCCTGTGTTCCCTTGCTCCAACGGTAGTCTGGCCGATCCGTGTAGTGCTCCATTACTCGGAGCGGATCGGCCAGACGGACTTGTCTTGCTCCCATTCGGCTTTAGCCTTGAGGCTTTGTGGGGGCCGCATGATTGCGACAGCCCTTTGGATCCGGCCGAAGCCAGCCGTGCGCCTTGAGCTCCGGATGTTGACGGCGAGCTTGCCGCATAGGCAGGGCCGTACTGGTTCCCGCTAGTGCGAAACGTCTGCGGTTTTGTTCTTTCGTAGGCGGCGCTTTTCCTGATCGAACGATTCGAAAAGCGTATGGTTGAACACCCCCCAGCCTCGCCCAGAATCGGGCTTCACGAACTCGATGCCCTGCTTTTCAAAGTGAGCGACAAGTGTTTCGACGGTCTCGACACCCATCGATCCATGCTCAGCTTTGTATATGGTTCGGACGGCAAGCCCAGAGTCCTGTGCGAGCTCGGCCTGTGTCTGGCCAAGCAACAAACGGGCGGCAATCAGGATCCTTTTCGGCGGTCTCATAAGGATTCAATGTCATGCAAAACACCTAGGAGCAAATGGCGCTGGTGAAGTGTTGACAACGTGCCGAATTTCGGCATAAGTGTGCCGAAATTCGGCACTTGGGTGCCGATTTTCGGCAAGAATGCGGGACGGGCGCCGCGATCTTGTTTCCATAATTGCCGAATCAGTTCCGCTGCTTCTAACGCCCTTCGAAGGAGGCCAACTCATTGAGGTACAGCTTTATCGACGGCGCTGCACTCCAGCGGCTGACGGACGACATCCGAAGTGTTTCGTCTTTGGGGATGGACGCTTCGGCGTTGGCAGTCGCCCCGATCTTGGATGAGTACGCTTATGTGCCCCAGTCTTCACTCGCCTTGACAGGCATCGTGACGGGACACCCGCGTATCTTGGATGGGCACCGTTGCATGACAACACAGGTTTTCTATCTCGATGTTGATCGCGGATTGGCCCGCACGGTTAACCGTTGGTACCGCCTGGGGCGTCCGCACGGATCTGAAGGGCGCCGGAATGCATAAACGCTCGCCGCCTCATGCGCTTGTACTGTCACCCGCTGCATTCCTCGCCGACTGTGGCGTGGAAAGATCGCTGCACTGTGCGCGGACGCCAATGCGCCTGACAAAGCTCGGTCGCTCAGGTGGGGCCGGCCATGGGGAACGCTGATATGAGGCGGCGAGATACGCGCGACCGGCTCCGCAAGCTGTCGAAGGAACCCTCAACATACCTCGCCTACCGTGGTCTGCGCGCGGCTCTAATGGGAACCGGCCACTCGCTTCGATCCGGTTCCGATGGGTTTGTCATCTTCGTGGTTCCTGACGGATATCGCACACAGGACTATGAACTCGCTGCGTATGCGATGATTGGAGCCGACAGTGATGAGTGGGCGCCGCGCCCCGGGGTGCGTCTTGCCAATCCGCCAAGGAAGAAGGGCGGCTCCAACGAGTGCATAACGGTGTTCGGCCTTCACGGACTGGCGGTCTTGATCGCCAGGAGCATTGACGAGGTTCCAAAGGACGTTCGGTTCGCCGCTCTGGCGCTCATGTTTGTCGAGCCCCCGGCTCCTAGTCACATTCATGCGGCGCGCCGGCTTTCGGGGAGACCGCCGATTTCGGAAGAGCACGCTCTGCTGCTCGCTAGGAAACCGGCAAACATCGTGGTTGCGGCAATCCTCAAGAAGGACCTCGGGACGCGGGAGCTTGCCCTCCTCGACGACCTGGAACGTCCTGAGATAGAGGGACCGAGCCTTTTCGAACTACCAGGATACGCGGACGCGAAGCCTTGGGTTGCGGGACTTCGTACGGACGTCGCGCAGTGGCGAGCCGGGAGGTTGGCTTGGAAGGAGGTCGGCAGCAGTGCTCTGCTCTCCGGTCCTCCGGGCACAGGCAAGACGTTCTTTGCATCAGCACTGGCAAAAGCACTGGGATTGAGGTTGATCCCAGCGACCATCGGAGAATGGCAGTCTGCGGGACATCTCGGTGACACGCTGGAAGCGATGCGGAACTGTTTCGAGAAGGCGAACGACGGTCGTGGCGCTGTCCTCTTCATAGACGAACTCGACAGTATAGGCTCACGCTCGGGCGGTTCAGCCCGTGAAGGCAACAATCATTATTGGCGAAACGTTCTGAACGAGTTTCTGAACCTTCTATCCAGACTGGGCGAGGGCGTCATTGTGATTGGCGCCACGAACTATCCGGATTACATCGATCCAGCCGTCAAGCGCGCCGGTCGACTGGAGCACCAATTCACGCTGCCGCTTCCAGACAAAAACACGCGAGCCGAGATCTTGAACTACCATGCGGATGGCAACTTCCCGCTCGAATCGCTGGCGGAGATAGCCGAACATCTGGAAGGCAAGTCCGGTTCTGCCCTGGCACAGCTCGTTCGCGATGCACGGAAGAAGGCACGGGACGAGGATCGAGAGCTGGAACTGAAAGACATCAGAGCTCAGCTTCCCGAAAGGACAAGCTATACGCCGGAAGAACTGCTCCGCCTCGCAGTGCACGAGGCAGGTCATGCCTTGGTCTCACTATCAGTCGGGTACGCGACGAGCGCCACGATCGAAATCAAGGACTCGTTCGAGCGATCGGCTCCGGGGTACCTTGGTGGCTTGGCTACCTACGAGCTGACGGAGGACAATCTCCCCACAGAAACAAGCCTTCGCAACCGCATTGCAGTGTCTCTTGCCGGAATGGCGGCAGAGGCCGCGGTGTTCGGGGATAGATCTGTGGGATCGGGCGGCGTCATGGGCAGCGATATTGAGCGTGCGACGTCACTCGCCCGACGGATGGTCGGCACTTACGGGTTCGGCTCGAAACCTGTCTTCCTGGGGACTGTCCAAGATCTCGTCGACGCGTCGTTGCCTGAACGCTTCGAGAATGAGGTCGTTGATATTGTCGGCGTTCAGTATGATCGAGTCTTGAAAATGCTCTCTGACCAGCGGGATCGTGTCCTCTCCCTTGCTACGGAGGCGGTCAACCATCGTGCCCTCAAGATAGAACGCGGAGGATAGAAGAGTGCGGTGCGCCAACGGGTGAACGTGGCCACCGATTGATGGACCTTCGGCCGAAGTCGTGTCCACGAGCGACAGGTTATCGATATTCCCAGGATTGAATCCTTCGACGACATTGCGCGTAACGGGGTGGAAACCGCTTCCGAATAGACCGTGTCCTAGATTGAAGGATTCAAGTGGGGTTTCGATGAGGGTTTCGAAGACGGCTCTTCGTCATGTGACCGTAGTCATTATCGACATTGCCGAAACTGCAGCGAAACTTGCGGAGGTTTACGGCGGCGGGTGCGGCCGCTGTCGTCGTGAGCGATCTCCAGTCAAGCCGGAGGTTGAGCCCGAGTTTCCTGGGACCATTACCGATCGTGAAGTGCGCGCGCTCGCGTAGTACATGAGCGCTTGGTCGTTCGGGCAACCGTCGGACAGCCCGTGAAAGGCTTGCGGTCACGCTCCCAATGCCGACGGGAAGTGCGGAGAACATGGACGCCAGAATAAACAATCAGGTTCAAATATTCCGCAACGCCAGCAGGCAGGAGATTGCGGATGGCCTTGTAGAGACGATCGCTCAGATCGGCGGTGATCCCCTAACGGTCAGACGGGCACGGGACGAGCTGAGCGCATTGCTCCGGAAGGCCCGAAAAGGCATCCCTCAGCTCATCGGCAGTCCCAAGACGAATGAAGACATGGTAGCGGTGATCGCTCTGAAGGATCTTGCCGAGCTTGTTATTGCTGCAAGGCAGGGAGAGAGCTTTGGCGAGGCTCTCGATGCTATCGGCTTCAAACCATATACGGGCGATCGCATCGTCGTCGGACAAGGGCGCAAGAGTGAGCTCGGTCAACTTGTCCGCGGAAAACCTGCTCGAAAGGGAAGAGACAAGGGATCGGAGCCATGAGCCTGATCACCGGTCTACGCGATCTATACCCCCACCTGGGGTTCGACGACCGTCCATTGGCGGCCTCATGCGACGATGGCTGGCTGGGCATCTTGCACGCATTCTTGGACGATGCTGACAAAGCCATGGCAGCAGGAGGGACGTTCATGATCCAGCAGGTGAAGGAGAAGATGGGTTGTCTGCACATCCACTACACCACATCAGACGTCGCACCTGATGCAAGCCGTGCGATCGCCGATGCCCACCGGCTGGCATCCGCGCGCTCCTTCCACATCTGCGAGATCTGCGGACGTCGCGGGCGGCTGAGCAACTTCGGTGGCCTATGGAAGGTTGTCTGCAGCGAGCATGCTGATGGAAAGCTCGGCAAGGGCGTTGTTCCTTTCGTAGGTCCTCTCGATGCCGATGATTCCTATTCTCCCGAGGCAGACTCGTTCGTAGCCGCTCGGCCGACGGCTGCCGAGTTCGATGCTGCTCCCATCATTGACGGATGGGTGGTTGAGGAGCAGGGCGAGAGCGGTTCCCGACCATGGTTGTACGGCTGGTTCTTCGGTAAGCCTGATATCGGCGACGGCGAGCATGGGCACACGTCCCCGATCGTCCAGATGGACGATATGGTGCCCCCACGCTGGGTTCGAACAGGCGGCCGGCTTTATCGGCTTGGCATGTATTACCCTCCAGCCGAGCGCGAAATTCGCTACTGGGTGCAGAAACTCTCGCGCCGCCCGGTTGCATATGGTGCGCCGCCCGGCGGCAGCGATGACATTGAGGCGATGCTGACCTTTCTCCGCTCCAGCGGACGCGTTCGGTCGATGAAGGTTGACCGGATGGAGCAGAGCTACCGCGCAGAACAGGAGGGTTACGAACTCAACCGCGGTGAAGGCTGATGCGATCAGCTCCTCCACGTAAGCGGGCACCGCTTAGCGCAATTTCAAGAATGTGTAAGGTTGCGAAGCCATGCAGAAGTTGGTTTGCCGATCAATCCCCAACTGGCCATCAGTCCCAAGGTTTAGAGTCTAGCCGACCATAGACTCAGCGCGATAAAAGCCGCCGCAGTCGTTGCGAACACACTTATCGGCCCGGCGAACGTAGCCAATAATCCGGAAAGGCCGGGGATAACAAGTTGGCCTGCTCGATTTCCTGTAAGTCGCAGCGATAGTGCGGTACCGAGCATATGTTTCGGAGTGATTTGACTGACCCACGCGATCGTCAGGGGTTGGCTCACCCCTATGCCGAAACCTGAGACGAATACAGCGACCGCCATCCCGCATGCCCCAAGCGGGAGTAAAAGCGAACCTACACCTGCGAACGCCGTAAATTGGCTCGCAATCAATAGATTCCTGTTCGTTCCGAGCAGGTTAAGTAGTTGGGAAAAGAGCGCCCGGGATAAGACTACAGCACATGCGCGAACACTCAGTATCAAGCTGACTGCTTCAGGGCCGATTCCCCGTTCGAGTCCCAATACGGGGATGTAAATCATAAGAAGATCGCTGGCCGACAAGCCGAGAGCACCGGTTACTATAAGTAGGGGCATTTTTTTCAGCCGAAGGATTTCGTTTATCTCTGCCGACCGCGAACATGCAGCCTCTCCGACATGTGGTGTGCCACTGACGAATCTACCGCTTGCTGCCGAAGCGCCTGCAAGAACCAACGCAGCCAGAAAGACGGGCTGCATATGCGGTATTCCGCTCTCCGGTCTCTGGCCTAGAAGCACCAATAAGGGACTAGCAATTTGCCCCAGGGAAACAGCCAGCGTGTAGTGGCCAATCTGGCGATCTTGTCGTTTCGCCGGTTTGGATACCGCAACTGCCTGTTGGGATACTGTAGCAAGTGTGTGACCGATGCCGAGCGTAACGGTTAGTAACAGGAGGCCTATTGCGTTGTCGCCGAAAAGCCAGAAACCCAAAGCGGATAGTGCGACGCACCAATTGCCGCTTTGCAATACCCAGAGTTCACCTCCTCGATCCACCCACCTTCCCGCAGGCAGCGCGAGGAAAACGGGAAGGAGAGCGAAGCAGCCCGCGATGATACCCAGCCAGACTGCAGGAAGCGACAATTCGACCGTCCGGTAGACGGTCGCAAGGCGAAGCGCGTAGACAACAAACTGCAACAACACAGTGTTCAAGAGCAGAGCGACATTTCCCGCGGCGAACTTCGGGCGAAGGAATCCCATGGTGTCCTCCCGGACATGTCACTTTCTTACTTCGTCTTGAACCGCGCCGGCTGAGTGATCTTACGTGTCTTGATAGACCGGGCCTTCGCCGCCCTGCGGTGGCACCCAGTTGATGTTCTGGTTCGGATCCTTGATGTCGCAGGTCTTGCAGTGCACGCAGTTCTGCGCGTTGATGACGAAGACTTGCTTGCCGTCCTTCTCCACCCACTCGTAGACGCCCGCCGGACAGTAGCGCGTCGACGGGCCGGCAAAGACGTCGTGCTCCGAGCGCTTCTGCAGGTCCAGATCCTTGACTTTGAGGTGAACCGGCTGGTCTTCCTCATGGTTGGTGTTCGACAGGAACACCGAGGAAAGTCGGTCGAAGGTGAGCACGCCATCCGGCTTCGGATAGTCGATCTTCTTGTGCTCGGCCGCCGGCTCGAGCGACTGCGCGTCGGTTAGCCCGTGTTTCAGCGTGCCGAAGAACGAGAAGCCGAACAGTTGGTTGGTCCACATGTCGAGACCACCGAGCCCAACGCCGATCGCCGTGCCGAACTTCGACCACAGCGGCTTGACGTTCCTGACCCGCTTCAGGTCCTGGCCGATGGCGCTGTCGCGCCAGCCGCGTTCGATCTCGATCGGCTCGTCATTGGCCCGGCCGGCTTCGATTGCTGCCGCCAGCTTTTCTGCCGCGAGAATCCCTGAAAGCACCGCATTGTGGCTGCCCTTGATGCGCGGCACGTTGACGAGACCGGCCGAACAGCCGATCAGCGCACCACCCGGGAACGACAGCTTCGGCACCGACTGGTAGCCGCCCTCGGTGATCGCACGCGCGCCATAGGACAACCGCTTGCCACCCTCGAAGGTGCCGCGGATCGCCGGATGCGTCTTGAAGCGCTGGAACTCCTCGAACGGGAAGAGATAGGGGTTCTTGTAATTCAGGTGCACGACGAAGCCGACGGCGACCATGTTGTCTTCGAGATGGTAGAGGAACGAGCCGCCACCGGTCTTCATGCCGAGCGGCCAGCCGAACGAGTGCTGCACCAGGCCGGGACGATGGTTCTCCGGCTTCACCTGCCAGAGTTCCTTCAGGCCGATGCCGAACTTCTGGACGTCGCTGTCCCTGGAGAGATCGAATTTGGCGATCAGTTGCTTGGCGAGCGAGCCGCGCACGCCCTCGCCGATCAGCGTGTATTTGCCCAAGAGCGCCATGCCGCGGGCAAAGTTCGGTCCCGGCTCGCCGTTCCTCTCGATGCCCATGTCGCCGGTGGCAACACCGATGACCGCGCCCTCGTCGTTGTAGAGCACTTCGGTTGCGGCAAAGCCCGGATAGATCTCGACGCCGAGTTCTTCCGCCTTTGTCGCCAGCCAGCGACAGACGAGCCCAAGCGATACGATGTAGTTGCCGTGATTGTTCATCAGCGGCGGCATCAAAAAGTTCGGCAGGCGGATCGAGCCGGCGGGGCCCAAGAACAGGAAGTGGTCGTCCGTCACTTCGGTCTTGAACGGATGGTCGGCGTCCTCGCGCCAGCCCGGCAGCAGCCGGTCGATGCCAATCGGATCGACGACGGCGCCAGACAGGATATGTGCGCCGACTTCGGCGCCCTTTTCGAGCACGACGACCGAAAGCTCCGGATTGACCTGCTTCAGCCGGATTGCTGCCGCAAGACCGGCCGTCCCCGCGCCGACGATCACAACGTCGAACTCCATGCTCTCGCGTTCGGGCAGTTCTTGGCTGTTCATTGAGGTCAAAGCACCTTTCCTGACTTCGCAAGCGTGCTCTGATGGTTCCACGCTTGCGAAGTTGATAGCTTCCTATGAAGACAGTACCTTCGTTGCTACTGCCTCGGCAGCGTCGCGTGGCACCACGACGACCCCGTTCCAGTCTGCGACGACGATATCACCTGGCGCGACTACTGCGCCGCCGCACGCGATCGGAACATTGACCTCGCCAGGACCGACCTTCGGTGCGGCCGCAGGGATATGTCCACGGCAAAACACGGGCAGACCGACGTTCTGAATTTCTGAAACATCGCGCACGTAACCGTCGATAACGACACCTGCTACGCCCTTGTCAGCAAGGATTTTCGCCAGCTTGCCTCCGAGGACAGATCCGAGAATACCAGGTGACGAAATTACCAGGACATCGCCAGGTTGGGCGGACGCCATCGCTTCCCGCCTGACCTCTTGTGAGCCGGACGGCACAAAGACGGTGACAGCAGGTCCTGCGCATCGAACGTCCGTCGAATAGATCGAGCGGATGCCCGGTTGCATCACTCCGCTTTGGTGCATCGCATCCGATAGATCGGTAGTCGCAAGTTTCGCAAACCTTGAAATTAGTTCCGCGCGAGGCGGTTCCGCTCTGGAAAGGCGTCGTTGACCGACTTCGCTATTGTAGCTCATGACTTTCTTCCATGTTTTCTTGAGGTCAGGCGAGTGCCATTTGGTCCGCTACGCCGTAGCTCTCAGCGAGTGCTTGGAGTTTCTGCCAGGTGGCAGCCTCGATCTCGATTCCTGCCTGCGAACGCCGGCGCTCATTGCGATTTTCGATCTCGCCGGGATAGAGGACGCCATCGCTGCCATGAGAGGGTTTGGTGTCCTTCAAGAAGTGCGCGAGGTCTGCCACTTCCTGTCTGAACTGAGCCAGTGGCCTGAAGGCATCAACCTTGAAGACGGCCATGAAGCAGCCGTCATTGTGCCTACCGGTCGGCTCTACGCCGAAGCCGAGGCCCGTGAGCAGCCCGCAAAGAATCTCCACCATTACGGCGAGACCGTAGCCCTTGTAGCCCTCCGAACCGCCAAGCGGGAGGAGCGATCCACCCTGGAATAGGCTCTGCGGGTCCGTTGTTGCTGCTCCGTCCTTGTCGACGACCCAACCTTCGGGGATGGCCCTGCCGCGCGCGGCCGCCAGCTTGACCTTGCCCATGGAGACGGCAGCGGTGGACATGTCGATGAACATTGGCCCGTCAAGCTCTGAAGGAACTGCAATGGCGAGGGGATTGGTCCCGAGCCGAGCTTCCGCGCCACCATAGGGTGCTACGGCTTTCGGCGACCGGCCGGAGTCTGCCGCAATCAAGCCGATCATGCCGCGCTCCGCAGCCATCAGGGGATAGGCGGCGAGACGTCCGATGTGTCCTTGGCGGAAGACGGTTGCCGCCGCGACATTGGATTTCTCGGCCTTGTCGATCGTGATCTGCATTGCTCGTTCATTGACGACGTAGCCGAAACCCCAATGACCGTCGATGACCGTCGTGGTCGCGCTTTCCTGGACGATGTTCCATTTGGCGCCCGGTACGATGTGGCCTGCCTTCATCCGATCTATATAGGTTGGTATTTGGATGATCCCGTGAGAGTCATGCCCTGCCAGATTCGCGCCAACAAGGTGACGGGCGATTGTCTGGGCCTCCTGTATTGGAACTCCAGCGCCGGCAAGGATAGTTTCTCCGATCTTACGCAGTTGATCTGGCATGACCTGGGGCATTTTGAATTCTCCGTAATGTCCGTTCTGACGGGGTGAATCTTTGGCCGGCGCTCGGCCGGGCATCTTTCTATGATGGGAGCACCTTCTTGGGGTTCAGAAGCCCCTGGGGATCAAGGGCGCGCTTGAGACGGTGCATGATTTCCAGCTCGGGGCCGCCTCTCCAGTGGCGCATAAGAGGGGTCTTCAGGCACCCCACGCCGTGCTCTGCGGAAAAGCTTCCGTGGAGCGACTGGACGACCTCATTGACCGCGCTCATGATCTCGCGATCTCTGGCCAGGAAGTCGCTTGCCTGCATTTCTTTCGGCTGAAGGAGATTGAAGTGGATGTTACCGTCGCCGATGTGGCCGAACGGCATGACCCTGATACCCGGAACAAGTCGCTCGCAGGATTCCGATGCTCTTCGGAGCAACTCGGGAACAGCGGATACGGGAACGGACACGTCGTTCTTGACGGATGCGCCTTCTCGTTTCTGAGCCTCCGAATGCTCTTCTCGTAGTTTCCAAAGGGAAGCTCTTTGTTGTCCACTTTCCGCGATGACCGCGTCACTGACAAGTCCAGCTTCAAAGGCTTCGGAGAGGATCAGTTCCAGCTCTGCGCGCAGATCGCCGCTTGTTCGGACCACTCCGAGCTCGACCAGGACATAGCCCGGAGCCCGTGCGCCAAGCGGCAGGGAGGCTCCTGGGATATGCTCGATGACGAGGTCGAGACCTTCACCGGACATGTACTCAAAAGCCAGGATGGCGTCGGGATCGTGATGTTGGAACTTCCGAAAGAGGTCTAGCGCAGCTTGTGGCGATTCCACCGCGCACATGGCGGCCTCGATCTGTCTCGGCCGCGGTGCGAGCTTCATCACGGCCGCGGTGATGATGCCCAGAGTTCCTTCGCTGCCTGCGAAGAGCTGCCGAAGGCAATATCCGGTGTTGTCTTTGCGCAGCCGGCGCAACCCGTTCCAGATTTGTCCATCAGGCAACACGACCTCGAGCCCAAGCAGCAAATCACGAGCGTTGCCATATTTGACGGTATTGTTGCCGCCGGCATTTACCGCGAGCACGCCCCCGATCTGAGCTGTTCCCTCTGAACTGATCGAAAGCGGCAGCAGACAACCCGCGGTTTCCACCGCGTCTTGAGCTGCTTTCAAGGTGACGCCTGCCTCGACTTCCAGCGTCATGTCGATCGGGTCGATTGTGCGGATTCGGTTAAGCCGAGACAGGTTCACAACAATCTGGCTGCCGTCGCCGGTGATCGCAGTGCCTCCGACCATGCCCGTATTGCCGCCTTGTGGGACTACAGCAACGTTGTGTTCCGCGCATAGCCGGACTGCGTCGGCGACTTGTTCCGTAGTAGCGGGTCGCAGAACTGCGGCTGCCCGGCCACGATATAAGCCGCGCCAGTCCTCGCAGTAAGGCGCCATGTCCGCCGGCACTGTGAGGATGCCCGGATTGCCGAGTGTCTTCTGTAGTTTTTGGATGAGTTCATCGTGCATCGTAGCCGCTCTTCAAAGACTGAAATAAGAAGGATTCGCTCCTAGCGCTCAGGTCGTCGCCAATGCGCGTTCTCGAATTTCGTCCAGGGTCATCGTCGGCGTAATGGCTTGCGGGTCTAGGATGCAGTGGAGGATCGACGGCCTCTTCGACTCGAGCGCTCGTTGGAATGCGGGCGCAAAGTCTTCGGTGCGCTCCACACGTTCGCCGTATCCGCCGTAATCCCGGGCTACCGCAGCATAGTCCGGGTTCTTAAGCAGCGTGGCAGAGACGCGTCCGGGAAACTCGCGTTCCTGGTGCATGCGGATGGTGCCGTACATGCTGTTGTCGACGACGATGACGATGACCGGAATGTCGTACTGAACGGCGGTCGCAAATTCCTGACCGTTCATGAGGAAATCGCCATCGCCGGCCAAGGCGACGGCCACGCGGTCGGGATGCTGTCTTTTTGCAAGAACAGCCGCCGGTACACCGTATCCCATCGAGCCCGATGTGGGCGCGAGCTGCGTCGCGAAGCTTCGAAACCGATAGTAGCGGTGGATCCACGCAGAGTAGTTTCCAGCGCCATTGCAGATGATCGCGTCTTCCGGAAGATGATCCCGAAGCCAGACCATCGCGTCTCCGTACTGAAAATCACCCGGTGTCGCGGCCGGCTTTTCCGACCATTCGAGATACTCGCGATGTGCCAAGGCCGTCGTCGGCCTGGAGGCTTCTCCCGCGGAGTTGCTGCTTGCGAGCATCGCGCAAAACGCAACTGGTGACGCCTGGATCGCAAGGGTGGGCACATAAACGCGACCAAGTTCTTGGTCGTCTGGATGAACCTGAACGAGTTTCTGCCGGGGTGTTGGGATGTCGATCAATGTGTAGGAGGACGAGGGCATTTCGGACATGCGGCTACCGATTAGGATCAGAAGGTCCGCATTTTTGACGCGAGCCGCCAGCTTCGGATTGGGGCCAATGCCGACGTCACCGACATAGTTGGGGTGGTCCGCTGGAAAGAGAGGAGCCCGGCGGAATGAAGTGGCGATTGGCAGCTCAAGACGCTCACTCCAGGATACGAGCGCATTCCGTGCCTCGCTAGTCCATCGCGACCCCCCGACGATGACGAGTGGATTTTTCGCTTCGTGCAGCAGATCATGCATCCGCTTGATATCTGGCGAGCCCGGCCAGATCTCAGCCGGCTCGACACGAGGGGCGTCGGAGACATCCGCGCGCTCCAGAAGTACGTCTTCCGGCAATGACACTACGACGGGCCCAGGTCTGCCCTGCATGGCGACCCGAAAGGCGCGTGCGACAAGTTCGGGGATGCGCTCCACCTCATCGATCTCGACAACCCATTTGGCCATGCCGCCGAAGAACTGCTTGTAGTCGACTTCCTGAAAGGCGCCGCGTTCCCTCATGCCACGCTCCACCTGGCCGATGAACAAGATCATGGGCGTGGAGTCGTGGGCCGCGATGTGGACCCCTGGGCTCGCGTTGGTGGCTCCCGGGCCTCGCGTAACGAAGCAGATGCCGGGACGGCCCGTGAGCTTTCCATAGGATTCGGCCATCATGGCCGCACCGCCTTCGGCGCGGCAAACGAGGACGTCGATATCGGTATCGTGCAGTGCGTCAAGGACAGCGAGATAGCTTTCGCCGGGGACGCATGTTAGCCGTTCAACGCCCTGAGCGATCAACTGATCCACAAGTATGCGGCCACCGTTGCGGTGTGTTGGGTTGCTCATTTCATTCCCCCTCTCATCGGTGCGACGGCCTCGGAACCCGGTCGGATTACGGTCAATCGCGAGGGTGAAGGCTGATTAGAAGCCGCATTTGTTTGAGGGGCGTTCGACTTACTTGAGGCGATCGACCCGAACTAATTCGGCCAGCGCTGGACATAATGGTCATCGATAGGGCACTGTCCATTTTCTAATTTTTGGCAATTGGAAACTTTTGGTACACAAATGGACATGCGCGATCTCGCCTATTTCGAAGTGATTGCCGAGACACAAAACCTCGGACAAGCCTCCGAGCGGCTTGGGCGAACCAAGCCCGCATTAACGAAATCGATCCGGCGCCTGGAGGAATCGCTTGGCGCCGCACTCTTTGTGCGGGTGGGCCGTGGCATCGTTCTCACTCCGGTCGGTCGAATCCTGCGTGATAGATCGCGCCGGATCGCCACAACGATGGAAGAAGTTCTGCGCGAAGTCAGTGAATTTGCCAGCGGAACCGCCGGGCATGTCCGTATCGGAGCCGGGGCGACGACTGTCGAGTATTTGCTGCCGGCAGTTTTCAATCGCCTGACGAAGACGAACCCGGAAATCACCGCCGAACTTGTGATCGGAATGAACGACGTGCTGCGCGCGTCACTTCGTGAGGGGAAACTCGACCTCGTCGTGGGCCCGGTGATGCAGAATGAAAGCGGTGAATTCGTCACCGAAGTTCTGGTCGAGGACGAGGTTGTCGTCGCTGCAAACAGTGACCACCCGCTGTGCGCGGCGACCAATGCCTCGATTGAGGATCTCGTCGCAAGCCGTTGGGTGCTGCCCGCAACCTCCGTAGCAACACGTCAGTGGTTGGACCGAGCGTTTACTTCAAGAGGCCTTCCCGGACCAAAGGTTCATATCGAGACGAATTCGCTGCATCTTCTGCCGCAATTGATCGCTCAGACCGATCTGCTGAGCTTCATCCCCCGGCGAAATCTTCGGCCTGAGAGGGCGCGTGCGCGGCTGACGGAAATCTATGCCGAGGCAACGACGATGCGTCGGCATTTTGGCATAGTGTATCGCCGCGACAGCTATCTTTCCCCCGCAACAGTGACACTGATCGCGGAGTTGCAAAAAAGCGCCGAAGCTTTGCTCGCGCCGTAGTTCCGGTTCCACCTTTCGACGCCATGATCTCCCGACGTGACAATGGCCCCGTGTCACGCGGCGCTAAGTCCGCACGCTCCACGATATCTGTTTCCTGAAAGTTTCCAATCGACAAACATTGGCGAATGGACAGCACGAAAAACGGGGCTAATCCTATGTTTGCCTGCATTGCTGGGTGACAGCGGACGTAGAACGCACACGAAGCAGCCGGGCTCAAGTTAAAGATTCGGGAGGTCACTTTGACTCGGTTTACAAGACGATCAGTTGTTATCTGCGCCACGGCGCTTGCCGCCACATTCACTCTTTCCTCGCCGATTGCGGCCCAGGAGAAGGACTTTCCTTCAAAACCTATTACGGTCATCGTGCCTTTCGGCGCCGGTGGTGCGTCTGATACCCTGGCGCGCGCGGTTACGTCGGCGGCCGGATCCTCGCTTGGCCAACCCATGGTCGTCGAGCTAATGCCCGGGGCATCCGGTGTCATCGGCACGACGAACTTCGTGCGAAATGCGAAACCTGATGGCTACACCCTCATCCTCGTCGGAACCAGCGCATCGACTACTGTTCCGCATGCTCAGAAGGTTGCCTATGATCCGATCAAGGACTTCGCCTTTTTGATCGGCATCTCGCTCAACACAGAGGTGCTTGCTGTGCGTACGGACTTCCCTGCCGACAACGCGGAGGAGTTCGTCAAGTACGCCAAGGAGAACCCAGGGAAAACAAAGCTCGGCCATCCGGGCACGGGCGGCGAGGACTGGGCTGTCATCCAGATGATGTCCCGTGAATTCGGATCGAAGATCGTCGACGTGCCTTACGACGGTGCGGGACCAGCGGCGACGTCGGCCGCTGGCGGTCACATCGATGGTGTCGTGGGATCCTTGGCGTCGGTCACGCCCTATGTGGATGCCAAAAAACTCAAGATACTTGCCGTCTTCAGCAACGAAGCATCCAAGAACCTTCCCGACGTCCAAAGCTTTACTCAAATCGGTTACAAGAACGTTGTTCTGAACAGCCGGCTGGGCATTGCCGCGCCCAAGGGCACTCCGCCCGAGATCGTAGAAAAACTGCACCAGGGGCTCAAGGCCACGATCGAAAACGACTCGTTCAAGAGCCTCGCGCAGCGGCTGAACTTCAATGTCGTCTACATGGGACCGGACAACTACCGCGAGGCTTTGAGCGCAGAGTACGCGCGTATGGGAGCTGCCTTCAAGCAGTGACGCCAGTCAAACCGGTTCTAAATGCGCTGGAGCTCATGGGCTCCAGCGCAACATTGAAGGTATTGTTGACATGGAAAAGACCGAAAGCGCCGGCTCATCCGAAGGACCGCGCGACGTTACGCAAACTGCCGATAGAATTGTTTGCGGTGCATTCTGCGTTCTGGGTGGTTACATTTGCTATAGCAGCATCATCGATCTCGATGCTTTCTCTCAGGCCCAGTTGGGTTCTGGCGCCATTCCCCTATTGGTCGGGCTCTTGATGATCGCATCCTCGTTGGCCGTTCTGTTCCAATTGAGATCCCGGCGTCTGGTGTCGGATGACGTCGAGATGCCCACGAAAGCGGAAGGATTGCGCGCGCTTTCGCTGTTGGCGCTGACCATTTTGGCAGCAGCAATGACGCCGCTTGTCGGACTTGTCGTGGCTCTGGGCTTGTTCACTCTGATCGAACTGCTCGTTCTGGAAAAGAGAAGCCTACTCCTGAGCGCCTCCACGGCCATCATACTTCCTGTCGGACTGTATTGTCTCTTTGAAGTTTTGCTGGGTGTTCCGATGCCCAAAGGCCTGCTCGGCATATAGGAAGACCGAACAATGGAAACGTTGACATTACTTCTGCAGGGGTTTTCCGGCGCCCTTACAGTGGAAAATCTGATGTGGGTTACGATGGGCGCCGTCATGGGAACGCTCGTCGGGGCACTTCCGGGACTTGGGCCGACTGCGGGGATTGCGATCCTCCTTCCCTTCGCCTTCACGATGAATCCTACGTCCAGTCTCATCATGCTGGGTGGAATCTACTACGGCGCGATGTATGGCGGTACGATCACCGCGGTCCTCCTGAATTTGCCAGGTGAATCCGACTCGATATGGACGGCGCTGGAAGGGCATCAACTCGCAAAACGAGGTCGTGGCGGAGCAACGCTTGTGATCGCGGCGGTCTGCTCATTTTTCGCCGGCACGGTTAGCCTCATTCTGCTCGTCGTCCTGGCGCCAATCTTGGCGGAGTGGGCACTAAGGTTTGGGCCGGCCGAACAATTCGGAATGTTGCTTCTGGGGCTCGCCCTCGTTTCGGGACTGAATGCCACCGTGCCCGCCAAGGGATACCTCATGTTGGCCTTCGGACTGTCGATCGGTTTCGTCGGCATGGATCTGGTCACCGGCATGCCGCGCTTTACTTTCGGGGTCGACCGCCTGATCGACGGCATCGACTTCCTTCCGGTCACCGTGGGCATGTTTGGACTTGCAGACGTGCTCGCGAACATCGAGCGCCAGATGCGCGTGAGCGCCAACAGCCGCGTGAGAATGAAGGAGCTCCTTCCCAATCGCGAGGAGTGGCGACTCAGTTGCTGGCCATCGATCCGTGGGACGCTTATCGGCTTCTTTCTTGGCACCATTCCAGGTACCGGTACGACGGTCGGCTCCACGACATCCTACGTTGTCGAGCGCAAGCTTTCGAAGCGACCGGAGATGTTCGGCAAAGGCGCAATAGAAGGCGTCGCCGGGCCGGAATCCGCAAACAACGCCGTAACCAGCGGAACTATGGTTCCAATCCTTGCATTGGGGGTGCCGGGATCCCCGGCAACGGCAGTTCTGTTCGGCGCGATGCTTATGCAGGGATTGCGCCCCGGCCCTTTGCTTTTCGAGAACAGCCCCGACGTCATATGGGCTTTCCTTGCCAGCATGTATGTCGGTAACGTCATACTGCTCATACTCAACACCTTCTTCATCCCTGTTCTCACGACGCTGACGTTGAAGGCTGTGAAAGTGCTCAACGCGTCTATTATAGTCTTCTGCATCGTGGGCGTGTTTGCATTCCGCAACAGCATGTTCGACGTGGGGACGATGATCGCCTTCGGTGTGGTCGGCTACATCTTGAACAAGCTCGAGTACCCGACGATCCCGCTGGTTTTGGGAATCGTGATGGGCGACCTTGCCGAGCAGACCTTGCGGCAATCGCTGATCATATCCGATGGAAGCCCGCTCATCTTTTTCCATAGCCCGATATCGGCAGTTCTTGTCGTGCTTGCGTCTCTCGCAGTGATCGTCCCAATTGTGCGTTCGCTCATGAGCAGGCGCGTCGGCGATCAGCCAACTGATACACTGGACAATGGGGCTCGGAACTATTCCCCAGCGGCAAAACAGGTGGACCAATGACATTCAACATCGTCGTCACTACGCCAAGGCTTGCCGCAGCAGGTATGGACTTACTCAAGAGCTCGGATTGTAACGCGATCTTTACGTCAACGCCGGATCGCGATGAGGAATTGATCGGCATCCTCAACCGCGAGCCAATTGATGCGATCATTTCGCGCACCATGCGCCTTTCGGGAACAGCGATCAGATCGTGCCCGACACTGAAGGTCATATCGCGCCATGGGATTGGCGTGAACCATATTGACGTTGCGACTGCCACACAGCGAGGTATTCCCGTTCTGACGACGCCGGGAGCGAACAGCCATGCAGTTGCAGAGCTGACCATAGGTCTGCTTCTTGCCGTCGCGCGATCGATTCCTTGTCACGACAACGCAATTCGATCTGGCAACTGGGATCGAACTTTGGCTGGGCGCCAGCTCTCCGGTCGTACCCTGGGCATCGTCGGTTTGGGCGTCATCGGCCGCCTCGTTGCTAAAGCGGCAATCGGGCTTGGCATGAGGGTCGTTGCATATCGCGGTTCACCCGGAACCGAGCTGGAAGCGCTATCGGTCACGATGCTGTCCTCGCTCGACGAACTGCTGCAGCAGTCGGATGTGTTGTCTCCGCATTGTCCACTCGACGATAAGACACTTGGGATGATTGGCCGCCGAGAAATTGGCCTGTTGCCGCGCGGGGCAATCGTCATCAACACTTCTCGCGGGGCCCTGGTTGACGAGTCTGCGCTGATCGAAGCGCTCCGTGATGGCCGGCTCTTTGGCGCGGGCCTCGACACGTTCATCACGGAACCCTTGCCTCGGGAGCATGTGCTGAACACGATACCCAATGTCGTGATGATACCTCACATGGGCGCATCGACGGACACGGCGCTCAATCTCACGGCGCATTCCGTTGTTGCCAACGCTCTGCGATACTTGAGAGGAGAGCCGATCGATCCCGCAATCTGTGTCAATCCGTCGACATTGAACGTGCCGACCTAGGCCCGGGCTGTGTGAACGGCGGCCTTTGATGGCCACGCAAGGCTAACCACGCCGCCGTTCCATGGGCGGAAACAAGGAAATTGCGATGAACCTTCTTATTCTTCCGGGAGACGGGGTCGGTCCGGAAATCACTGCGGCCGCTCTGAACGTGCTACGCGCGGCATCCGCCTGTTTCGATCTTCGTCTCCTACTGGAAGCAGACGTCGTCGGCCATGCCAGTGTTCAGCGCTACGGCACGACGGTCAGAGGCGACCTGCTTGAGAAGGCAAAAGCGGTCGACGGCGTCGTCCTGGGGCCGACTTCTTCATACGAACATGAACTTACGGGTCAGCCGGGTGTCAACAAGTTCTTCCGCAAAGGCCTCGATCTGTTCGCGAATATCCGGCCAGCCAGGACCTACGCCGGTTTGCCGAACCGCGTCGGTGATTTCGATCTGGTCGTCGTGCGGGAGAATACTGAAGGATTCTACGCCGACAGAAATGTAGAATCCGGCAGTAGCGAAATTTTGGTGACACCGGATGTTGCGATCGCCATGCGACGTATCACCCGTCCGAGCTGTGAGCGGATCGCCCGGACTGCGTTCGAATTGGCTATGCGTCGGCGTCGGCATGTCACGATCGTTCATAAGGAAAGCGTCCTCAAAGTCACGGACGGCATGTTCATGGAGGAATGCCGTAGGGTTTCGCGCGATTTTCCAGAGGTTACCGTCAGCGATCTTATCGTCGACGCAGCGATGGCGCACGTGGTACGGGCGCCGGACCGTTTCGACGTAATGGTGACGACCAACATGTTCGGCGACATCCTCTCCGACCTCACTGCCGAACTCACGGGGAGCATCGGCATGGCCGGATCGTTGAATGCTGGTGTCGAACATGCTTTGGCTCAGCCCGGACACGGTTCGGCGCTCGATCTGGCAGGACAGGATGTCGCAAACCCAATTTCACAGATTTTGTCGGTTGCGTTGTTGCTCGAATGGTATGGCCGTCGCAAGTCGTCAGCCGCCCATACGGCTGCGGCCGCAGCTATTGAGGATGCGGTCGCACGCTGCATTGCGGATAAGCAGGTGACAATCGATGCAGGCGGGCCACTAGGAACCATTGAGGTGGGCGATGCCATTGCGAATCGCGTTCGCGACTTAGCGGCGGCATAGACACCTCGAAGACGTCTCGTTTTTTGCTTGATCAGCTTCCCAGCAGATACCGTCTCTGGTGGTGCACGTTGCGAAAGGAGCTCGGCGATCGTTGTGGGGTCGAGGGGCGTCATAGATGTCGATACTCCCCACCATCGCGGGCACATTTTGCGATCGAAACGTGAAGGCAGGCAGCGGGCAAGGAAGGCGTATCAGGGTAGGACGGGCGGGAAGTCTAAAGTGCAACGTTCCATTTCTTTGCGAAGCCAACTTGTAAACGCGCGTATTGCAGGATCCGAGGCTCGGTCCTTTCGGTAATGGAGATAAAACGGAGCGCCAACTTCTGAAGCATTGCCAGGCAATTGGACGAGCCTACCGGCTTTGAGGTCGTTCTCAATGAATCCCAGCCTACCTAGCGCAATACCGACGCCTTCAAGAGCTGCGGCGTGGACGAGATCGGAACTGCTCAGTGTCGTGATGTTGCTCAATTTCGCATCGCCAAGATTGTTTAAGGCGAGCCAGAGTCCCCATTCATCGTCATGCAAACTGCCTTTTAGAAGATGGTGCTGAGCATATTCGCGCACATGCCCGATTGGTCCATGTCGACGCAGGTACTCGGGACTACAAACTGGAACAGCGACACGGCGTAGCAGTTCCTCCCCGTGCAGATCCGGATTGCCGTCAAAGCCGACCCGGATCGCGATATCACAATCGCACGGAACGGGTGCCAGGGGGGGCGCGGTCGTCAGATCAACAAGTAGGTCAGGTCTGCCATCGTTGAACAGTTGAAGCCTCGGCAAAAGCCACAGGCGCATAAAAAAGCGGGAGCCCCACACATTGATCTGCTTTCCCCTATTGGAATTACGGTTATCCAGAATGGCCTGTTCGATTTGCTGAAGAGGGCGCGTGACCCGCTCGAATAACTCCTCTCCAGTTTCGGTCAGTGCTACGGGGTATTGCGCGCGATAGAACAGCGTTTGGCCAAGCTCAAGTTCCAGCTTGCGGATTTGCTGACTGATGGCCCCCGGCGTCACATGCAATTCTAAGGCGGCGTTCTGGAAGCTGCGAAGGCGGGCCGCCGCCTCGAATGTGCGGATCCAGTTTAGCGGTACGCGATCGAATGCCATCGGTTTAGTCTTTCTAAAGTGCTCCTGCTTTTTCTCTTTTGACCCCAAGCGGGTCAGGCGTCAATAAATTTGACAAGAAACAATTTGGGAAGAGAGGTCGATGGCGAGGAGAGATAGTAATTTTCTAAACTACACGCTGACCGGAGCTAATTTCGAAGACGTCTATAAAACGTTCGGGAAGATCCGATGTGAAATTGAATCGAGTTCGGAGGTGAATATTCGAGGCATGATCACGAAATATACTCAAAAGGTGACGTCGTGAAACAGACTATCGAGGAATTTCGTACCGAAATCATCCCATTGGTCGACGGTAAACTCTTCTCCATCGCCTCAACTATTGTACTTGACGGCCGTGTCAGTGCTTACCCGGCAAACGTGCGTGGTTACGCGCTCGGCCATTGTTACCTTTTGAAGGAAGCCAACGACGCACTCCTGCTCGACAGCGGTTATTCCGCCTACCGCTCGCAGATCATCGAGTCGCTGCGAACGCTCTTGCTTCCGGACGACGAACTTTCGATTTATCCGTTGCGGCTGAACGAATACATGTCGGTTTGCAACGTTGAGGCGATCGCAAACACCTTCAGGGCGAAACAATGTTACTCTGGCAATCCAGATGCCAGCCTCTGGGTGGCATTCTCACGTCACTCAGAGAACCTGACTGACTACAAGCTGAAGACCACACTCGTCGCGCGCAAGCAGGATCTGCGGTTGGGCGGTGGAGACGGACGGATCCTAAGTGCTTTCCAGGCGCCTATTCGCCTGATCGGAACTCGTTGGGTCTACGATCGCGAAACCCAGACTCTTTTTACCTCTGACAGCTTCACGCATCAGTGGCAGTTGGCGGCTGACGAACCGGCGACAATTCGTTCGCGCGCCGATGTTGCTGACATGCCCTTCGTCCGAAGCTTCTTGTTGAACACGCGATATTGGTGGCTCGAAGGAGGGAAGACGGCAGAGTTGTGCCGGAAGCTCGATGCAGTGCGCAGCCAGTATCCAATCACGCGAATTGCTCCCGGATATGGGAAGATTACCGAGGGCTTCGCCTCGGTGGAGAAGCAATTCGATACCCTTATTGCCGCTTTGGAAGATTTAGACCAAGCCAATAGCGCCTGTGCCTATGTAGACCGGGAACTAATCCGATGAACCAACACATCCACTGCAAGTCCACACCGCGCGAAATCGCTCCGGGCGTCCAATGGCTTGGCGATTGCCTTGCGCAACACGCCAACGGCAAAATTTATCACACCTACAATGCAGCCTATCTGGTGATTGGGGAAGAAGCTTCGCTTTTGGTCGAGACGGGCCACCCTAAGGATTATCCGCTATTGGCGCGGCAACTGGAAAAGGTGCTGAAAGGTCAGCCGCCGCTTCGATATCTCTTCGTGACGCATCAGGAAACCCCGCATTCCGGTGGCCTGGGACGGATTCTGGAAGATTTTGATGATGTAATCCTCTGCGGCGACATGTCCGACTATCACCTGGCCTTCCCGCAGTTTTCACATCGGATGTCGGCCTTGGCCTTGGGCGATACTATCGATCTCGGCAATCGTCTTTTCCGAGTTGTGGAACCCGTTATCCGCGATCTCCGCACGACGTGGTGGGGCTTCGATGAGAAGGAACGTGTCCTGTTCCCCGGCGATGGATTTGCGTACAGCCATTACCATGAAGACGGCCACTGCGGTCTTTTTGCTGAAGAAGCTGTCTCTCTAAACATTCCCGAAGTATCAGCGGTCTTCGCAGACCGAGCACTCTTTTGGACCAAGTTTACACAGATGGACTTGTACGCAGACCGTCTGGAGAAACTTGTTCATGAGCTTGATGTGCGCGCCATTGGGCCGGCGCATGGGCTACCGGTCATCGACCCGAAGACGACTTTTCCGAAAATCAAGGCCGGCCTCATATACGGCAGTTCGGTCCCGGAAAGCGGCACTGAGACGGGGCCGACGAGGGATAAATCCAGCACATAGGCACAGCACTCATCATACGTTCGCTCAGGGAGGAGACGAAATGGATAATGTTGCAGATACACAGCTTGTACGTCGGCGCATCTTGCCGATCGCAATAGCGATCTGTCTAGGTGTCGGTCTGAACGGGGTCGCGTCCATCGGGCGAGCCGAGGACTACCCGCAAAAGGAACTGACATTCGTCGTACCGGGTACCGCCGGCGGCGGAATGGATGTGATCGCGCGCGTCGTTGCCGATCGGCTGTCGAAGGATCTAGGCCAGCCCATAGTGGTCGAGAACAAGCCTGGAGCGGGTGGCAACATCGCCGTCGACTACGTCGCTAAATCCGAACCGGACGGATACACCATCCTTGTCGGACAGACGGCCCACTTCTCGATAAATCCGAGCCTCTACGACAATCTGGCCTTCGATCCTGCGAAGGACTTTTCTCCGATAGCGCTTCTGGCGAATGCGCCAAACGTGGTCGTGGTTCCTAAGGGGTCGCCGATCAAAAACGTAGCCGAACTCATTGCCGTGGCAAAAGAGAAGAACGGCGCTATGACGTTGGCGACGCCGGGGAACGGGACGGTTTCCCATCTCACTGGCGAACTTCTGCAGCAAACGGCAGACATCCATTTGAACCACATCCCCTACAAGGGCGCCGCCGCCGCCCTGGTCGATGTGGTAGGCGGTCGCATTGATTTCATGCTCTCGTCAATTCCAACGGCGCTGAGTCAAATCCGCGCCGGAGCCCTTCGCCCGATTGCCGTTTCTGCGGATAGGCGCAGTCCCACACTGCCGGAAGTGCCAACGATCGAGGAACAGGGGTATCCAGGTTTCAACGCCGGAACTTGGTACGGGTTGTTCGCACCAGCCGGGACAGATCCGTCCATTATCAAGAAGTTGAACGCGGCAATCGCAGTCGCCCTTCAAAACGAGGAGGTTCTGAAACGAATCGTCGACGAAGGCGGTGACGCGATGAGCAAGACCCCGGAAGAATTTGGCGCGATGGTGAAATCCGACTCCGAAAAGTGGTCGAAGCTGATCGCAACGGCGGGCATCACACTGCAATGACCGAGATGGCCGGCGTGCGCCGGCCAACACTTGGAGGAGTGAAACTATGCAACAGCGCGAACACGGGTTGGGGCTGATTTATCTTGTCTTTGGAACGGCCGGCCTCATTGGCGGTCTCTCCTATCCAATTGGTTCATTCTCGCGAATGGGGCCCGGCTTCCTGCCGGTTGCGGTGTCCCTGATCATACTAGGGTTTGCCGCCATAAGTTTCATGCGCGGCTTTGCAAGGGGGCAGGCGTTAAAGCCCGTTCTTCATCCGAACGCTAGGCAGCAGGCCAGAGCGATGTTCCTGCTGATGCTTTCCATGCTGACTTTCGTCGTTGGCTGTCGACTTGTGGGCCTGTTCCCCACGGTTGCATTGATGATGTTCGTCGGCGCGCTGGCGAGTGCGGACTTTCGCTTTTCCCCGAAATTGCTGGCGGGATTGCTGATCGTTGCCTTCGGCTTTTCGTTCATCTTCGTTCGAGTATTGGGTCTACCACTACCGTTGATCCGGCTGCCATTCTGAGGACAAGGGATGTATTATCTCGACAATATTGCGCTGGGTTTCGCAACAGCCACCACGCTGATGAACCTGGGCTACTGTTTCATCGGCGTTCTGCTGGGAACGGCCGTCGGCGTACTGCCTGGCCTCGGTCCTGTTGCAACAATCGCCATGCTGCTTCCCATCACTTTCGGACTGCCGCCCGAGACGGCGCTGATTATGCTCGCCGGAATCTACTATGGCGCGCAGTACGGAGGTTCGACTACCGCTATCCTTGTGAATCTCCCCGGCGAATCCTCCTCCGTTGTAACGACGATCGACGGATACAAGATGGCTCAGAAAGGTCGGGCCGGAGTTGCGCTTTGTACGGCGGCCCTGGGGTCATTCTTCGCAGGCACAGTCGCTACCTGCGTGATCGTCATCTTTGCGCCCGTTCTCTCAAGTTGGGCCGTCCAGTTCGGCGCTGCCGAGTACTTTTCGCTAATGGTGCTTGGGCTTGTGGCGTCCATCATTCTCGCGAGCGGATCGATTTTTCATGCGCTGGGAATGGTCGTAATCGGAATATTGCTTGGTTTTGTCGGAACGGACGTGAATTCTGGTTACGCACGTTACACGTTCGGCACGCAGATGCTGTCGGACGGACTTGATTTCGTGGTCATCGCGATGGGCATTTTCGGATTGGGTGAGATTATCGCCAATGTTCGCCGGGCGGAAGAAGGGCGGGCAACAACACACGAGATCACCACGTTATGGCCTGGTCGAGAAGATTTGCGCCGTATGGTGCGTCCGGTTCTGAGGGGAACCGCGCTCGGCTCCGTGCTCGGCGTCTTGCCAGGCGGAGGCGCATTGTTGGCCGCCTTTGTATCATACAGCGTGGAAAAGAAGCTCTCTCCGAACTCGGCAGAATTCGGCAATGGCGCACTCGAAGGAGTCGCCGCTCCGGAAGCCGCAAACAACGCCGGCGCGCAGACTTCGTTCATCCCGATGCTCACGCTTGGCATTCCATCGAATGCAGTCATGGCGTTGATGGTCGGAGCTATGATTATTCAAGGCATACAACCCGGCCCCGGCGTTATCACTGAAAATCCAAAACTATTCTGGGGTCTGATCGCATCGATGTGGATTGGCAACATGATGCTCGTCATCTTGAACTTGCCGCTTGTCGGAATTTGGGCCCGTATGGCAACGATTCCCTACAAGTTTCTGTACCCAATGATCATGATGTTCTGCTGCATTGGTGTCTTCAGTCTCGAAAACGAGACGCCGGCGGTGCTGTTGATGTCTCTGTTTGGAGTTCTTGGCTACATTCTGCGACGGTTCGGCGCCGAACCGGCACCGATGTTACTAGCCTTTATCCTGGGCCCGATGCTGGAGGAGTACTTCCGTCGCGCATTGCTGATTTCTCAAGGTGATGCGACCGTGTTCTTGACCAGCCCAATTAGCGCGAGCCTCCTCGTCGTAGCCCTTGTTCTGATGTTGGTGGTGAGCCTTCCGGCCGTCGTAAAGAAACGCGAAGTAGCCTTTCAAGAGGATTGAATTTTGTCACTTACGTTGGAACGTGCACTACAAATTTGTCATCGAGGGATAGCACACGCGCGCGAGCGGAATATGAAGCCAGTTGCGATTGCTGTGCTGGATATCAGGGCTGCCGTTCGCTCGGTGCTGGTTGAAGACGGCTGCAGTATTCGTAGAGCGGAAATCGCGATCGCCAAAGCGAACGCCGTATTGGCAACGGGCGAATCCACGCGATCTTTATCAACTAAGCCGCCGCACTTCCTCGCGGGAATCGCTCATGTCGTGGGTGGCATGGTGCCGACTGCTGGCGGTCTGATCATCCTCGACGACCAAGGCAATATGCTCGGAGCTATCGGGGTTTCGGGTGAAGCGTCCGACATCGACGAGCAGATTGCGATGGCTGGAACGCGAATATGAATCCGGCGCGCGGGAGTCATCCTTGGAGCTCACCTTGTGATCGAGCTATTTCGTTGAGAATCCATCGACGAAATTGGAGCAGCCTTCCGGGCAACGGGTCGCGGTCATGGTAGACTAGATAGAATGCGCCCTCCGCTTGCATCGTGAAATCGATAGGCATAACCAGTCGGCCCGTCGCTAGATCGCGCTCAATGAATCCTCTTCGTCCAAGAGCGACACCAAGTCCCTCTACCGCTGATTTGTATGCAACGTCTGCGCTGGTGCAGACGATCCGCCGCTTCAATTCCCTTGGCTCTGCACCGCTTGCCTCATACCAAAGGCGCCAATGATCCGAACCGACAATGTTGTGGAGGAGCGGATGAGCCGAGAGATCTTCCGGCGTGCGCAGTGGGGCACTGTTAGCAAGGTAATCTGGACTGCAGACCGGCGTTAAATTCAGGCCCAACAGGAAATGGGAGCGCATACCAGGCCAAATACCATTTCCGAAACGAAATCCTACGTCGACTTCGGGGGGCATGGGCTCGCTTGATAGCAGCGACGTGATCTCGACCTCTTGATCCGGATATTCTCGAAAGTAGCGCGAAAGGTGAGGAACTAGCCAGAGATGAATGAAAAACCGCGATCCCCAAATCCTGAGAGGCTGCGCCAGCGTCTGCACCACGATCTCCTGGGTGCTCGCTTCAAGGCGCGCGAGGGATTCCTGCACAGATAGGAGGTAGAGCTGGCCCTGGCGCGTGATCCGCACATCGACGGGAGTACGCACAAACAAGCTGATACCTAAATGCTCTTCCAGAACCTTGACCTGGCGCGAGACCGCTCCCGGTGTCACGTTCAACTCCTCCGCAGCCTTACTGAAATTCTGGTGACGGCCCGCGGCTTCAAAGGTTCGAATAGCATTAAGAGGTGGGAGCTTTCGGCGGCTACTCACTTTGACTTTTCCTCACACCCTTTAGAGCATTACTCGTTTGCATGGTTATGCGTTGCTTCATAGGCTGTAGTCATCGCAGCCGAAACAAATATCTCATGGATCTGAGGATATTCAATGAGATGTGGGCCGCGATGGGAGAGAGTGTCGTGCTGTGTCGCACACTCAGTTTATTTGGAGGAAACCACATGAAAAGACGTGATTTCGTCATTTTGGCGAGCGCCTGTTCTATACTCGCCATCAGCGGCGCCAGTGCGACTGTTGCTGCCGCCGACGCAACTTATCCCCCAGAATACAAGGACATCGTGGAGGCCTCCAAGAGCGAAGGCAGCGTTCTGATCTATCAGAACATGAACTCCGACGTCTGGGCGGAGGTCAAGAAAGGCTTTGAGTCAAAGTATCCCTGGCTTAAGGTCCAGACGCTCGACCTGGAGGCTAACGAGGTCATCCAACGCTATCTTAGCGAAAAAGGATCCAGCAGGCCGACAGGTGACCTTCTCGTGACGACGGGCCCCGATGTCTGGCTCGATATTCAGAAGAAGGGCGAAGTGATGCCCTATGAATCACCGGAATCGTCTGCTTATGAAAGCTGGAGCAAGCCATTCCCGGGAATCTACACGATGACCGTGGACCCGATCATCTTCCTATACAACAAGATGCTGCTGAAGCCCGAGCTGGTACCGACGAGCATGGCTGACCTTGTCGCCAAGGCGCAGGCCAACCCGGACGTATTCAAGGGCAAGCTCACCACCTATGCGGCCAACCTCAACACGTACGGATACACCGTGCAGTATGCGATGAAGAAGGGCCAAGGGGACAAGATCTGGGAATGGTACGAGGCATTGGCCCCGTATACCCGTCCCGAAACCGGTGCTGGTCCGATGACGGAGAAGGTTTCGTCCGGCCAATACGTGCTCGCCTTCCTCACGGGTTCGGCGAGTTCGTGGGTGGCCACCCGCGCACCTGGCGGCGACCAGTTGCTCGGATGGAGCTTCATCACAGACGGAACTCCGATGGTCCCCCGGTCAATGGCCGTGGCGAAAGGCGCAGCTCATCCGAACGCCGCTAAGTTGATGCTCGACTACATTCTCTCGCGTGAAGGCCAGCTAGGATTCGCCGCCACGCATAGGACGATCATCCGGCCCGACATTTCTCGAGAGGATGCAAAGGGCGAGTACACTTACGCGGCCGTCGCCAAGGAAATCGGCGCGGATAAGATGCTGAACGTCCCGTATGACGAGGACGTTGTCAGCGGTTATGCCGACTTCATCGCGAAGTGGAAGGCGACATTCGGCGGCTGATCCTCCCAGCCTGACCGCCAGCGGGGTTTCCGCGTCATGCGGAAACCCTCAGCGAAATAGATTTATACCGAGGAAATCATGGCAGACCTTTCCGTCGTCAGCTACGTTGGTGCTCCTGCTGCACGCGGGACTATCGGGGCGAAGATCAATCGTTCGCTTCTGATCCAAATCGCGATTACCGTCGTAACGGTCGTCGTAGTGTTTGCGCCGATCTTGCCGCTTTTCTACCAGTCGATCATCGATCGTCCGCTTTACGAGGCGGGGGCGGTGGTCACGGCGAGCAATTACACGAACCTTCTCTCCAGCCCGACCATTTTAGAGGTCCTTTGGAACACGACGCTCGTCGTTGTGCTGACGACCGCAATCGCTCAGGTGATTGGCACCGCACTTGCGATATTGATCGGCAGAACCGATCTGCCGGGCCGAAGCTTCCTCGGCGATCTCGTGCTGCTGCCGATGTATCTTTCGTCACTGGTTCTGGCCTTCGGATGGTTCATCGCATACGGCCCGTCGGGCTATATCACCGCGTGGTTTGCAAATAGCTTCGGCGGGGCGCCTTGGAATCTGTACTCGATCGCGGGAATGGCTCTGATTGGTGGGATTTCGCAAGCCCCACTGGCATTTCTTTATTGCCAGGCGTCGACCGCGCTTTCCGATCCCAGCCTCGAACAGGCCGCCCGTAGTTGCGGCGCCGGACCGATGCGCACCCTTTGGAGCGTGACGATGCCGATGCTGCTTCCAGCCATTGTCTCCAGCGGCATCCTGAACGCGACCTCGGCTTTGGAAAGCCTCGCGATCCCCCTGATTTTTGGCCAGCCAGCCGGGATCACGGTATTCACGACCTTCCTGTACGAACAGGGAATCGTTTCACCGCGCCCTGATTATGGCCTGGTTGCGACCGCTGCAGCCTTCATGCTGCTGCTCGTCGTCGGGCTGGTCTTTCTGCAGAATCGTATTCTGCGCAACGCTTCCCGCTACATCAGCGTCACAGGCAAGGTGAACAAGCCGAAGATGTTTGAGCTTGGACCGTATCGCTGGCTGGTGTTCGCCATCGTTGCCACCTACGCACTGCTGTTCTGCGTTGCTCCGATGGTCTTTCTCGCTGTACGGGGGCTGGTTCCGGTGCTTTCGCCACTGATCCCGTTCTGGAAGTTCCTCACGCTCCAGTACCTCGTGGAAGTCTTCACGGTCGAAAACTACCAGAGGTCGATCATCAACACCCTCCTTATCTCCCTCATCGGGGGCGTGTTCGGCACCTTGTACATCGCGTTGGTCGCACTGGTGAGCGAGCGTTCGAGCCCGGGGTTCGGCCCGTTGAAGTACATTGCGCTCTTCCCGCGCGCGGTGCCGGGTTTGATTGCTGGTCTTGGCTTCTTCTATGCGATGACGTTCCTGCCCGGGATGAGTCTACTGCAGAACTCGGTGTGGCTTTTGGCGATCGCTTACGTGATGCGCTACATCCCGACAGGCTATGGTGCCATCTCTCCGTCCCTCATGCAGATCGGACCTGGCATTGACCGCGCAGCCAAGGTGTCTGGCGCCGACTGGTGGACGACGACCCACAGTATTCTTCTGCCGATCATGCGCCCGGCACTGTTCGCGTGCTTCTCGCTGCTCTTCATTCAGTTTTTGAAGGAATACACCGTCGCCCTGTTTCTGTTCAGTCCTGACACAGAGGTGATGGGCGTCACGCTTCTGCGCCGCTGGGCCCAGGGGGAAGTCGCCCGCGTTGCAGCGCTTTCGACCGTCCAGATGTTCATAACAATCAGCGTCATCTACCTCATGCGCCGCTTTTTTGGAGTAAAGTTCTATGGTTGATCTCGTCGTCGACAAACTTATCCGACGCTACGGCACGCTGCAGGCGATCGACAACGTCAGCTTCACGGTCAAAAGCGGTGAATTCCTGACCCTTCTGGGACCCAGCGGCTGTGGCAAGTCAACCACGCTCGGCGCCCTGGCTGGGCTCGATAAGCCGACCGAAGGCCTCATCAAGTTCGGCGACCGGACCATCTTCGACAGCGCGAAGAACATCTATGTCTCGGCGGAAGCGCGAAACTGCGGTCTCGTGTTCCAGAGCTATGCTCTTTGGCCGCACATGACCATCGAGCAAAATCTCGCCTTTCCGCTCAAGCTGCGCAAAGTAGAGAGGGTGGAACGGGATCGGCGCATTAGGGAAGTCCTTTCGCTCGTCGAGATGCAGGACTACGCCAAGCGCTATCCCAACCAGCTTTCCGGGGGGCAACAGCAGCGTGTTGCTCTAGCTCGCACGCTTGTGTACCAGCCGTCGATCCTGCTCCTTGACGAGCCGCTTTCCAACCTTGACGCCAAGCTGCGCGACAAGGCCCGCCTTTGGTTGAGCGAGTTACAGGCGCAGGTGCGGCTGACGACAATTTATGTCACGCACGATCAGTCGGAAGCGCTGGCGCTGAGTGACCGGATCGCCGTAATGAACAAGGGCCGCATCGTCCAGCTCGGAACGCCGCACGAGATCTATTCCCGGCCCGCAGATCCGTTCGTTGCGGACTTTATCGGCACCAGCACGTTCTTTCCGGGCCGTGTTCAGTTGGTTGAAAACGACAGTGCGGTCGTAGCACTGCCCGGCGGCAAGACACTGGTGGCCAGGAGCGTTAAGCCGTTGAAGGTTGGCGTTGAAGTTGTCGCCGCGGTGAGGCCAGAGCACCTCATACTATCGACACGGGGCGAAAATCGTCCGGGCGAACTGGGAACGATGCTGGAGGGACGCATCGTTTCGCGCAGCTACCTCGGTGCCCAGTACCAGTATCTAGTCGAGATTGACGGCGTGACTGCCAAGACGGAATCCGCGCAGGAGTTTCCGGCCGACACGAATGTCGGCGTTTGGGTTCCTGCGAACGGCGCTGTGGTGTTCGCAAAAGACAGTTGACGCTTTGATGAATGGACGCTCGACCACGGTGTTTCGTTCCTGACGATCAATAAACGGAAAATCCGCTGGGAGCCTTCCTTCAGATGGAGTGGCTTTGCCCAACAATGCAACCTATAGGAGTGTATTATGACCGATCAACCGAAGACAGTCCCCGTTCACGTGCTTCAAAGGCTCGGCACAGCAATCTTCGAAGCAAATGGCCTGCCAAAAGAAGACGCCGCCTACATCACAGAATGCCTCCTCTATGCCGACCTGCGTGGTGTCCAATCGCACGGCATCAACAGAGCGTCGAACTACACCACCCGCTTGAAAAAGAAGCTCATTAACCCGCATCCTTCGCTCGCCGTTGACGAGGTCATGCCTGCCATCGCCCGTGTGGACGGCGACGATGGCATGGGCTTCCTGGTCGGTCGCAAGGCAATGCAGGAAGCGATCAAGAGAGCGGGAACCTTTGGCGTAGGAATGGCGCTCGCATATCGAAGCAGCCATTTCGGCATGTCGGCCATCTACCTGCAACAGGCAGTCGATGCGGGGATGGCTGCCATGGTGATGACAAACGCGTCGCCGGCCATGCCGGTCTGGGGCGGCCGCTCGCCCTTCCTCGGCACGAGTCCCTTTGGCTTGGCCGCGCCTGGTGCGGATGTGCCATTGATCCTCGACATGGCTACCTCTGTGGCCGCTCGCGGCAAGATCCGCCGTGCTTCCAAGCGCGGGGAGCAGATTCCGGAAGGCTGGGCGCTTGACGAGCAGGGGAAGCCTACCACCGATCCCGATGCGGCTCTGAAAGGCATTGTTCTTCCTCTCGGCGGGCCGAAAGGCTCCGGTCTGTCCCTGCTGATGGAGGCCATGGCGGGCGTCGCATCCGGTGCCGCCTTCGGGGGCGAGGTCGGCAACCCCTACCTCGATCTCGACCGTCCGCAATCCACCGGCCATCTGTTCATGGCGTTCAAGCCGGACCTTTTTGTTGGCGGAGATGCGTATCGCGAGCGCATGAACGAACTTGTCAAGCGTGCGAAGGGATCTGAGCTCGCGGACGGCTTCAAGGAAGTTTTGATGCCAGGGGAAATCGAAGCGCGGATGGCGGCAGAGCGAGCTGTCGCCGGGATCGTCGTGCCGCCGGAAGATATCGCCATGCTGAACGCCGAAGCTGCGGCTGTCGGTATCGAAGGCCTGCAGGAGTTCGCGTAATGACCCACACGGACAAAAGGCTAAAGTTCCGCGAGTATCTGAACGGTTCGCGCTGCATGATCCCGGCATCGGTCTACGATCCGATGTCGGCGCGGCTTGCCGAGAGCGTTGGCTATGAGATCGGGATGTTTGCCGGATCGGTGGCATCACTTGCCGTCCTCGGCGCACCCGACCTGATCGTCCTCACGCTGACCGAACTGGCGGAACAGGCGCGCCGCATCACCCGCGCTTCGAGACTACCGATCCTGGTCGATGCCGACCACGGCTTTGGCAACGCTCTCAACGTCAAGCGCACGGTCGAAGAGCTTGAGAATGCCGGCATCGCCGCCTTGACGATCGAGGACACCGATTTGCCGCAACCCTTTGGCAGCGACGGCAAGCCTTCGCTGATCAGCATCGAAGAAGGAACCGGGAAAATGCAGGCGGCACTGGCCGGTCGATCGGATCCCTCACTCGTCGTTGTCGGCCGGACCAGTGCGGTCAGCATTTCCGGTCTCCAAGACGCGATCACGCGGTGCCAGGCATATGAGGCTGCCGGCGTCGACGCGGTGTTCCTTACAGGCATCAAGACGCGTGAAGAACTCGAGGCGGTGTGCGGGTCGGTCAAGATCCCGGTCATGCTCGGCTTGATCGGAAAGCAGATCAATGACCTCGACTATCTCGCGAAGGCAGGAGTGCGGGTTGGCCTGCAGGGACATCTGCCGATCATGGCAAGCATCCAGGCTGCGCACGACACCTATTTGGCTCTTCGGGGCGGGAAGTCACCTGAAGAGCTCTCCGGAGCTTCTTCAGAGGTCACAAGAGTGGCGACGATCGATGACGCATACAAGGACTGGACCAGGGACTTCTTGGGTGGGGCAAAGTGATGAGTTCTCCGACCAGAGATATCTCGCAGGCCTTCGTAGCGGCCCGCAAGGCTGGCCGTGCAATTGGCGCATTCCCCGGAGCACAACCACTGACGCTCGCCGACGCCTATTCTGTTCAGGAAGACGAGCTTCGCGTTGGCGGTCCTTTTGCAGGCTGGAAGGTTGCTGCGATCAAGCCAGAGCTCAGAGATAGCTTGGGGGCGGCGCGCCTGGCTGGCCCGATCGTTCGAGTTGCCGATGCAACGACATCCGGCGATGCTGCGATCGAGGTTCCGGTGATCGAAGGCGGATTTGCGGCGGTTGAGGCCGAGTTCGCTATCCGGATCGGACGCGACATCCGGCTTTACGGTCAAGATCGCTCTGAAGCCGACCTTCTTCTTTCGATTGCGGCTTTGCATGTCGCGTCAGAAATCGCTGGCAGTCCACTTCCAACCCTGAGCGATCTTGGGCCGACAGCGGTTATCTCCGATCACGGAAACAATGCGGCAGTGGTGATCGGACCCGAAATAGCCAATTGGCGAGGCCGTTCCTGGGAGACATTGACGGCGCGCACCTTCGTCAACGGAACGTTGGTAGGCGAAGGCGGGGCTTCCCGTCTTCCGACGGGCGGCATCCTTGGCTCGCTGGCCTTTCTGGTGAACAACCTGGCCGAGCGCGGACGATACCTCAAAGCGGGTGATTGGGTCGCGACCGGTGCAACGACTGGCGTTCACAAGGTTGCTCCGGGAGACGAGGCGGCCATCGACTTTGGTTCCGACGGAACACTGAGATTGAAGATCGCCGCCCAGAAGAAAGATTGAGAGAATTCGATGACTATGGAAAAGAGATCGAAGACGGGTGCCGAGCACTTGGTCGACTGCCTCGTGGCGCAGAATGTCGACCGGATTTTCTGTGTCCCCGGCGAGAGCTATCTCGCCGTGCTGAATGCGCTCTCCGACGTGTCAGACAAAGTTGAGACAATCACTTGCCGTCACGAAGGCGGTGCTGCCATGATGGCCGAGGCGGATGCAAAGCTAACGGGGCGGCCAGGTATCTGCATGGTGACGCGCGGTCCAGGGGCAACAAATGCCAGCGCAGGCGTTCATGTTGCCTTCCAGGATTCGACGCCGATGATCTTGTTCATCGGCCAGGTCGGCCGGGATGCTACGGAGCGGGAAGCTTTCCAGGAAATCGACTATCGACGCATGTTCGGTCAGATGGCGAAATGGGTCGCTCAGATCGATAGCGCCGATCGGGTCCACGAATTCGTATCCCGGGCGTTCGCTGTCGCTATGGCAGGCAGGCCGGGTCCCGTCGTGCTGGCCCTTCCGGAAGACATGCTGGTTGACGCCGTAGAACTTGTTGCCCCGCGTGTTGTCAAATCCTTCGAGCTTTCGCCTTCTGCAGAGCAGATGGACGAATTCGCCAGGCTTCTTTCAGAAGCCGAGCGCCCCCTGATGATCGTCGGCGGTAGTCGCTGGGACGATGAATCAAAGGCGGCAGTCGAGGATTTCGCTGGTAAGAATGGTCTTCCCGTGGTCGCTGCTTTCCGGCGCCAAGAGAAATTTAACAACGATCACCCCTCATACGTCGGTGAGATTGGGCTCGGGGTGAATCCCACGCTTTCAAGATTGGTCAAGGATTCCGACCTCGTCATTCTACTTGGAACCCGCATGGGGGAGGTTGCGTCAAGCAGCTACCAATTCCTTTCGGTACCCGGGCCGGTGCAAAAGCTGATTCATGTTCACGCTGGAGCGGAAGAACTCGGGCGAGTGTACATTCCCGATCTCTCCATCAACGCGACGCCGCAGGGCTTCGCAACGATGCTGACAGGCCTACCTGTGTCAAAACGTAAGGGTTGGGCCGAACGCACGGCACAGGCCCGCCAGGAATATGAGGCCTGGCAAGAACCCCGGCCGGTTCCCGGCGACGTCAACATGGGCGATATTATCGTTTGGCTTCGGGACAATCTTCCTCACGATGCCATCATGACGAACGGGGCGGGGAATTTCTCCGCCTGGCTGCACCGGTTTCATCGCCACCGCAAGCTTCAAACCCAGTTAGCACCCACAAGCGGTTCCATGGGCTACGGCGTGCCGGCAGCGGTGGCTGCCAAGCTACGCTTCCCGGATCGCCCGGCAGTGTGCATCGCCGGTGACGGTGATTTCATGATGACCTGCCAGGAAATGGCAACGGCCGTCCAATACGATGCCAAACCGATTTTCGTCGTGGTCGACAACGGCATGCTGGGTACGATCCGCATGCATCAGGAAACGCATTATCCTTCGCGGCCTTTTGCAACCGAACTCGTCAATCCGGACTTCTGTGTGATGGCGTCGGCCTTTGGCGCGCATACTGAATTCGTAAACCGCACCGACGAATTTGCAGATGCTTTCCGGCGTGCCGAAAAATCCGGGAAACTCGCACTTATTCATGTGAAGACCGATCCTGATGCCCTGACCGCGAACCGCTCCCTGACCCAAATCAGAGAGGCGGCACTGGCAAGATGAAGAACGACACTGTTAGTGGAGCCGAGGCCCTTGTCGAAATGTTGGCGGCGAACGGTGTTCAATACATCTTCGGCTTGTGCGGCGACACCAGTCTGCCCTTCTATGACGCCCTGCACCGTCTCGATCATGGAATGCAGCACGTTCTTGCCCGTGACGAACGGAGCGCCGGCTATATGGCGGAAGCCTATGCGAAGGTGTCGGGCAAGGTCGGCGTATGCGAAGGGCCAAGCGGCGGAGGTGCGACCTATCTGTTGCCTGGCCTCGTGGAAGCCAATGAATCTTCGGTACCGGTGCTCGGCATTACATCGGACGTTCCGGTAACTTCGCGCGACCGCTATCCGCTGACGGAACTTGATCAGCAACGGCTTTACGGGCCCCTGACGAAATGGAACGGGACGGCCGACCTGCCGTCTCAGATCCCGAGCCTGGTTCGACACGCTTTCCGTTCCATGACGACGGGCAGGTCAGGCGCGACGCATCTCTGCATGCCCTACGACGTGCAGAAACAGTCTCTCGAAGCGTCATCGATCTGGGCGCAGCCTGGGCATGACCGCGCTCCCGCATACCGATCCGTCCCAGCGCGAGAAGAAATCGAACTGGCTGCGGAACTGTTGCGCAACGCCCGGAGTCCGGTGCTGATCTGCGGCGGCGGCGTGCTTGCGTCAGAAGGCACTGCGGAATTGGCCGCACTGGCAGAAATCCTTCAGGCGCCGGTTTGCACGACCGTAACCGGCAAGGGAACAATTGCTGACAGCCATAAATTGGCGGCGGGTGTGGTCGGCGCCAATGGGGGAACCCTCGAGACACGTGCGGTCGTTCAAGCCGCCGACCTCGTCATGTTCATCGGATGCCGTGCCGGATCTACTACCACCGAGAATTGGCGCGTGCCGTCTCGCGAAGTACCGATCGTCCATCTCGATATTGATCCCGCCGTCATCGGGGCGAACTATCTGGTGTCGGCCGCCCTTGTCGGAGACGCGAAGGCGTCTCTTGCTGAACTCTGCCGAATCCTTGCGAGGCACCATGCCCCGGAAGGAGGCGCATCACGCAATCGTGCGTCCGAGGCGAGAAACGCTAAACGCAAGAGGCTTGCCGATCTTTCCGTCGGTGATGACAAACCAATCCGACCGGAAGCAATTCTCTCTGCACTTAACCGGACATCGCCTGCCGAAACGATCGTGGTGGCCGACCCGGGAACTCCGTGCCCCTATGTCTCCTGTTATTTTGAAATCCGACAGGCCGGACGCTACTTCCTGACGAACCGCGCCCATGGAGCACTGGGCTATTCCCTGTCGGCGGCGATTGGCGCCTGGTACGCCAGACCCGATAGCAAGGTCGTGGCGATAATGGGTGACGGGAGCTTTGGTTTTACGGCCGGCGAACTCGAAACGGTCGCACGGTTGCGGATACCCTTGGTGATAATCGTCTTGGCAAATTCGACCTTCGGCTGGATCAAAGCCTCACAGAAGGCTGGCTATGACGAACGCTACTTCTCGGTCGACTTTTCACAGACGGATCACGCTCGCATTGCCGAGGCATATGCCATTGAGGCGCACAAGATTGTGCACCCAGCGGACTTGGAGATCCGAATGCGTGCCGCCTTCGAGGCCGATCATCCGGTGCTCCTCGATATCGCAACGCAGCCGCTGCAAGAGGCTGCTGCTCCCGTAAGTCAATGGATGGGATGAACACATGAACAAGATCTACCATAACCTCATCGCCGGCGAATGGATCGGCACTGATGCTTCCAAGAACATCAGTCCTTCGGATACGAACGATGTGGTGGGCGAATACGCGCGCGCCTCCGTCGACGAGGTCAAGATGGCTCTTGCAGCGGCAAGGGCTGCCTTCCCGTCTTGGGCGCGTTCCGGAATTCTGGAGCGCAACTCGGTTTTGAAGAAGACGGCCGATGAAATTCTTGCTCGCAAGGATGAACTCGGCAAGTTGCTCGCGCGGGAGGAAGGAAAAACCTTGCCGGAAGCCACCGGTGAAGTGCTCCGCGCCGCACAGATTTTTGATTTCTTCGCAGGTGAAACCCTGCGTCTGGCGGGTGAGCTTGTACCGTCCGCCCGGCCTAACATCGGCGTTGAGATCACCCGTGAACCGCTCGGCGTCATCGGTATCATCACGCCGTGGAATTTCCCGATCGCCATCCCTGCCTGGAAGATCGCCCCAGCCTTGGCCTATGGCAATACCGTCGTCTTCAAGCCCGCTGATCTCGTCCCCGGTTGTGCCTGGGCGATCGTCGACATCCTGCATCGTAACGGGCTGCCCAAGGGCGTGCTAAACCTTGTCATGGGCCGCGGTTCAGTGGTTGGACAGGCCATGCTGGACAGCCCGGACCTTGCTGGCGTGACGTTCACCGGCTCGACCGCCACTGGCAGGCGGGTGGCGCTCTCCTCAATCGAACATAACCGCAAGTTCCAATTGGAGATGGGCGGCAAGAATCCGATGGTCGTGCTGGATGATGCCGATCTTTCCGTTGCCGTCGAAGCTGCCGCCAATTCCAGCTTCTACTCCACCGGCCAGCGCTGCACGGCTTCGTCGCGACTGATCGTGACCGAAGGCATTCACAACCGCTTCGTATCGGCCCTGACTGAGAGGCTGCAGTCGCTCACCGTAGACAATGCCTTAAAGGAAGGCACCCATATCGGCCCTGTCGTCGACGAGAAGCAGTTGAAGACTGACATCGACTACATCGAAATCGGCAAGTCGGAAGGCGCCAAGCTTGCCTTCGGTGGCGAACTAGTTAAGCGCGAAACGCCCGGCTTCTATCTTCAGCCCACGCTATTTACCGAAGCGACAAACCAGATGCGCATTAGCCGAGAGGAAATCTTCGGACCCGTTGCAAGCGTCATTCGGGTGAGAGACTACGATGAGGCGCTTGCCGTTGCCAACGACACCCCGTTTGGGCTGTCGGCCGGCATCGCCACGACGAGTTTGAAGCATGCTACCCACTTCAAACGCAACTCGGAAGCGGGCATGGTGATGGTCAATCTGCCGACTGCCGGCGTCGACTTTCACGTCCCGTTCGGCGGCCGCAAGGCTTCCTCCTTTGGTCCACGCGAACAGGGCAGGTATGCCAATGAGTTCTTCACGACGGTGAAGACGGCTTACACGCTGGCCTGATACAAACGCTACGGACAGGGGGCCGTCGAGGGCCCCTTTTTTCGTCGCGGAGAGTCCGCTGCTTGTGTGCTGACGGGACTGTCCAAGGTTGAGTTCGGGGCCCACCAGAGATTCACGCTCAAGTGAGCGGCGCTGTTGGCGGTCGTGATGCTGTTCGCCGCCATCGTCACCGGGGCAGTTCCGCTTTCGGTTGAGTCCTGAGTTCCGACTTCCCCCGTACCCTGTCTTGTAACTCTGAGGTAATCGCATGGACATGTTCACGGCCGCCGGTCTGTCGGCAATGATTCAGGTTATAGCCATCGACCTGGTTCTTGCGGGCGACAATGCCGTGGTGATCGGTCTTGCCGCTGCAGGTCTGGAGCCGAAGCAACGCCAGAAGGCGATCATGGTGGGTATCCTCGCTGCCACGGTACTGCGAATAGCCTTCGCCACCGTTGCTGTGCATCTGCTGGCGATCATCGGCCTTCTGCTGGCGGGCGGGTTGCTGCTGTTGTGGGTCTGCTGGAAGATGTGGCGCGAACTGCGGGCAAGTCACGGCGACGAAGAGGCAATGGCGGACGAGAGCGCGCCGAGGAAGACCTTCCTTCAGGCCGCCACGCAGATTGTCGTCGCGGACGTCTCCATGTCGCTCGACAACGTGCTGGCGGTCGCCGGAGCCGCGCGCGAGCACCCCAGCGTCCTGATCGTCGGTCTTGGACTCTCGATCGCGCTGATGGGAATTGCCGCCAACCTGATCGCTCGCCTGCTTACCAAGCATAGGTGGATCGCGTACGTCGGCCTTGCGATCATCCTCTACGTCTCTTTGGACATGATCTACCGCGGCACGCTGGAGTTGGCGCCGTTTGTTCAAGCTGCCGTGCTCTGATTTTGGGAACTGAGGGGGTTTCCTTTCAGTGCCGCAGGGGGCGGTCAAAGGAACTAAAGGCGAGCTGACGATAGTTAAGATCGCATCGCGCATTGCGATTGTTGTTCTCGCGTTAATTGACTATTTCCTTGTTCAGGATATGTTCCAGATCAGCCGGGTGATTTGCGCCTTCGACCTCCTCAATATCCATGGCCATGATCTGAGGAACCTCCCGTTGTTTAAGCGCCGACGGCAGCTCGAGTTGATCAACCGTGCCAATCCGCTTCTCCGAGGACGTCAACGCCGATGGCGAGCAGTTCTTCCGTGTCGCTTGCGAGTTAGGGCTCGAAGGCATCATCGCGAAGCGGCGGGACAATCCCTATCGGTCGGGTCGCCGACCGGAGCGGCTGAAGATCAAGTGCGCTCCGTGCGACAGCTTCGTGATCGCCGGATACGAGCCGTCGATCGTGCTCGGCGCGATCGGCAGACTTTTGCTGGCAGCCAGGAAAGGCGAAGGCCTCGTATATGTTGGCGGCTGCGGAACTGGGTGGAGCAATCAGGAGCCAGCGAAGCTTCGCGAACTGCTCAATGCGATCCCCGCGGAACGCTCGGCCGTGAAGTGGAAGCGCAAGGGAGCCGTCTTTGCGCGGCCACTTCTGGTCGCCGAAGTTGAGTATCGCGCCTGGACGCAGGACGGAATTTGATCCGGTTCGCGGAGAAACACAATTTGCTCCTCGTGACCAACTGACCAACGAAGATCTGATTGGTTACATCGGCCTCTCGAAGGCCGCCTGACACGCCAGTCACACGCTCAGGCGTGAAGATGGGGGAGGCCTATTCGGAACCGAGGCACGGGCGACGGTCGACGTCCACGTCAAGGTCCCCGTTTGGCGGTTGGAAGGCTTCCGCCTTTTGGCCCGAACGAACAGCGTCCGCCTCCCCGAGCGGCGGGCTATTTTACCTCGAAAGGTCAGGCGGGCACTTCCTCAGACAAGCGCCCGCCTGCCCTCATGCCTCACTGCGATTGCGACGTAAGTATCGTGTCGCTGAGATGCAATGCGATCTTGGACGAGACGAAGTTGCAGGCTTTCTGGATGCCATCGTTCTTTTTGTGATCGCAATAGTCTGAAACCGCCTTCACGCAAAAGAACATCGGTTTGACGACGTTTGTGTTCTTGGCAGCATAGTAAAATCCGTATGACTCCATGTCCGCAGCCAGGATGTCCTCGTTGAGGCTAGTGATCCGGGGCATGATGAATTCGTCAGCGATCACGGCCGAGCCCGAGGCTACGGGGCCGTAATGGATATCAGGGACGCCGATCTCCTCCTTTGAGAGACCCTTAATGACTGTTAGATCTTCATCGGGAAATTTGAAGCCTGAGTTCTTGAGCGCCCTGCACGAAGATGTAACCGGCACCTGGTCTAGGGCCAAAGGCGTCGGACGAGCCAAGAACGTGCGCCGCCCGTAAGTCACGGTGCCATCCGGGTTATTGATCTCTACGTCCGTAACGCCAGGTTGTTTGACCTCGTGCTTCTCGATAGCCCACTTTCCGTAGTCCCAATCGAACACCTGCTGGAACACCACAACGTCTCCCAGCTTCACTTTTCCCTTGATGCCCCCACAGATCCCGGACATGACGACGAGCTTCGGTCGGTACTGCGACAGCAAGACCTGGGTCGCGGACGCGACTGATGCCTGTCCGGCACGCCCGACCGCAAACACTACCCCTTTGCGGGGTTTGCCGTCGGAGGTCGTGAACATGAACTTCCGGGCACCAGGAAGGCCGTCTGCCTCGACCAGTGTCAATCTGTCGCTGTAGACGGCGAGTTCGGAGTCCAACGCTGTGATGACGCACAGATCTACGTCGTATTGACTGTTCAGGCTCTCCTGGCGGGCTTTGGCAACCCTTCGCGCATAGAGCAGTTTGTCGAGGAGCTCGCGTTTCCAGTTTGCTTCGTCATCTTCTTCGATCACCGCGAGAACATGCGAGCCGATCAACTTAGACACGGCCTGCACAGCGCTCGGCTCCTTCGTGATCCCGATGAGGTCCGCCGGAATGTGAAGGGTGTCAGTTTCGAAAATCTCAACCAGCATGTTCTCCACGGCTTCATAGCTCGGACTTCCGCGCCCCTTCTTGTAGGGGAGCGTCAAGTCGATGATGGCGATGTCGAACATCCGCTGCCTGAGTTCCGAACTGGCCGACCGAACGTCTTCAGCTATGACAACATCGCCGCGATCAGATCCACACTCCACGATGAGGTCGGCAATCTGCTCAGCAATTTCCATCCTGTCGTGTACGATAAGAGCCTTCATCTACTTTCTCCAAATGCTCATAAGCCGCTGAAGCTCCTGCTTCCATGCCGCGTCCTGATAGCGAACCACGCCGAGGAAGTTCGTGCCGATCTTGTTGCGAGCCGTGGCTCCGATCTCGTCGAGGCCAACCAACTCAGCCATCCGCTCGTCTGCCCTTGCGGCTTCGAAGTAGTCGAAGCCCGTGATGATGATCGTAGGAAGGTTGACTTCGAACAGAAAGAGGTACTCGATGATGTCGAGCCCCCCCAGATTTGCGTGGCCGCCCCTGGAGACGTTCACAGTCCCGCCGCGGATGTCTATGGACATATCCAATAACAGGAGTGCCCAGTCCTTCGTTTTCAGTTCGTTTACCGCCGAAACGGCAGTTGTGGAGCGGTGCAGTTCCACTCCACCCGAAAGGTGAGGTTGCACTACACTCACGATGTCGCCGAACTTCTCATCGCGGTCTTCAACGATCAGAATGTTCATGCCGCATAGTTCCCGATTGGAAGCAAGACGTGGAAACCTCGACGCCTCTTGAAGACAGTGATCTCTGTTTGTTCGCCGACGACCGATGCTGCCAGGAATGCCACCTTCTCAAGTCCTGTATTGCCGCTGTTGAAAATCCCCTCGGTGTAACTGCCGGATGGCCTGCCCTCCAGCGTCCGCTTGGGTTCGTTGTCGCCGAGCCTTGGAGATGAGAACAAGACCATCATTCTGTCCGCTGTCGCGACTGGCTTCACGCGGACCCTGGTGTCTTCATCGCATCGGTACTTCACCGCGTTTAGCGTCAACTCGGACATGGCGACAAAGAGATTTCTGATGTTCTGAGGCAGCACTTCAACCCTTTCGAAGGCCGGGGATAGACGCGAAAAACCGAGCTCTCCCTTGCGTACCTCGTGTTCGAAGCGCCCCTCGACTGCCAGGAGCAGTTCTTTGAAACTGATCGACTTGGCCCGTGCAGATGCGGGCGACTTGAACCACTCTCCGAGTTCACCTGCAGTCCGGTGGACAGCCTGCAAGACCGCTAGTTGGGCCGCGCGGACATTCAAAGACGTCTGCGTTAGCCGGGCTTCGGCCGAGGCTTCTTCAATGACCATCTTCAGATTGTCGGTGAGCTCCTCTGATAGAAGCACTCGCGCCTTTGCCAGGTGCGCATCGAGACGAGATCTGATCCACTCGATGACACCATCGATGAGATCTTCTTGGGAATTGGACTGGGCAAACCGCGTTACAAAGGAATGGACGTCGGCCTGGCTGGGAACGAAGTTGAACAATGCGGTCTCGGGCGAAACACGTCCGGTATGCATGTATTTGCGGACCCATTCGCGAACCTGTCCGGAGACGGCGTCCTTGTAGAGAGACAGGATCGCGTTTTTGACAGGCATTCTAAGATTGAGTGCTAGACGGACAGCCTCGAGCGCTCGATCGAACTCACGGCGGATGTTGTCGTGTCGGATACGGATGGCGAGAACGGACTCTATGCCGTGCGCTGGATTTGAAAGGAAGACGTCGATGGCCTGAAACGCCATGTGTGCCACATGGTTCTCATTATTCTTCAGGACGAACTGCCCAGTCTGTTTGTTCGAGAAAATGTGGACGAACTTCGTCGTGGCCTGCGAGATGATATCCAGCGAGTTGTATTTTACGGAAAGAGGCAGGTAGGCGTTAAAGATGTCTGCGGTGGCCGCGAGCGCTTCATTGCGAATTGCGTCCCAGTTTATCTCGAATTGATTGGCGTTGACGCTCATGAGTGAGAGGACACTTGTAACAGCCTTCTGCTCTTTCTCGAGCTCCTGCTCGCTGATCGTCTCTTCCGAAAAATTGAAAGTCTTTACGAGACGTTCCAGTGCGTTCAGTCGCTCGCTTACCGCGGCGGTGAAGTTGTTCTCGAGGTCGAGGTGCAGGATTTCATCCGGTGACAGAAAACGTCTGAGAAATACGATCGACGATCGACCATATTCCGTAGCGAGGTCTTCAGAAAATTTTGCGACGCTGGGATGGCGTGAGGCCCAGGGTTCGAGCGCAAATCGCAAAATCGCTGAATCGTGTCTTCGTTCCTCGCTCTGCCGCAGCATAAGAACAAAGATCGCGTCCCGGTTATCGAGGAAGGGCTTGATCCGGAATGTCTGGATGATCTCATCGAGGACCGCCCAATCAATTCCCGACAAGTATCTCTGGCTTCCGAAGAGAGGCATGGACGAGCGGATGCTGCTGAACCATTCATGGAAGCGGAAATTGGCTTCGTTATTTCGCTGCCCCCAGTGGAAGAGCTTTATCCAACGCCTGTCCGCCGGGACCATGTCGGCGATGTGCTTGTCGACGGCCGCTTCCAGCTTCTCAATGGGCTGATCCAGCCTGCCTCTTGCCGCCAAAAGGCGGAGAAACGCGTATCCACGCGGCGACGCGGCAGTCCAAGACGTCAACGTCCCGAATACCTCGACGTGCGCAAAGAGGTCGGTAAACTCCGTACCGAGGCCTCTGCGTGGCCACATGTACAGCGACGTCATCACCACCCTGAGAAATCGGCCGGCCGTGCAAAACCCATATCTTGAAGCCCATGCAGTGGCGTCGTGGAAGTCCGCGAGGTCCGGGTACTTCTCGAATCGCAATCGGTGAAGCGTCTCCAGGAGCGGGCCACGAATCACGGGCCCGTCCGAAGCGTCCAGCGAAACGATGCCTTGATAATATTCGGCGGTTTCTTGAGAGAACTCCAAGTGTCCAAAAAGGCTTGGAGCAGGGCACGTTTCGAAGCGCAGTTTGGTGCCAAGAAAATGATCGACGATGCTTTGAAGGCGCGAATTGGATGTTACGCTTGCCAATTGAGTGAGTAGCCGCAGCGCTTCCGGCGATGGGTCCTTCGCTCGGGCGGCCAAAGATTCGTAGTAGCGCGCGACCAAGATTACAGCGTCATATGGGTGGGTCAGCAGGGCTAGGTAGAAGATGAACGGAGCCGATGATGATATTATGTGGTTGTCATCAACGAGCGTCTGTACGATCTCTCTTTCGATGTTTAGGATTTTTGTATCTGCATAAATTTGCCGCAGGAAGAAGTCGAAGTGCAGGGATTCCGCTTCGGCCGTAAAATAGTAGCTGAGCGGATACAGCAGACGCCGCCGGAGCCAATCCGCGTAGAGCCCAGATCCAAAGTATTTCGAGATATTCTCGTTGCTGTCTCCGAACAGCGCGCAGTAGGCCTTCATCACAAAGACCGACTGTGAGCGCCTTTTGTTATGCGTGAACTGCGTCGTAACTTCTTTGTTCATGCCTCCTGTCAGGACGGCGGTAGAGAGAAATCTGTCGAAACCTTCGACGTCTTGGTAGAGGTCGATATTGCACTCTACGTATTCGCAAACCAGGCTTAGGTAGCTGACAGTTCCTCTATCGCTTGAGTTCAACTCGGCCAAAAGAGGGAAATCTTTATTGGAAAGCTCAAGCGCTGTGAAATTTTCGTCAGGTTTTATCTGGAGGAGTTTCTTTGCCAGAAATTTTCCGAGGCTCAGGAATGCGGCGGCATCCGAGACTTTCTGTGCAATCTTCCATCTAAAGGATCTGTACCCAATCTCCCCGCGAGCGATGTTCTTCAGATCTAGTTTTTTTGCAGCTTGCATCATTCACTCCTAAGTGGAGTCAGAAGCGCAGATTCTCGTTGAGCAAGCAATAGGTGCTGTTGGCACAAACAGCGCAGCGGGCTACTGAAGCGGTCGACGACCTGTCGGAGTTACGATCGGAGGCTATTAAGCGCGGCCTCGAAGATAGGGCCGCAGAAATATCCTTGTGATAGATTCGTAGTCGTAGGCGAACTATTCTCCGCCGCGGCATTGTACGTGAGAGGCTCGTTGACCTCGAAAAGTGCAGTCCGCGGAGGCTATCCTCGGCTCCGTTATCAACGACTCGCCCCGTTGCGTCTTCATCGCATCGATTCCGTCAAATACCCGGGTGAGCACCTTCACTGCGTGGGCAGTGAAGAAGCGTGCCTCTGTCTTCAGCGGGCGCTCGAATGAATGACATGTACCTGCCATTCTCGATCATTTGGCGGTAGTTCCTCGGGCGCCCAGGAACCGAGCGAACTGAGGACGCTCGCAGAATATGGATATGAACTCAGACTGTAGCATCAAACCCCTCGCTCAGGCGCGCATCCTTAACCGCAGTCGGACAGAATCGGTGAGATTCAACGTAGACTGCCACAGTTGCCGCGCACGGGTGAATGATCGTCACATTAATTGGGTGCCAAATGCGCGGATAACCACATGAATCCTTGGATACGGTTGCGGTGCTATCGCTGCTTGTTTGTCCCATGTGTTCGAAAGGATTGAGTCCTTTGTACGAGTCATTGGCTTGCGTTTCGCGTACGGAGATTGATCGTACGCAAGGATTTAGTCCTTTAGTGTACGCATTCTTTTCGAGCAAATGCGGTCGCAAGTCGGGGACTGTCAGAGGCTGGTGCGCATGGCAACGCCGCGACAGCCTGTTGAGCAAGACACGGGAAGACGACCGAATTTCCTGAAATGGAAGCCATGCGGCGGATTAGGGCTCAATCCAGGGCTACATAGCCTTCGTCGCCGATCCGTCGGAACTCGTCTTTGGCGCGGTTTAGATAGATGCGGATCAGTTCGACGGGCTTTTCGCTTTCGATGACGAAGCCAATCTCGTCCATCTTCACTTTGATCGCTCGCTGGGTCATTGGACGTCCGGCCTCGCGAAGGATGGTTTTCGCCATTTCCCTGATGCGTTGCGCCGCACTATTGCTCTCATCGTTTGCTGGGTTTTTCTGCTTGTTGGACCGACGATCGTTGGGAGCATCGCCATTCATTTCGCCGATCACCCGCCTGAGGCTGTCGATGTGCTCCACCTTCTTCGCGATCTCGCGTTCCTGCTCTAAGCAAACAGCCCTCAGAGACCCCAGCACCATTTGCTGCTCATGCAGTTGAGCTTCTAGTGTTTTCAACACTGTACGAAGCATCTCTTTGGGCTCGTGAGGCAAACGATAGTCCGTGTACGAAAATTGGTTTGTTTATGTCCGCTCTTGTGGCTATGGTCCCCGAGCGATTCGGTCAAGCAAGTGACGAGTGAGTACGCAGCAACGTACTCACTCGTGCGATCCGGCTCCCAAACCCGTTTAAGAAAGGAGGCCGTATGCATTCGGTTTAACACCATCAGTCCCTCCACGCCATCTTTTTCCGGACAAAGCCAAACGATCGTTCGTAAATGCAGTAAGCATTTGAAAAGGTTCGCTTTGGCTTAGGACGCTCCGCGCGAGTTCGAGCATGTCGATGCCTTATGGCATCCATCATGACCGCCCGACTTGTGCGCGATCGCGTGTTTGTCCGAATCAACGAGAGCGAATCCGAGGGTGCCATCAAATTCACGAAGCGAGATCGGCGAAACCGCAGCGCATGCATAGCGCGACGGAACGGCCGTTCGCGCCCACGACTCCTCGAACTGCAGCTTATGCACCAGGATTAAACATGACTGAGAATGATGAACATCGGGTTCGTACACTCGATACAGATCCGCAAATGGGATCGGCCGAGCGTCAGCTAAATTGGATAAGAGTGGGATTTGCGGTGCGGAGACAGCCTGTGTCCCAGACGAAGCTCTGCCACCTCGAAGAGCCTGTAGGCATCTTCACAGGCTCCTGCCAGGGACCTCAAGGTGCGCCGCGTTCGAGCGAGGTGGCATCATGCAAGCCCTGTCCACCCTATGTGGTGCCATCCGATCCGGCTTCAAATACGGCTCCAACTGAAGGTCGAGAGGAGCGCCCGACTTCCTCGGATAAGGAGCTGTTGGTGCGATGGATGCCATTGCTTCGACACGAAGAGGAAGTGACGACCAAGGATAAGGATCGAACTGGTAAAGACAGCTTGGCGTCGCATGGCATGGCGCGAACAATTTTGCGCCTGCTGGGAGGCAACAACACCCGTCCGGAGGGTCCCGATGACGAACAATAAGTCCGGCTCTTCATTGAATTTTAGAACACTCGAGCGCGGACGCTTCCATCTCATTGTACGACAGAGTGTACGGGAGGACGGCATGCGGGTAAAACGGCCCGTCTTGTATCTGGCGATCCCCGACGCCACGGGTATCAGGATCTCGCGGTATCAGCCACTCCTGGACTACTACGCTGACCACGCGGCCATGTCGTTCAAGTGGATGCATAACGCAGCCCGCGCCATGGGAACGCTGGTCGACCATTCTCTCTCGGTCGCCGGATCCCCGGACTATCATATCTGGAAAGCACAAGGGGTCTTGCAGAGGCGGCTACTGCGCGGCCTGGCCAGATCCTTGGTGAACGGGACTATGCAGCTTGCGCCCAACGGTCGGGTCGTTGACGCCACCAAGCTTTACTGGAACGGACTCGGAAAAGGTCAAGCGAAGGTCCTGCTATCGGCGCTAACGCTCCACTTCAGATGGCTTCGCGACGACCCGGCTGCGTCAAGCTGGGTGCGAGCTGCCGCTACTGATGCGACGGCGACCATCCCAAGCGTAGCCCTTGGGCTTGCGATGGAACTGGCGATACGCAAGCAAAACTCGCTCCTTATTCACCTGAAGGGTACGAAAAAGGAGCCATCTCATGCCTTTCCCGGCGTGATACGCCGAGCGGCGAAGGTCATCGATGCGGTTCCCGCATTCCCGTCCAAATACGTTGCTCCCTTCCTCCACCGGGCGTTCATCGACGAGGCTGGAGATGGAGACGAAGCAGCCCAGATCGTGTCGCATCTGATTTTCGCGCTCGGGATTCGCGCGAGCGAGGCCTTTCACCTCTATGCGACGGACATCCAGTTCATCCGGGACGATGCCTTCATCTTCTTTCATCATCCAGAGTCTGGGAAGATAAATAGAGCTGGTACTGAAATCACGCGCACCGACTACCTCCGTGATTTCGGCTTCATCCCGCGCAATCTCGACGAGGGAAGCCCCTTCAAAGCAGGGTGGAAAGGCATGGCGGGCGACGATGTGGGAACGCCCGGCTTTTTCCTGCCGATCGGGTCGCTTCGACGCCGAACTTCAATGCTTCTCAAGCGGTACCTCCTCATTACACGCCCGGCGATAATGGCGAGACGACCAGCATCGGCCGCAGATCATCCGTTTCTATTTGTGACTGCTCGACGACACGACACACCGCACGGTGTCGGGGTGGGCGATCCATACACAATGTCCGCCTTCGATTATGCGTGGACCCAGGCGATCAACTGGCTCGGCAAGCGCTACGACGATCCACAGATGCTCGCCCCAGAAAAGGATCGCGGTACGACGAAACACGGTGGGCGGCATTTCTACGGCAGGTTTTTGCATTCTCTGGGGGTGGAGGGACCGATAATCCAGCGTTGCATGCATCATGCGTCCCTCAAGTCGCACCACGTCTACACGCGCCTGACGGCATTCGAGATCAACTACTTGCTCCAAGAGGTGATGGAGAGTGGGTCGTCGTCAAAATCGAAATTCAGGGACATGCGGATGGCCTTCATGGCGCAATTCGATGACCCAGCGTTCTTCACACAGCAACGCTGATCGGAGCCAACTAATGCAAGCGAAACCAAACGAAGGACTGCCAATGAGGGCGCGCCTGGATGGGCGGTGCATGCACCCCACATCACTCAAGTTGCAGCAGCTCTACACGCGGTTCACGGCCGCCGAGATAGGAGACCTACTCCGAGAGGCGATGGAACAGACATCGTCCGAATCGAGTGTAAACGCCCGGAGCGAGAAAGACTGATGACCTTCTTTACCAGCAAGAACGGCGAAGAGATCTACCTTAATCTTGAACGAGACGACTTGACGGACGGCGAGAAGGTCTTTGAGCCGAAAATTACGCGAGCGCTCGATTTGGTAAAGTCGGCGGGAGCAACTAAACGCATCACCGCGGAATATCTTCTGGCGGCCGATGAAATCTATGATGCCGGCGTTTGCATATCCCCCTTCGCGATATTCGAGCGCCCCCTGCATAGAGAACTCTGCAAACACTTCAACGACGTATCGGAAATCGGGTGGGAACTTCGCGAGGCGCTTGATGCTGCCGGCGCGTTTGCTTTCCTGGACGGAGTAAACAACCGTGCCACATCGCAAGGGACTGTCGAGCGGATTTTAGCGGTGTTCAGCGTTTCCGCATCGGGACTAACCTCGATCGAGGAAATGCCGTTGGAGTTCGTCCATGCGGTTGTCGATTTCTTCCGGTCGCCTGATGGGCTCAGTTGGAATCAACAGATCCTGGGAAAAGGAGGGGTAGCCGCTCAGTGTATACTGAACGTCGTTGCTGGCCTGGCCAAGATATTCAACGATGGCTCGCTCCTTCAAAAAGGGCGAAAACATCGTGCTCCCTCTGTAAAAACACCGACGAGTTGGCACGGTTTTCAATATTCGACCGATATCCTCGATCGGGAAATGTTGCATTTCTTTGACGAGTTCCGTGAAGAGACACGGATGAGGCCTGCTTTGGCTCAGTCCGCAGTATTGAACTTGACGGCATACCTCCGAGAAAATTTTCCAACCGAGACAATTCGTCGAGTTGCGGCGACGGCAGCGCGTCCGGAGACTTTTGTCTCGTTCATGAAGAGAAAGGGCGGCGGCGCGGCGACAAGGAACATGCTCGCCACAGTGAAAGCGGCGAGAAAGCTTTCGATAAGCATAAGCGAGCAAGTGGGCGACGGCGCTGGGGCCAGGACAATCTTCGACCTTGTCACCGCGAAGGAGGTCGCCAGACTCGAAGCTGAGGTCAAGAAAATCAAGAAGCCCAGCAGCAGTCGGTCACGGCCGCTGCCCGAAAAGCTTATCCCGCTGATGAGAGAGATTCTGGAAGAAGGTGGGAAAGGGTGGCCCGGGAAAAACTTTCGGGTAGATCTTCAAGTTTCTGGCAAGTTGAGAAACGTCTACTGCCCTGTGATCCCGTCGCTTTTCCAGGTCATGCTTGAGCTTCCGCTGCGCATGGGGCAAATCCGGCGTCTGGACAGTGGCGAAGGTGATGTCAGAATCTTTGATGGCGACACCTTGAAGTGGAAGCACAATTCAGGGCCGCTTTCCGGTTATTGGGCCGAGCGCGCCGGGCAACCAACGGACGGCTTTCCGACAAAAGGGTACGCGATCGAGATCGAAGACGAGATCAGGCCGATCACTGGGTTTTGGGTGAACACAAACAAAACTGGAAAGCCATTTGCAATTCCATGGCACCTTCCGAAGGTGTTCAAAATCCTATCAGATCTCCGAAAGTGGCAGGCTCGATACAATCCGATTACTGCTCCGATCGGGCCTGAAATATATCTGGACGCGCCTCAGCACTATCCTGATGCGACGAAGGCAGAGATGCCGGAGATTTTCCCGCTGAGCCGCCTCTTCCCCACCAATTTCTGGCCGACGCCAGGGCGTACTGTAACACGCTCTGAACTCGATCACGCATGGTGCGAGCTGTTACTTGAGATCGAGAAACGATGGAACCAGCAGCATTCCGCAAACCAAGTAACTCTGGTGGACATTCACCCGAAGTCCAATCAGCCTTATCGACCAAGATACAACATCCACGGACTTCGTGTCCGCGGATTGACGCACCTGAGACGTGGAGGGATGCCGCTCGATTTGCTGAGCAAGTTCATAGCCGGACACGCCAGCCTTCTGATGACAATTTACTACACCGAGCCACATGCATCGGAGGTGGCGGACGCGGTCGAGAGTGCTGCCGCCCGGTCACTAGCCCAGCGCGATTTCATCGACGATCTTCGGCGCTGGGAAATCGACGAGGCGAGGAAGAATACGGTTTCCGTTTCGCCGAATGCAGTGCGGAACGCAATTGAATCAGAATCGCAAATGCAATTCATCAACGTCGCCATCGGCGTCTGTCCATTTGACGGCAGCCGGTGCAGGGACGGCGGCGCAGTCAGCCGAAAGGACGAGGGAGACGGGACCTCGAAGACTGTCTACGAACCTGTGGAACCGCGCAACTGTGTCATGTGCCGGCACTTCATTTCTGGGCCTCCATGGCTCAACGAACTCACGGAGTACGGCACGAAGCTGTGTGCGCGTCGCCGCGATCTCGCCCGGGAAGAAGCGAGGCTTAACCAGATCGCGGGTGAACGACATGACGCCCGCCTGTCGGGCCTGCTGTCGGCGGATGCTTTTGACAATGAATGTGATGACCACGGAGCTGAAATACAGAAAGTCAAAAATGAACAGGAAGTGGTCGAAAATTCGATCTTCAACATTGAGCTCTTATGCAATGCAAGCGTGAAGTTGCTTGACCAGAACCCCAATCAGGACGCTGGCATCATGCTGGTCGCGAATGCCCGATCTTCGGTAGTGGAATTCAAGGAGGTGTCGGAGTTCGAGCAGGCAGTCCGCATTACTGCTGCAGGCCGTGTACATCGAATTCTTGGCGATGACCGCATCGAGGCTCGCCGCGACGAGTGGATTGCCCAGATGTTGTTCCATAGTGGAATCACCCCTCCGCAGTTGATGACGCATGTGAGCCCCGAACATCGTCGCCGGGCGTTGGACCAATATGCGCTATACGCGAACGCGCGAATTCAAGCCGATGCGATAGATGGGCTGATTGATGGAACCCTGCGCCTGCACGACTTAGGAGTTGAGGACCAGGTGCGAAAACTTATCGATACGGCTCTTTCCGATCCGATTACCTTCGGAAGCTTGCCGAGCAGAACAACCGCTCTGCTGGAGAGCGTTTGATGGCAAGTCGCATCGGAGCCATCATCGCCATTGCTGATAGGAAGTCTGAAAGCCTTCTTGAATCCTTGCCCGACGAAAGTCGGGCAAGGTCAAACATTGAAGGCATTAACGGTATCTGTCGAAGCTTGCTACAACGGCGGACTCCCATCCTTCCGACCGCGAAGGTCGTGTCGGAGGAAGGGAGGAAACATAACCCCTACTTCCCGCTAGAGCGGACGATCTACAACTCCTACCAACAGCCGCTGAGAATTTGGAGGAAAGCCTATCACGATGTCATGAATATCGACGCCGATCCGGCGATCTCTGTGGACGAGGTCGCCAAGATCGACACTTCGGTGATGACACCATCGATGAGTAACCTCGTCGATCACCTGAAGGCGATAGTTGCCGAAGTGACGCAGCGAAACAACGTACTCAAAAAGATCATCGACGAAGGCGTTCCAGTTCAAGCTGCCGATGCTCCGGAATCGCCAGATGCGGACGAGGTCATGAACGCACTCGGAATCTGGCTTCGAGACGCAGTGGATGGTCCTTTCAAGCTCGATGAAATTGGGCTGCGGGTCACAGGGAAGACGCCGCCCGGGACACGCGTGATGAGTGCCACGCTATTCGGTGCCCTGAAGAAGTTCACCGACGATTACGAACGTATCCGGAAAACGAGAAAAGCTCGAGAGCGATGATTTTCGCGGTTCAAGCTTTCCCATCGGGCCACCAGAGCACTCACGTTGATAACAGCGAGCAACTTTTCCAGCGAAATTAGTCCGCTAAGCCTTGAATGGTGGCGCCCCTGAGTCGAAGAACTGTGCGGAGAGATCGATGGAGATTCCTGGATGCTCGGTTTCGGAACGCTCGGTCTGAGTCGGCCCTCTATCGATACGGCCCGAATCATCCACGATGCTCAGGACAAGGTGTCTACCTACCTCTCGAACATCTATAATCTGTGGCAGCTCGGGACATGGCCACTTGGCGAGGAGCGACCTCTGCCGAGCAACTGGGAACGTACTGCCGGAGAGTGACTTGTCCGAGTTGATCAAGGACACGCCCGCAAAGCCCTTTGTACAACTGAAGATCGACGATCAGTTCGTCGGCTTGGCTCAATCGGCAGAGGGAGTACGCCCCAATGCCAATCTACGCAGGAAATGGTGTCCACGAGAGGATTCGAACCTCCGACCCCAGGATTCATACCACTTCGACTTTCGCCGCCGCTTCCGCGTTCGTGGTCTGGACTGTCCCTTCACCATGAGCACGAATGCTTTTAGGTGCTGCCCGTCCAGTCTCTACACACTTCCCTGAATTTCTTCAGGGCTTGGCTCGGGATTGGCATGCTGGAAGCCCAGCGAAGCGTTCCCCGACTTTGAGCAGTTAGATTGTAATAGTTTCCTAATACAACCCCCAATTGAGGAATCCTGTGCTCTATCCTGCTGAGCTACGTGGACTTCTTCCTGTATTTGCGGAGCCGTCGTAACTCATGCCTCCGCAAATTTCAATCCGACCTCGTCGGTAAGTTTACTGGCCCCGCGTTCCAGCGCGACGGAGGCCATTTGCGCCAACAGGTAAAAATCCTCCCCTAGAAGTTGCTCTATCCTGCTGAGCTACGGGACCACTTGGATAGCACCCATACAAAAGCCCGGCCCCTTCGCCAAGTGTTTTTGCGTGGAAGTGAGCCGGAAATGCATGCGAGGCGCGTCAGGGGTAACGCTCTGAGCGGCTGGCGCATGGGGCGCCCACCATCGATTTAAATCGATTGCAAAACGGGCTGGTCTTTCAGGTCTTTCGAATGCTAAGCAAGGCATGCGTCGGCTTGAGGAGGCTGGCGCTCCCCTTTTGAGACCTTCATCAGAGACCTGATCCACATATGTTCATCGGAATAGATTGGGGCGGCACAAAAATGGAAGTCATCGCGCTTGGGCGTGATGGCGAAACGCGCGCCCGGCATCGCGTCGCGACCCCGACCAGCGGCTATGACGACTGCATTCGCGCCGTTCTCGACCTTGTCTCCGCAGCCGAACAGACGGCGGGCGAAAAGGGTTCGATCGGCATAGGCATTCCCGGCAGCCCAAATCCGCGCACCGGTATCGTTCGCAATTCCAACGCGGTGCTGATCAACGGCAAGCCGCTTGGGCGTGACCTCGAAGCGGCGCTCGGTCGCCCGGTCCGGCTCGCCAATGATGCCAATTGCCTGGCGGTTTCGGAAGCCGTCGACGGTGCTGGAAAAGACGCGCATGTGGTCTTCGGTGTCATCGTCGGCACCGGCCACGGCGGCGGTCTTGCGATCGACAAGAAGGTGCATGCCGGCTACCAGGGCGTTGCCGCCGAGATCGGCCATTATCCGCTGCCGTGGATGACAAAGGACGAGTATCCCGGCCACAAATGCTGGTGCGGCAAACACGGCTGCCTCGACATGTACGCCTGCGGCACCGGCGTCGAACTCGACTATCGCCTGACGACAGGTGTCGAAAAGCGCGGGCGCGACATCATCGAGGCGAAGCGGGCGGGCGATCCGGTGGCAACCGGCGTCTACGAGCGCTTCGTCGACCGGCTCGCGCGCAGCCTGGCGCTGCTCACCAACATCGTCGACCCGGATGTCTACGTGCTCGGCGGCGGCATGTCGAATGTCGACGAGATCTATGACGACGTGCCGCCGCGGGTGGTCAACTATCTCTTCGGCGACACGTTCGAAACCCCCATCCGCAAGGCGCTGCATGGCGACAGCTCCGGCGTGCGCGGTGCGGCCTGGCTCTGGAAGGACTGACCCCATGAACATCGACAAGGATCTGGCCCGCATCGCGCGGCAGGAACAGGAGTTGCAGTTCGAGCGCTTCGACCTCGAAACGGCCTGGGAGCTTGGCGCGGCGCTGCGCAAGATGGCGGTCGAGCGCAAGCTCGGCGTCGTCATCGACATTACCCTGTTTTCGATGCAGGTGTTCTACGCTGCGCTCGAAGGTGCGACGCCGGACAATCCGAACTGGGTGCGCCGCAAGCGCAACACCGTATTCCGCCTGTTCAAGAGCAGCTACGCCACCGGCCGCGAGCTTGCCAAGGCGCAGACCAACCTGCAGGCAAAGCTCGGGCTTGCCGATGCCGACTATGCCGCCCACGGCGGCAGTTTCCCGATCGTCGTCAAGGGGACCGGCTGCATCGGTGCCGTCACCGTATCCGGCCTGCCGCAGCGCGAGGACCACAATATGGTGGTCGAGGCGCTCTCGAGCTTGCTCGGCAAGGATCATGACGCGTTGAAGCTTGAGGGCTAAGAGTTGGCAGTGGATATTTTTTCGCAATCGCGCGCGCTGTCTCAGTGGTTAGCCGACAAGGCCCTGCCGCTCTGGCGGGACAAGGGTGTCGATTCCACAGGCGGCTTCGTCGAGACGATCGACATGGCGGGTGAGCCGACGCGCGCCAACCGGCGTGCGCGGGTGCAGCCGCGGCAGGTCTATTGCTTTGCCGAAGCCGGCCGACGCGGCTGGACCGGCGACTGGCAGGGTGCCGCCGAAGGCGGGCTCGCCTATTTCGATCGTGTCTTCAAGCAGCCGAGCGGCTTCTACGGCGCGCTCGCCGATGCCGACGGCAATCTTCTCGATCCGTCCTTCGATCTTTACAATCAGGCTTTCGCGCTTCTCGCCTTCGCCTACCTCGCTGAGGTCGTGCCGGCACGGAAGGCCGAAATGATCGAACGCAGCAATGGACTCCGGTCTCGGATAGAGGCGCATGTCAAGCATCCGGTCGCCGGCTTCGAGGAAGACAGGCCGCCGCGGCTGCCGCTTTGCTCCAATCCGCATATGCATCTCTTCGAGGCCTGCCTTGCCAGTGAGGCGGTTGAAGGCTTCGATCAGGTCGCCTGGGCCAATCTCGCCGACGAGATTGCGGATCTGGCGATGGACCATTTCATCGATGCCGAGACCGGCGTGCTGCGCGAATTCTTCGATCACGACTGGGCGCCGATTGCCGGCGACAAGGGCCGCATCGTCGAGCCGGGCCATCTCTTCGAATGGGCCTGGCTGTTGTTGCGCTGGGCGGAGCGTCGTGGCAGCGCCGAGGCGATCGTGAAAGCAAGGCGGCTCTTCGATATCGGCGAGGCGCACGGCATCTGCGCGGACCGTAACGTCGCAATCATGACCCTGCTCGACGATCTCTCGGTGGCCGATCCGATCGCGCGGCTCTGGCCGCAGACCGAGTGGCTGAAGGCCGCGGTTCGTTTCGCGGCGCTGACCGGCGGCGCCGAGCGGGAGCGTTATCTCGCTTCGGCCGCGCGGGCGGCAGCGGCCCTTCAAACCTTCCTCGACACACCGGTCGCGGGCCTCTGGCGCGACAAACAGAAGGCCGATGGCAGCTTTGTCGACGAGCCTGCGCCGGCCAGCAGTTTCTATCATATTCTCTGCGCCATCTATGAAACCGAGGACTGCCTGGCCCGGCTCTAATTTTCCGATCCTGCGCAGCACTTTCGTTATGGCCCGCCGCAATCGCGACGGGCCATTTTCTTTGCCTTGGTGGTCAAATGTGAGCTTGCCATATGTTGACATAAAGATATCTTTATGTGATTGACTCGTTTATTGTTTGTCGTTTTCAGAACGGGAGATTTCCCATGTCCGCCATCGGCGCCCTTTTCGGTGACGTTTCCTCCAAGCCGGACGGCTCCGAGATCATGCGCGCGCTGCGCGAAGCGGCCAGCGAACGCATCCTGATCATGGATGGCGCGATGGGCACGGAGATCCAGCAGCTCGGCTTCATCGAGCAGCATTTCCGCGGCGACCGATTCGGCGGCTGCGCCTGTCATCAGCAGGGCAACAACGATCTTCTGACGCTGACCCAGCCGAAGGCGATCGAGGACATCCACTACGCCTACGCGATTGCCGGTGCCGACATCCTCGAGACCAACACCTTCTCCTCGACCCGTATCGCCCAGGCCGATTACGGCATGGAGGACATGGTCTATGATCTCAACCGCGATGGAGCCAGACTGGCGCGCCGTGCCGCCAAGCGTGCCGAGGCCGCGGACGGCCGCCGTCGCTTCGTCGCCGGCGCACTCGGACCGACCAACCGCACCGCGTCGATCTCGCCCGATGTCAACAACCCCGGCTACCGTGCCGTCACCTTCGACGACCTGCGCATTGCCTATGCCGAACAGATCCGCGGGCTGATCGACGGTGGCGCCGATATCATCCTGATCGAGACGATTTTCGACACGCTGAACGCCAAGGCGGCGATTTTTGCGACCAAGGAAGTCTTTGCCGAGAAGGGCATCGAACTGCCTGTGATGATCTCAGGCACGATCACGGACCTCTCGGGCCGCACGCTTTCCGGCCAGACGCCGACGGCGTTCTGGCATTCCGTTCGCCATGCCGATCCGTTCACCATCGGGCTCAACTGCGCGCTCGGCGCCAATGCGATGCGCGCCCATATCGACGAACTCTCTGGTGTCGCCGATACCTTCGTCTGCGCCTACCCCAATGCCGGCCTGCCGAATGAATTCGGCCAGTACGACGAGACGCCGGAGCAGATGGCCGCCCAGGTGGAGGCGTTTGCGCGCGACGGTCTCCTCAACATCGTCGGCGGCTGCTGCGGCTCGACGCCGGCGCATATCAGCGCGATTGCGAGAGCCGTTGCCAAGCATCCGCCGCGCGAGATCCCGAAGGTCGAGCCGCTGATGCGGCTTTCCGGGCTCGAGCCGTTCACGCTGACCTCGGACATTCCCTTCGTCAACGTCGGCGAGCGCACCAACGTCACCGGCTCGGCCAAGTTCCGCAAGCTGATCACCGCCGGCGACTATTCGGCAGCCCTTGATGTGGCGCGCGACCAGGTGGCCAACGGCGCCCAGATTATCGACATCAACATGGACGAGGGCCTGATCGATTCGAAGCAGGCGATGATCGAGTTCCTGAACCTCGTTGCTTCCGAGCCCGATATCGCCCGCGTTCCCGTGATGATCGATTCGTCGAAATGGGAGGTGATCGAGGCGGGCCTGAAATGTGTTCAGGGCAAGCCACTGGTCAATTCCATCTCGATGAAGGAAGGCGAAGAGGCGTTCCTGCATCACGCAAAGCTCTGCCGCGCCTACGGTGCCGCGGTCGTCATCATGGCTTTTGACGAGGTCGGCCAGGCGGATACCAAGGCGCGCAAGGTCGAGATCTGCAGCCGCGCCTACAAGCTCTTGACCGAAGAGGCGGGTTTCCCGCCCGAGGACATCATCTTCGATCCGAACATCTTCGCGGTGGCGACCGGCATCGAAGAGCACAACAACTACGGCGTCGATTTCATCGAGGCGACGCGCGAGATCATCACGACCCTGCCGCATGTGCACGTCTCGGGCGGCGTCTCCAATCTCTCCTTCTCCTTCCGCGGCAACGAGCCGGTGCGCGAGGCGATGCATGCGGTCTTCCTCTACCACGCCATCCAGGCGGGCATGGACATGGGCATCGTCAATGCCGGCCAGCTTGCCGTCTATGATGCGATCGACCCGGATCTGCGCGAGGCCTGCGAGGATGTGGTGCTCAACCGCCGCGCCGACTCGACCGAGCGCATGCTTGAAATCGCCGAGCGATATCGCGGCCAGGGCGGCTCGCAGGGCCGCGAGAAGGATCTCTCCTGGCGCGAATGGTCGGTCGAAAAGCGTCTCGAGCATGCGCTGGTCAACGGCATTACCGAATACATCGAGGCCGATACGGAGGAGGCGCGGCTTGGCGCTGCGCGGCCGCTGCACGTGATCGAAGGCCCGCTGATGGCCGGCATGAACGTCGTCGGCGACCTCTTCGGTTCCGGCAAGATGTTCCTGCCGCAGGTGGTCAAATCCGCGCGCGTGATGAAGCAGGCGGTTGCCGTGCTCCTGCCGCACATGGAGGCGGAAAAGCTTGCCAATGGCGGTGAGGCGCGCGAGAGCGCCGGCAAGATCCTGATGGCAACCGTCAAGGGCGACGTGCACGATATCGGCAAGAACATCGTCGGCGTCGTGCTCGCCTGCAACAATTACGAGATCATCGATCTCGGCGTCATGGTGCCCTCGGCAAAAATCCTCGAAGTGGCGCGCGAGCAGAAGGTCGACATCATCGGTCTCTCCGGCCTGATCACCCCGTCGCTCGACGAGATGGTGCATGTTGCCTCCGAGCTCGAGCGCGAAGGCTTCGACGTGCCGTTGCTGATCGGCGGCGCAACGACCAGCCGCGTGCACACGGCGGTCAAGATCAACCCGCGCTACGACCGCGGCCAGACAGTCTATGTCACCGATGCAAGCCGCGCGGTCGGCGTCGTCTCCAGCCTCTTGTCGCCCGAAGCGCGTGACAGCTACATGGAGACGGTGCGGGCGGAATACCGCAAGGTCGCAGACGCGCATGCCCGCAACGAGGCGGAAAAGCGCCGGTTGCCCTTGTCGCAGGCGCGCGCCAACCAGCACCGGATCGATTGGAGCGGCTATCAGGTTAAGGCGCCATCGTTCCTCGGTACGCGCATCTTCGAAAGCTGGGACCTGGCGGAACTCGCCCGCTACATCGACTGGACGCCGTTCTTCCAGACCTGGGAGTTGAAGGGCGTCTATCCGAAAATCCTCGACGACGAGGCTCAAGGTGCCGCCGCGCGGCAACTCTTCGATGACGCCCAGGCGATGCTTGCGAAGATTATCGAGGAGAAGTGGTTCGCTCCGAAGGCGGTCGTCGGCTTCTGGCCGGCTGGCACCGTCGGCGACGACATCCGGCTTTTCACCGGCGAGGATCGGACCTCTAAGCTTGCGACCTTCTTCACGCTGCGCCAGCAATTGTCGAAGCGCGATGGGCGCCCGAACGTGGCGCTCTCCGACTTCGTTGCCCCTGCCGATAGCGGCTCCAAGGACTATGTCGGTGGCTTTGTCGTGACGGCTGGTATCGAGGAGGTAGCGATCGCCGAGCGTTTCGAGCGCGCCAACGATGATTACTCCTCGATCCTGGTCAAGGCGCTGGCCGACCGCTTCGCCGAGGCCTTCGCTGAGCGCATGCATGAATATGTGCGCACCGAGCTCTGGGGTTATGCGGCCGACGAGACCTTCATGCCGCAGGACCTGATCGGCGAACCCTATGCCGGCATCCGCCCGGCGCCGGGCTATCCGGCCCAGCCCGACCATACCGAGAAGGAGACTCTCTTCCGGCTGCTCGATGCTGACGCCGCGATCGGCGTCAGCCTGACGGAGAGCTATGCGATGTGGCCGGGCTCGTCGGTTTCGGGTCTCTATATCGGCCACCCGGAAGCCTACTACTTCGGTGTCGCCAAGGTCGAGCGCGACCAGGTCGAGGATTATGCCGAACGTAAGCGCATGCCGGTACGCGAGGTCGAGCGCTGGCTGTCGCCGATCCTCAACTACGTGCCGATGCCGGAAACCGAAGCAGCAGAGTAACGTTGCGATCGGGAATGATGGCGGGCCGATCCGGGCTCGTCATTAGTCGCGCTGCGCGTCGCGTTCGGTCTCATCATCCAGCGCGGCAAGGAAGGCCGTGAGCGCGGCATTGAAGCGGTCCGGCCGCTGCAGCGGTGCGAAGTGGCTGACGCCGGGAAGCAGGATGAACGCGGCGCCCGGAATGCTGTGCGCGAGATAGTCTGCGTGTTCGCACTTGATGAATTCGTCGTTTTCGCTCTGGACGATCGCGACCGGCACGACGATGCGGCCGAGGTCTTCGGCCGTGTAATTCGGCTCGGTCCTCTGCATCTCACTGACGGCACCGACGAAGGCGCCGAAAACATCAGGCGTTGCCGATAGCGCTTTGTAATCGCTCGCATGCCGCCCAAAGCAGCGGTCAAGCACCGGGCTCGGCTCGATCTCCCTGGTTCCGCTCGGGTCCATGTTGCATGCGAAGAAGAACACGCCGCTGACGCGTTCCGGTGTCATCGAGGCAAGAACGAGCGCGATGCAGGCACCGTCGCTCCAGCCGGCAAAGGCTGCCTTTTGCAGCTCCAGCCTGTCCATGACGGCGAGCACGTCAGACGCCATGAGTTCGTAGGTGTAGGGCCTGGCATCGCGGGTGCTGCGGCCATGGCCACGGCTGTCGATCAGGATGACGCGGTGGCCGGTCTCAAGCAGCGCCGGGACCTGAAAGCCCCAGTTGCCGCTGTGGCCAAGGCCGCCATGCAGCAGGATTACCGGTTTGCCCTCGCCATGGGCCGCATACCAGATGCGCGCTCCGTCGTGCTCGACATGACCCTCGACGGTTGCTGTGGGCAGGGGCGTTGCGCCATGCTCGGCGAAAGCCGCGAGGTCGTCATCCCTGAACTCCATGCACGCGGCCTCCGCAGCCTGATTCGCGACGCGGGAAGCTTAGTTCGCCGGTTGCGGCTCGGGAAAATGCCAAGAGCCATCGAGGATCTCCTTGCGCGGCCGGTAGAGCCGAACCGTGTAGTTCCAGCCGTCGACCACAGGCAGGCAATTGGCGAACTTGCCGTCGCAACCGCCGAACTGGATCGCAACGCTGCCATCGTCCCCCTTCTTGGCGGTGATGTTGTTGATCGCATAGGCGTTGTAGGAGTTCTTCTCGTAGAACCCTTGCGCGTCATAGACGCTGACTGACCAGAAGGCATCGACCGGCACGTCCTTGACGGTAAGCTTGTAGACCGTCCTGCCGTCATTTTTGGCCGGCGTCACGTTCAGATAGGTCGCATCCTTGTCCGGGTTGCCACCCCATCCGGTAGCAGTGCCGATCAGGTGGCGGATCGGGTCGACCTCAGCCTTGGTGCCAAACGCTTTCTTGAAGTCCGGTATCGTAGAACCAAGCACCAGCAACGCCTCGCGCACCGTCTTCTGGCTTGCCGGATCCCAGGCCGGGATCTCGAACTTACCTTCAGCCTTCAGGCTGACCTTGATTGCGTCCTGCAGCGCATGCACTGCGGCAATATCCTTCGGGTCGGCCGGATCGACGAGGGTGCGGATGCCGACGACGACGTAGCGGGTTCCGACCTTTTCCTTGGTCAGCGTCGTTTCGCCGGCGCCGTAGACGACTTCGGGTACATAGTGATCCTCGCTGATAACCTGCATCGACATGAAGCGTTTTCCCGCGTCCGGCATGGTGATGGTGACCGGGCCGGCATCGAGATCGAACACGGCTGACGAATAGAGCGTGTCGCGATTGAGGCGGATGACGGTCTGATTGTCGATCGAGGCGGGCTCGCGCCGGTGCAGGAACTTGCCGAAGGCGCCGTCCTTGACCATGCCGGCCGCATACATGTCGCTCTCGGCGCGAATGAAGTTGTCGACGCCGACGGTCACGGGGTCGGCCGCGCTCGAGGGTGCTGCGCCGGCGATCAGCAGCGCGCCGGCTGCGAAGAGAGAACGAGTGTTCATCATTATCGGGTCCCTTTTCATCAGTTGGCGCGCTGCATCGGCGGCGCCTTCCATTTGCCGTCCAATGCGTCCGGCTTCGGCCAGTAGAGTCTCATGGCCGTGAAGAACGGACCGCTCGGTGCCGGCAGCCAGTTGGCTTCCTTGTCGGCGCCGGGTGACGCGTGCTGGATGTAGAGCGTCACGCCGCCATCGGCGTCCTTCTTCAGATCGCCGAGCATCGGCGAATTGATCAGGTAGCGGTTGAGTGGATTGGCGTAGAGCAGGCTCGCCGGCAGTTCGTAGAGCGTCAGCGACCAGAAGGCGTTGACCGGCGGCAGTTGCCCCGGTTCGAAGCGCAGCGTGTATCGGTTCTCACCTGAAAGTGGCTTCTTGTCGTCGCTGGTGAAATAGACCGGATAGATCGCTTCATCCTTGGAGTTGCCGTAGATGCCGAGCACGGCGCCGGACATGCGGTCGAGATAGCGACCGTTCAGATATTCGCGCGTGCCGAAGCTGTCGCTGCTCGTTCGTTTTCCGGTATCGAGTTCGGTTTCCTTGAATTCCTTGAAGGCGGCCCAGGCGTCGGCGATGCCGCCTTCGATCGCCTGCTGCATGTCAGGAGAAAACGTGTCGAAGTCGAAGCTCTTGCCGCCCCCGACATTGATCTTCGCGAAGCGCTCCATCAGGTCCTTTTCCGATGGGTTGGTCGGGCAGAAACCGAGGACGAAATTGAGGATCTCGAAGAACTCCGGCGAGGTCTTCTCCTCTGTGGCACTGAGCGGCCTGATGAAATCGACGGCGGGTGCCGGCGCCGGTGCAGCCTGACCAAGGAAGGACGACAGCGGCTCGACCTTATAGCCGGCCTGGATCTTCTTGACGTTCTCGATGTCGGCGGGGTTGAAGAGTTGCGTGCGGCAGAGCACGAAGGCGAATTCGGTTTCCGAGCGGATTACCGCCTTGATCCCTGGCGGCGTCTCGCCCTTCCAGTTCGGTCCTACCAGCAGGAAGGCGCCGGCCTCGCTGCCGGTGGCGCGGCTGCCGACATAGGCGAAGTTGAACGTGTACATGTCGATGAACTGGAGCGAGTAGTAACGCTCCTTTTCGACCGCAGGCACGGTCAGGACCAGCGGCTCGGCACGCAAATCAGCGCCGAGGAAGGAATAGGGCGTATCGGAATTCGGCGTCTGGATTGCCTTGTCCTCAGGCGTATAGACCCGCGCGGTGTTGTTGAGCGTGTTCCAGCCGCTCTTGAACTCCGGATTGCTGCGATCGACGAAATAGGAATGCTGGATCCGGTAGCTGTCGACGAGCGGAAAACCGTAGATATAGGCGTCCTTGGCGATGGCGCGCGCCTCGTCCGCGGAGAGGCCGATATCGGCAGCGCTCGCTTTCGTCATCTTGAGCACTGGCAGTGCCGTTGCAAGAGCGCCGAGCATCAGCAGTGACCGTCGTTTGAGCATGGCAAATTCCTTTGAATGATCGCCGGCAATCGTGCCAGTTCGGCTGGGTGCCGCAAGTACGTAACGGTTACGGTGCTGGCGCAGCGTCTTGCCCATGCGCGCCGATGGCGCCGCCCGCCAAGCTGCGGTAACATTACGGCTGGAGTACATCGTGCGTTGAGAGCTCGTCGATGGAGCGCCACCTCGCTGCCGTCCTGATCGCGGATGTCGTCGGTTACAGCCGCTTGAGCCGGCTGGACGAGGAAGGGACGCGCCTGAGATTCCAGTCTGACGTTTCCAATATCCTGGAGCCGCTGTTTCGCGAGCATCACGGCCGTCTGGTGAAAACGATGGGCGATGGCCTGCTGGTCGAATTCCGCAGCGTCGTCGACGCGGCACAATGCGCGATCGATATCCAGAAACGCAAGGCTGAGGCGGAAGACGAAAAGGGACCCAACGGGGAAAGGCTGGACTTCCGCATCGGCATCAATCTCGGCGACATCATCGTCGAAGGCGACGACATCCACGGTGATGGCGTCAACATTGCCGACCGGGTCCAGGGTCTGGCCGAGCCTGGCGGCATCGCCATCTCGGGAACGGCCTATGACCAGGTCAGCTCCAAGCTGAAAGTCGGCTTTGCCTCGCTTGGCCGACAGCCGGTCAAGGGGTTGGCCGAGCCGGTCCGCGTCTACCGGGTACTTCTGGACCCCGGTGCGGCGGGCAAGACGATTGTCGTGAAAGACAGAAGTACCGCTGCCCTGTTGAAACGTGTAGCGATCGGCGTGGTGGCGCTGGCGCTGGCCGCCGCGACTGCCTGGTGGCAGCCGTGGACGATGATCCCGGCACAAGGCCCGTCACAGCGCTTTGCCTATCCCCTTCCGGACCAGCCTTCGGTCGCGGTACTACCCTTCATCAATGTCAGCGGCGACAGCGATCACGATCACCTGGCCGAAGGGCTGACGGACGATCTCATCACCGAATTGTCCAAGGTCTCCGGCCTTTTCGTCATTGCCCGGCATTCGGTTTTCGCGCTCAAGGGCAATGCCACCAAGATCCAGGACGTGGCTGCCGAACTCGGCGTGCATTACGTGCTGGAGGGCACGTTGCAGCGGGCTGACCAGCGGCTACGCATCAACGTCAAGCTGATCGATGCGGTGAGCGGGCTGTCACTCTGGGCGGAGCGCTACGACCGGCAGTATGCCGACCTGTTCGCTGTCCAAGACGACGTCATCAGCAAGATCATTGCCGCACTGGAGGTCAAGCTCAGCGAGGGGGAGCGCGACCAGCTGGCACGCATCCCGACGGACAATCTCGAGGCCTATGACAACTACATGCGGGCCGAGCAGCAGGGTCTCGTCTGGCGCGATGTCGATACCTATCGCCAGACGCTTTCCTTCTACCAGCGGGCGATCGACCTCGATCCCAAGTTCGCCGATGCCCACGCCGGGATTGCCCGTGTCGCAGTCGATGTCTGGCGCAACGATTACAACTACCTCTGGTCGGCGGCGGTGGCGCGCAAGATTGCCTATGATGCGGCAGGCCAGGCGCTGAAGCTCGACGCCAACAATGCCCGCGCCCATACGGTGCTGGCGCTGCTGCAACTGGTCGACGGTCGCCCGCTGGAGGCAAAGGAATCGGCGCTCAGGGCCGTTTCCGCCCAGCCGAACGATGCCGAGGCGCTTGCCAACCTGGCGCTGGTGCTGGCCCAGACCGGTGAACATGAGCAAGCGATCGATGACGTCGGGCGGGCGTTGAGGCTCGATCCGTCACCGTCATCCAGCCTGCAGCTGCTGGCGGGCATTGTCTATTACACGGCGCGCCGCCTCGAAAAGGCGATCCCGTTGATTGAGGCAGCAGGTGCGTCCTTGCCAAAGGCGGAGGCGGTGCGCGAATACTTGGCGTCCGCCTATGCCCAGCGTGGTGACCAGCAGAGTGCGGCTTCCGAAGCGGCCGAACTGCTGAAGCTCTTCCCGGATACGAACCTCAGCTACTACGGCTATCTCTACGACTACTGGCGCGAGGAGGATCTCTATCGTCATCTGTTCGGCCTACGCGTCGCCGGTATCCCCGAATGGCCCTTTGGCTTCGTAGGCGCTGCCGGCGACCGGCTTGGTCCGGCGGAGCTCAAGCAACTGACCGACGACAAGACCTGGGTCGGCGTGCACAAGAACGGCACGAGCTTCGCACAGTTCTTCGACAAGGACGGCAACACCGCCTACCGTACAAGCAACACCAACATCACCGGCCGCATCGAAGTGAAGGGCAACCAGCTCTGCGAGAAGTATGACGGGTATTTTCTCGACCGTATGGTCTGCGGCTACGTCTACCGCAATACGGCGAAGGGCGAGCGTACGGCGGACTACATCAACGTCACGCCGCAGGCGCTGAAATTCTTCTCGATCGAACGATAGTCGCGATCACGTCCGGTCCATAAGCTGTCAGGGCTGGGCCTTGGTCCAGTTGATGTTCGCCTTCTCGGTGAGCAGCGTCTGCTCCACCTCGGACCAATGCTTGCGCGAATCGACCACCTTGTTGGGGTTCTTCACCAGACCGTCTGCCGCCCCCGGATCATAGCTGAGATAGAGCTTGTTCTCGATGATGCGCCAGGCCTTCGGATCGATATTGGTCGTCACGGTACCGAAGGAGACGCCATCGGCGCAGTAGCCGCCATATTGCGGTGCATAGCGGGTCGGTTCCTTCATGAATTGCTCACGGTGCTCGGCGCTTGCGAACTGCCAGGTGGCGCCCAGCCAGCGGTAGCTGAATTCGGGCGATCCTTCGACTGCCTTGTTCTCGGTGAAATAGGCGACAGGGTCGTATCCCTTGATCGCCACATCGCCGAAGTAGCCCGTATTGACAGGTTCTTCGGCCAGCGACGGGCCGGCGGACGCAACAAGCACCGCTGTCGCCGCGATTGCAAATGGTATGGAGTATCGAGACATGCCATTTCCTCCGTTTCCGGATCTGGTTTTATTGCCGCTTGGTGCATTCACCATAGAGCCAATCTCCGACCAATTCGGCCTTCTGGCAGGTGGCACCAGCCTTCAGGAGAAGCTCGGCGGTTGGCCAGTATGATCGCCACCCCGCCTGTGTCAGCGGCGTGTAGCCGTTGCGCTCCTTGGCCTCGATGTCGGCCTTGTTGGCGAGAAGGAAGGCGACGACTTCGGCGTGGCCCTCTTCGGCTGCCGCATGCAGCGGCGACATCTTGTAGAAGTTCGCGGTGTCGTTGACGGCAGCACCCTTGGCGACGAGCAGTTTGACGGTTTCGAGATTGCCGCCATAGGCCGCCGCATGCAGTGCTGTCAGGCCGCCCTTGTTGCGAATCTCGATGTCGTTGCCGCGCTCGATGAGGAGCGCTACAACCTCCGTGCGTCCCTTCAGAGCAGCGATCAGCAGCGCCGGCTCACCGGCCGCATCGGGCTCGGTTATGTCGGTTCCTTGATCGAGCAACTGTTTGACGCGTTCTGTTTCGCCGTCCCGTGCCGCGTCATGCAAGGGACCTGCCATGGCCGCCGCGGTAAAAAACGCCACCGCGGCCAGCGAAGCAAAGAGAGATTTCATCGCGCAACCTCCGCCCCAGCTTCGGTCTCGCCTAATTTGAAAGAGCGAAAATACCACAGGGCGACCGGCGGAAACAGGCGTTACTGCCGCCTGATCCATACTCCTTTTGGGTGGCTCATGATGAATGCCTGTCAGGCGGCGACCTGCATCAGGTCGAGCATGCGGTCGATCGCGCTCGGGATGGGTGCGATGATCGGCGTCGAGAACAGCGGCTGGAGTTGTTCGGCCGCCTGGCCGAGCGGGCCGCCACCGATAATGACGGCTTCGGCGCCATCGAGCTCAACACACTGGCGGACGGCGTCGCCGAGAGCTGCCAGCAGCCGTTCCGGGTGGGCGGAGAGTGCGAGTGGGTCGCCTGACGTGCAGCGGATGCCGGTATATTGCGGGCAGACACCGAGGTCTCGGGCGCGGTCGTCGATCGCCTGGATCAGTTCCGGCGTCGTCGTGGCGACGCCGAATTTGCGACCGTTGCGCGAGGCCTCGATCATCGAGGCCTCGCAGATACCGATCACGGGGATCGCGAGGCGGTTCTTGAGGGCGGCAAGGCCGGGATCGCCGAAGGCGCTGACGACGATGCCGAGGCATCCGGCCTCGTGCTTTTCGCCGATCTCGACGACCTCGGCGGCGGCTGCATCCAGCTGCTCCGGTGTCACGATCATCGGTGGGTTCCGCATGGCCGTGGCAACTGCCACGGCCATGCGTCCTGATGCCGCCCGGCGTGCGATGGCGACCATCATGTCGCTGGTGGCACGTGAACTGTTCGGGTTGATCAGAAGGATATGTGCGCTCACGTTCTCAGTTCCACGCCGACTTTGATTTCAGAAGTGTCAGCCTTGGCCAGATCGGCGTCGGCAGGCTGGGTCAAGTCTTCCATCGACATGCCGTAGGTCTCGGGGCCCAGCTGGATGCAGAAGGCAAAGACTGCATACATGCCGGCAGCGAGACCGAAGACACCGACCATGCCGTAGACATCGAAGAGGGCGCCGGCGATGGTGGGAATGAAGGAGCCCGCGGCCGAACCGGTTGCCAGGATCAGGGCCACGCCGAAGGCGCGGATGCGGGTCGGGAAGAGTTCAGGCGCGTAGATCCAGATCGAGGTGTTGAGCAGGAGCACGAAGAACTGGAAGATCGCGCCGAACATCAGCACCAGATAGATGTTGGTGCCGAGATAGGCGATCGAGACCGCCGCGAGGCAGGCGAAGACAGCACCAAGCGTCAGCACCCTCTTGCGCGGGAAGTAGTAGCCGAACATCGAGGCGGCGATGGCGCCGAGCACGCTGCCGCTCTGGATGATCATGCTGTAGAGCAGGCTGCCCTGAAGCGTATAGCCCATCGACACGAAGATGATCGGCATCAGCGTCAGCACCGAAAGCTGGGCGCCGTAGCTCATCAGGATGGCGATGGCGACCGGAATGGTGCGGCCGATAAAGGGCGCACGGAAGAGTTCCTTCCAGTCGCTCTTGGCCGGTTCCTCGTCCTTCAGATGGTCCTTGGTCAGATACTCCTGGACCTTGAGGTTGCGCGGGCGAAGCGAGCCGGAGGCGAGGATCGAAAGCACCTTGTTGGCCTCGTCGATCTTGCCCTGCGATGCCAGGAAGCGCGGCGTTTCCGGCACGAAGCGGCGGTAGAAGACGACGAGAAGGGCCGGAAGGGCGAGGGCTGCAAAGAGCCAGCGCCAGCTGTTTTCACCCGGGAAGAGGGTGAAGATCATCAGGCCGAAGGCGGGTGCCAGGAAGTTGCCGAAGCCGCCGGCGCCCACATTGACGAGGCCGGCTGCGGTGCCGCGGAATTTTGGAGAGCAGAATTCCGAGAGCATCGTCACGGCCGTCGAGATCTCGCCGCCGACGCCGAAGCCGACAATCGCGCGGGCAAAGCACAGCGTGGCGAAGTTCGGCGCCATGGCACAGGCCGCCGAGCCAATGGTGAAGAGCAGGAGGTTGATCGTCAGCATTACGCGCCGGCCGTAGCGGTCGCCGAGGATACCGGAGAGCAGGCGGCCAAGTGCTGCACTGCCGAAGGTGATGGTGTTGAGGAAGCCGATGTCGGTGCCGGTGAGGCCCCAATGTTCCTTCAGGATCGGGCCGGCGACGCCGATGGTGTTCTGCTCGAAGCTGTCAAACAGGCAACCGATGAGCACGAGGGCGAGGATCTGCTTGTGGGCGCCGGTGACGCCGATCTTGGTGAAGGCTGATTCCAACTGTCTGATGACCGGCGATGACCTGCCGGACGGCACCATATTTTCCGCTGCCATGGTTCGTTCCCCTTTATGGCTTAACAACGTGAAAATGTGAAAACTCAGTTTCATGAAATCTACATCATGAAATCTCAGTTTCATAGAGGATTCTATGATGCGCTGCGGAACGAAACGGTCGTTCGCCGCGCCGCACATGCAATGCAGATTTCATGCCATTTGTTGAGAAACTAAGGTTTCTTGTTTAATACCAAAGCTTTAGGCGTAGGGGCCATCATTCGCGCGGAAGAAACTCAGATTTCCTGTGCTTGAAAATTGTTCCAGCGTTTCAGGCAAATGCCCAATCGGCGCTCACAATTCCTCGAGCGCGTCGTTGATGGCTTCGATGCCGCGCAGCCGGTTTCGGCCGGCAGTGCCGGCAATTTCGATGCATCGGGTGGTGAGCAGATGGCAGAGCGCCATGACCGAGACGTGGTTGAACAGGGGCCCCGGCGCCAGCGTCTGGCAACGGAAGTGCCATTCCGCCTGGTTGAGGAAAGGTACACCCTCGTCGGTGATATAGAGCAGGCGCGTGCCCGATTTTTCCAGCTGTGCGAGGATTGGCTCCATCAGCGAAACGCGCCGGCGCAGGCCGAAGAGAATGACGACGTCATCACTACCGATGCTGACCAGATGTTCCCCCAGCGTCTGGCCGCCGCCCGGGATGGCGGCGATATGCTCGACCACCTGTGTCATCTGCCATTGCAGATAGGTGGCGAAGGAATGGCTGGCGCGGAAGCCGATCACCCAGACCTTGCGGGCGCCGAGAATGGCGGTTGCCGCCGCGGTCACCTGGGTTTCGGATATGGCGAGAAAGGTCGCCTCGATATTGGCGACGCCCTGGGCTACGTGGGAGGTGAGCGACTGCTCGCCGCCGCTGTCGGTGGCGGTCGCGAGAAACAGGCGAGAACCTGTCTGCTTGTCGGCGCGGGCATGACGACGCGCCTCCTCGTAGTTGTCGTAGCCGAGCCGCTGGATGAAACGGGAGACAGTCGCCTTCGACACATGCGCCAGCGCGGCCAGTTCCTGGGCCGAGTAGCTTGCGACTTCGCCTGGAAAATCGCAGAGGAAATCCCCCAGCCGCCGCTCGGCCGGATGCAGCTCCGGCAGCACCTGGCGGACACGGGTGAGGAAGGAGCGTTCTTTGGGGCTCATGTCGATTCCATGAAACTGTCGTTTCACGGCAATCTCTGATGTTCGGGGAGACATTGCAAGCGAGGCGGGCGGGTGCCGCCTCGCTTTCAACTGCGAACGGACGAGGGTCTTCGCTTCGTTGTCAGTACTTTGACGGCACGTAGAGTTCCGGCGGCAGCACCTTGCGCTCGTAGTCCGGGTTGAAGACGCGCTCCGGCAGCGAGATTTCCTCGTGCGGCACGTCCTCGTAAGGGATCTGTGTCAACAGATGGTCGATGCAGTTGAGCCGGGCGCGCTTCTTGTCGTTGCCTTCGACGATGTGCCACGGGGCTTCCGGAATGTTGGTGCGGGCAAAGGTCTCTTCCTTGGCCTTGGTGTAGCCTTCCCAGCGGACCCGCGACTGCAGGTCCATCGGCGACAGCTTCCACTGCTTCAAGGGATCGTGGATGCGCACGAGGAAGCGCATCTGCTGTTCCTCGTCGGTGATCGAGAACCAGTATTTCACCAGCCGGATGCCCGAGCGTACCAGCATGCGCTCGAACTCCGGCACGTCGTCGAAGAACTGCTCGACCTGGTTTTCGGTAGCAAAGCCCATGACGCGCTCGACGCCGGAGCGGTTGTACCAGGAGCGGTCGAACAGCACGATCTCGCCGCCGGCCGGCAGGTGCGGCACGTAGCGCTGGAAATACCATTGCGTCTTTTCACGGTCGGACGGCGCCGGCAGCGCTGCGACGCGCACGACGCGCGGGTTGAGCCTTTGAGTGATACGCTTGATGACACCGCCCTTGCCGGCAGAATCACGGCCCTCGAAGATCACCACGACCTTTTCCTTGTGGTAGACCACCCAGTCCTGCAGCTTGATCAGCTCGGACTGAAGCCTCAGGAGCGTCCGGAAGTAATCGATACGCGGGATCGATGGCGGGTGGCTCTTTCGGTAGATCTTGCGGATCTCTTCCGACAGCGCCGGCTCGGAGAGCTCGAGCTCGTAATCCTCATCGAGCGTGTCGGCCAATTCCGCTTCCAGCCAGTCCTGTGTTTCGTCGTTCGAACTGTTCATCTGACCCTCCGGATTGAGTGTGCCCCGCGACAGCCTGTGGGATGCTATCGTTAGTCGGCTTATTTCACAGGCGCATGAAGGGAATTTGACGCCGCGGCTTCCGCGACACGGTCGTCGCTACTCCTTGATGTACCAGCCCCAGGGCTCGTCGGTGTCGAAGCTGGTGATCTGCTTGGTCTCGAGATAGTTCGAAAGACCCCAGCGGCCGAGCTCACGGCCGATGCCCGATTGCTTGTAGCCGCCCCAGGGGGCTTCGGTGAAGGTCGGTTGCGAGCAGTTGATCCAGACGATGCCTGCGCGAAAGGCTCGGGCGACGCGTTCGCAACGCTCGCGGTCGGCCGACATGACAGCCGCGGCCAGCCCGAAGCGGCTGTCGTTGGCCATGCGGATCGCGTCCGCCTCCTCGCGAAACGGCTTGACGCAGACGACCGGGCCGAAGATCTCTTCGCGCCAGACGAAACTGTCGTCGCGCATGTCGGTCAGCACAGTCGGCTCGAGGAAGTAACCGCTGTTCAGGCCTGCCGGGCGGCCGCCGCCTGTTGCGACCGTGGCACCGTCCTGCCGGGCGCGATCGATGGCGCCGACAACTTTGTCATATTGGCCGCGGGAGACGATCGGCCCGAGCAGGGTGCCATCCTCCAGGCCGTTGCCGATCTTGATCTTCGCGGCTTCCTCGCAAAGACGCCTGACGACAGTCTCGTAGATCTCCTCCTCGACCAGCACCCGCGAGGTCGCCGAACAGACCTGGCCCTGATTCCAGAAGATGCCGAACATGATCCATTCGACGGCCTTGTCGATGTCGCTGTCGGCAAAGACGACGAAGGGTGACTTGCCGCCGAGTTCGAGGCTGACGTTCTTGATGTCCTGGGCACCGGCCATCATCACCTTGCGGCCGGTGACGACAGAGCCGGTGAAGGCGAGCTTGTCGACCAGGGGGTGCTCGGTGAGCGGCTGACCGGCATCCGCGCCGGTACCGGTGACGATATTGAGCACGCCGGGCGGCAGGCCGATCTCCTCGGCGATGGCGCCGAGTTCCAGCGCCGTCAGCGGCGTCAGCTCCGAGGGCTTGAGCACGATGGTGCAACCGGCGGCAAGCGCCGGTGCGACTTTCCAGGAGACCATCAGCAGCGGATAGTTCCAGGGCGTAATCGCGCCGACGACGCCGAGCGGCTCGCGCACGGCCCGAGACGTGAAGCGACTGTCGCTGACGGCGATTGTCTCTTCGGGATCGGCATCCAGTTCTTCGGCAAGGCCTGCATAGTAGCGAAAGCAGCCTGCGGCATCGTCGATGTCCCACAGCGCCTCGGGCAGCGGCTTACCGTTGTCGGCCACTTCGAGCCGCGCCAGCGAGTGGCGCTTCTCCTCGATCTTTGCGGCGATCGCCCGAAGATAGGCGGCGCGCTCGGTGCCGGATAATTGCCGCCAGCCACCATTGTCGAAGGCGATACGAGCGGCTTTCACGGCCCGGTCGATGTCTTCATAAGTTGCGGCGGGTGCGCGGTGGATGATCTCCTCCGTCGCCGGGTTGATGACGTCGAGCGTGCCACCGCGCCGCGGCTTTTCCCATTTTCCGTCGATGAACAATCGATCCTGCATGCCAAACCCCTTCTAGCCCGCAGAGAGTATGGCCAGTCGAAACGAAACACGCCAGCCGCAAGTGACGGCTGGCGTTGATCTTTTTGGCTCAGAGCGGTCGCTCAGCGGTCGGCAATCCGCCCGCGCCATCCGAGGAACGGCAGAACCGGCAGCACGGCACAGGCGCTGGCAAACAACCAGAATTGCCCAAGGGACATGAGCCCGCTCGTACAGATCGCTCCGGACAGCACCCCTGCAGCAAGGCAGAGATCCATCAGCGGCAAGGTAAGGGCATAGAAGACAGTCTGGCGTTCCAGCGACAGGCATCGCTGCACGAGAGTGAAGTAGGCCGCGAATGCGACCATCTCCGGTATGCCGCCGACGATCAGCAGCGCCGTGGCCGTACCATGATCGGGCGCGAAGATCAGCGCGAAGGTCGAGATGCCCTCCAATAGGCTTGCGGCGAGATAGGCAAGCAACAGTGCACGCGTCTCGGTGAGAACTCTCGCCAGCCGGCTCGAGACAAGGGCGCCGATCAGGGCGCCCAGCCCTTGGGCGCCGAGCAGCACGGTCCACATCTCCGGTCCCAGATGAAACTGGTCACGGTTGAGCCAGAACAGGAATGGCTGCAGCGCGCCGAGCGAAACCATGTAGCCCAGGGCAGGGAGCAGCAGAGCCCACAGCAACGGATTGTCGCGCAGGATCGTGATGACCTCCTGCCGGAAATTCGGGGCATTGGAGACGGAAGGCGCACATGGCTGCCGGTTGCCGGCATGGCGCAAAAGGAGAGCTGCCGCGACGATGTGGCCGAGCGCCAGGGCAAACAGTGTCGCGGATATCGAGGTCGCGGCCGCTGCAAGACCCGTCGCCGGCGGGCCGAAGATCTTGGCGAAGCGGTCGATGGCCTGGAAGGCGGTGTTGGCTTCCATATTGCGGGCGGGCGGTACGGAGGCGGCACGGAGCGTGAGAAGGCCCGGCGTGATCACCGTATCCGCAAGGCCGATGAGGAAGACGATTGCTTGCAGGGTTATCGCATCCGGTGCCAGTGCCAGGCCCGGGATCGCTACGGCGATGCCAGCGATCGCACAGCGGACCGGAATGTGCGGACCGGTTCTCCGCAGGAGGGCTGCGGCCAGGGGCGCAAACAGGATGCGCGGCAGAAGGCGGAGAGCCAGGCTGCCCACGAGTTCAGCGCCGGCGCCGAAGCGTGCGGCGACGATGAGCGGCAACGCGGCAACGAGCATCCAGGAACCGAAAGAATGGACAACGAGAACGAGGCTGATGCGCCGGAAGGCGGCGGCGCCCCAGAGATTGGGTGTGGTCATGACGAGCCCGATGGCAGGCAGTCGATCCGGGTGCCCTTTCAAGGGCCGAGCTTTGGGCGGATCGATGCGAACGTAATCTGTCCGCTCGACAGGCGGACGGTTCTGGGCTCACGGTTGCAAGCCCCGCCTTGCGGGGCAGCTCAGGCCATCAAATGGGGTTCGCTCGACATGATCAGCCATCTACCATGCGCGCTTCCCAGGTGACAAGCGGCAGCCGCGTTGGTCTGGCTGCCCGCGTCGCTTTGCGGCGCTATCGCGTTGCGTTGGCCAAGGCCGGAGCAACATTGGCGATCTGCGTGATCACCATGCCGCCGACGATGAAGAGCAGGCCGGTCAGCCGCGCCGCATTGACCGGCTTTTGCGGGAAACCCATCAGGCCGTAGTGATCGATCAGCATGGAGATGACCATCTGGCCGGCGATGACAGCGACGATGAAGCTTGCCGCGCCGAGCGTCGGCGCAAGGAGGAGAGCCGCGGTGATGTAGATCACACCGGCGAGGCCGCCGATCCAGATCCACCACGGACCCTTGAAAGCCAACGAGAGGCTTGGCAACGGCGCCCGCAAGGCAATCAGCATCGGTAGGATGAGCGCGAGGCTGACGCCGAGCGAGACGGTGGTCGCCCAGAGCGGATGGCCGAGGAGGCGGCCAAGGTTGGCATTGGCGCCGGCCTGGAGGGGGACGACGGCGCCGGCGAAGATCGCCGCGGCAAGCATGAGGAGGGAGGAGAGAGTGGGCATTGTTTTTCCTTCTTGACTGCCCAATTCTTCTTCATCGACTGCAAGAATGGAAATTCCAATTTATCACGTGCTATATTCGTTTGATGAATAATCTTGGCGCGATCGATCTGAACTTGCTGGTGGTGCTCGATGCCCTGCTCGCAGAACGGCATGTCTCCCGGGCGGCGATCAGGCTCAACAAAAGCCAGCCGGCCGTGAGCCATGCGCTTGCGCGTTTGCGAGTTCTCTTCGACGATCCACTGCTCGTGCGCCGTGGCGGACAGCTTGAACCGACCGTGCGCGCGCTGGAGATCGCCCCTCGGCTCGCCGAGGCGCTGGCGCACATGCGCCAGCTCATGGGATCAGAGGCGTTCGATCCCTTGCGCGAGCGGCATGTCTTTCGGCTGGCGATGTCCGATTATGCGGCACTCGTGCTGCTGCCGAAGTTGATGGCGGTGCTGCGCAGGGGCGCGCCAAACGTCGATCTCATCATCAGCCAGGCTAGCCGCGAAGTGATGATGTCGCAGGCGATCGACGGCGAGATCGACCTGGCGCTCGGCGTGTTTCCCGTCCTTGCCGAGGATCTCAGAACATCGCTTCTCTTCGAAGAGCACTTCGCCTGTCTGGCAGATGCCGCCAGCCTTGGTGATGAAAAGACGATGGATCTCACGGTCTATCTGCAGCGACCGCATATCCTCGTTTCGCTGCGCGGCGACACCGGCAACGAGATCGACCTGGCGCTGGCGGCCGCAGGGCACAAACGCCGCATTGCGCTGGCGCTGCCCCATTGGAGTGCCGCACCTGGCCTCGTTCTCGGAACCGATCTCGTGCTGACGGTGGCACGCCGTATCCTGCCGCTCGACGCAGAGGCCGGGCCGCTGACTGTCTTCTATCCCCCCTTTGCCATTCCGCCCTTTGCCTTTCGACAGATCTGGCATCGGCGGCGCGACGCTGACCCTGCCCACCGTTGGCTCCGGGACGTGATCACCCAGATTCTTGGCGCGTCGGAGGCTGTTCCGGCAATCGCGTGACGGTGAAAAGGAAAAGGCCCGGTGCGGCGGAGCCGACCGGGCCTTTCGTCGATTTCATTTCGCGTCCGCGTTAGTCGTGGCTGACACCCTGGATCGCCGAAACCTGCCATTCGGCGCCCGGCTTGCGAACGAAGGTCCAGAGTTCGACTGCTTCCGTCAGCTTGTCCGGATCGCCGCTGATCACCTTGCCGGTGGCGCGGTCGCGCATCACGTCGATGCTCTCGTAGCGCATCGCGACGGTCGCGTACTCGGTGCCGTTTTCGGACCAGGCTTCGGCCACGTCGCCCTGAACCAGGTGCACGTCGCGCACATCGTTCTTGACGCCGCTCGTCGCGTTGTCGCTGAGTTCTTCGGCAAGATAGGACATGGCTTCCGGCGTCGTCAGGCGACGCAGCGTGCCGTAGTCTTCCGCGGCGTAAGCGGCCTGCACGTCCTTCAGCATCTTTTCGAACTGCTCGAGGTCGGACCCCTGGATGCCGATTTCATCGGCGGGGCCATCGGTGACGGGCGCCGGCTGAGGCGCGGCCTGGGGCCGAGCTTGCGCCTGGCCACCCGGCTGGCCGCCGCCGATGCTCGGGATCTTGAACGACGGCATGCCGTTCGACGGCGACTGACCCGACGAGCGCTCGGACGGGCCGGCATAGGCCGTCTGCTGACGGCGGCGGCCGAAGAAGCGCATGGCGAGCATGATCAGGCCGCCGATCAGAAGCATCTGCACGATCAGGCCGAGGAAGCCGGCAGCACCGCCGATGCCGCCGCCCATCAGCATGCCGATGAGGCCGCCGACCATGAGGCCGCCGAGGAGGGAACCGCCGAAGCCGCTGAAGAAGCCCGGACGGGCGTTCGGCTGGGTGGCGTTGGTCGGGCGCGTCTGTCCGGCTGCCGGATTGGTGGCGGCCGGGCCTGCGTCTTGGCGCGGCGTCATCGAACGGTCGATCGGTGCCGCGTTTGTCGGCGCGGTGCGGGTCACCGGCGGCTGCGAGAAGGTGCGGGTGCCGCGGCTGCCGAAGCCACCGCCCGAACGCCGCGCTTCGGCGACGTCCACAACGGTCAGCGCGACGACCATGCCGATCGCCATCATTGCCAGAGTTCGTCCAAAGCGCCCAAATCGCTGCATTGCCATCATAACCCCTAATCTTGCTTGGGCTCAAAACTGAGCCATCAGGGCCTGATATAGGGGCTCAAGCCCCGAGATTTAAGCATTTCGCGTCGCTTTTCGGCCAGTTTACCGTTATCCGCCGGCGCGACGAGGCCTGAATCGGGCGTGGAATCAGCACCTTCGACGGTCTTAGCGATTGGCAGCCAAAATCATGCCCGCAGCCTTTTCGGCGATCATGATCGTCGGCGAATTGGTGTTGCCAGAGGTGATCGTCGGCATGATCGAGGCGTCGGCGATGCGCAAGCCCTTGAGGCCGCGAAGCCGCAGTTCCGGGTCGACGACACTTTCCGGATCGGCGCCCATGCGGCAGGTCCCGACCGGATGGAAGATCGTCGTGCCGATATCACCGGCCGCACGCTTCAGGTCGTCCTCACTCTCATAGGACGGGCCCGGCTTGAACTCGACCGGGTTGAAGCGGGCGAAGGAGGGTTGCTTGACGATCTGTCGGGTCAGCCGGATGGCGCTGACGGCGACGTTGCGGTCGGCCTCGGCCGTCAGGTAGCGCGGCCGGATATCCGGTGCGGCGGCAAAATCGGGCCCCTTCAGATGCACCGAGCCACGGCTTTCCGGCCGCAGGTTGCAGACGCTGGCGGTGATCGCCGGGAAGGAATGAACGGGCTCGCCGAACCTGTCGAGCGAGACCGGCTGGACGTGGTACTGCAGATCGGGCGTTTCCTTCTCCGGGCCGGAGCGGGTGAAGATGCCGAGCTGGCTCGGCGCCATCGCCATCGGTCCGGAGCGCCTGAGCAGATATTCAAGCCCGATCGATGCTTTGCCGATCAGCGAATTGGCCTTTTCGTTGAGCGTCGGCACGCCGGTGACCTTATAGGCCATGCGCAATTGCAGGTGATCCTGCAGGTTTTCGCCGACGCCCGCGCGTTCGTGGCGGACCTCGATGCCGTTTTCCTGAAGCACGTCACCGCGGCCAATGCCTGAGAGTTCGAGGATGTGCGGCGAGCCGATGGCACCGGCCGAAAGCACGGTCTCACGGGTGGCACGGGCGCGCTTCACCACACCATCGTGCTGGAACTCGACGCCGGCGATGCGATCGTCCTCGATGATGAGTTTGCGCACATGCGCCTTGGTGAGCACCGTCAGGTTGCCGCGCTTCTGCGCCGGGCGCAGGAATGCCTTCGCCGTGTTCCAGCGGATACCGGAGCGCTGGTTGACATCGAAGTAGCCGGAACCTTCGTTGCTGCCGCGGTTGAAATCCGGCGTCTCGGGAATGCCGGCTTCAGTTGCGGCTTTCTGGAAAGCATCGAGCACGTCCCAGCGCACGCGGGCCTTTTCCACCCGCCACTCGCCGCCGGCGCCGTGCATCTCGTTGGCACCGCGATAATGGTCCTCGGACTTCTTGAAGAGCGGCAGAACGTCGTCCCAGCCCCAGCCGGTGCAGCCGAGCTGGCGCCAGTGGTCGTAGTCCTCAGCCTGGCCGCGCATATAGATCATGCCATTGATCGAGGAGCAGCCGCCGAGCACCTTGCCGCGGGGATAGCCGAGCGAGCGGCCGTTGAGGCCCTCTTCCGCGGCTGTGGTGAAGCACCAGTCGGTGCGCGGGTTGTTGATGCAATAGAGGTATCCAACCGGAATGTGGATCCAGTGGTA